>JACVCT010000234.1 GCA_016741895.1 Gemmatimonadaceae bacterium | reverse complement strand
TGCGGAGCGGGGCGTGAGGGTGGGCCCGACGGCGGGAAGCGCCTCGAGAAAGGGGGCCAACTTGGCACGCGCCGGTGCCCGGCCGTCCACCACCAGCCCACGCCAGCGCGGCGTGGACGTGTTGGCGAGGTCTCCCGATTTCGGGGACTCAGTGTGCATCGGATGTCACCAGCGGCAGGCGCAGACAGACCTGCGCCCCTCCATCAGGCGCAGCAGCAAGCGTCAACGTGGCCGCCGCGCCGTACTGCGTGTGCAGTCGGCGACGGGTCGTGCTGAGGCCCACTCCGGACTCGAGCGCCTCCGTTTCGCGGCCTTGCCAGCCGACGCCGTTGTCCGTGACACAGAGCAGCACGTCATCGGCCTGTGGCGTGTTGCCCATGCGCCTGGCCGTCACCTGCACACGCAGCGCGGCGTCATCCCCGTCTCCGGCCGCGCCACGGAGTCCGTGCTGCACCGCATTCTCCACCAGCGGCTGCAGCAGCAGAGACGGAACGCGTGCCTCCAGCACGGCGTCATCGATGGCATGGGTGACCTGCAGGCGATCGCCGAATCGTGCCGTCATGATGCTCGTCCACAGGGACAGCGTCTCGATCTCCTCTCGCAGCGTGACCAGTCCGGTCGGCTGATCGAGCGTGCGGCGCAGGAGGCGCGAGAGACGATGCAGCATGCGATCCGCCACCGCCACGTCCTCGTACATCACACCGGAAATCGTGTTGAGCGCATTGAACAGAAAGTGCGGCTGCAATCGGGCCTCGAGCGAGGCCATGCGCGCCTGAGAGATTTCGGCCTCCAGCGTCAGCAGGCGCAGCGCCTGCTGCTGTTTCTCCCGCTGCTGGTCGAAATAGGTGACCGCCAGCGCGATCACGCCGTAGCCGAGAATGTCGTTGCCCAGTTCCATGAGGTAGCGCCACGACATCGTGCCATAGTCGTACGCGCCGAGTCCGGCCAACGGAAACAGCAGCGACCGCGTGAGCCAGTTCCAGCTGGTGTGCGCGGCAGAGTAGAGCAGCAGGGCCGGCACATGCCACAGCCTCAGCAGCCCACGTCCGCGCAATCCGCGCACCACCCGCGCCACCACGAGGGCCAGCAGGCCAGCGCCCCAGGTGCCCGTGAGCTCTTCGATGAGACGGATCTGGAAAGGCTCGGCGTGACCACGCACGACGGTATCGAGTTGGCGATAGCTGAACGACAGCAATCCCAGCGCCGTCCAGAACACCACCCCAGTCAGCAGCGCCCGCGATCTGGAACTCCCTCCGGGGCTCCATCCGGGGCTCCACTGCAGACCTGCGCGCGTCATCACCTGGTCTCGGGCAACGCAAAAGCCACAATGGCATCACCCGATCCCCACACGCCACCGCCGCCGGCTGCAATGAGCACGTATTGCCGACCACGGTAGGCGTAGGTCATGGGTGTGGCCTTGCCACCCGCCGGCAGCGTACCACGCCACAGCACCTGTCCCGTGGCACTGTCGAATGCGCGCAAACTGCGGTCAATGGAGCCACCCATGAACACCAGGCCCCCCGCGGTAACCAGCGGGCCACCCAGATTGGGGGACCCCCAGTCGTCCGGCGTGGCCGCGCTGCTGTCGCGCTGCATGCGACCCAGTGGCACAGACCAGCGACGCTGACCAGAATCGAGGTTCACGGCCACCAGTTCGCCGAACGGTGGCGGCGAGCAGGGCAATCCGCTCGGTCCGAGCAGAATACGACGTCGCATCACATACCCGGTGCCGCGCATGCGGGTGAACTGATCGTCCGTCCGACTGCTGATGGCACGCGCCGCAGCCGGGTCATACAGACTGTCGGGAATGAGCTGGACCATGGCGAGAAGGCGATTGACCGGAACGAAGGCTGTCCGGGTTTCCGGATCGATGGCCACGCCGCCCCAGTGCGCGCCACCGATGTTGGAAGGTATGGCGAGTGTGCCCTGCAGGCTGGGCGGCGTGAAGATGCCTTCGTTGCGCAGCGGCGCGATGGCCTCACGACAGGCGTCCCGATCCTCTGCGGTCGGCCCCCAGACTGAGTCCAGCGCGAAATGATGCGGAGAGAGGGTGATGACACTGAAGGGTTGTGTCGCCGACGCTTGTTCGCCGGGGACATCGGAACGCGGCACGGCGCGCTCCTCGACTGGAAGCAGCGGCTCACCCGTGCGTCGATCGAGCACAAACAGTTGCCCGGTCTTGGTGCCTTGCACCACCGCCTCGCGCATCACGCCTCCCACGCGAACCGTCGTCAGCGCGGGTGGTGAGGCATTGTCGTAGTCCCAGAGATCGTGATGCACCGTCTGGAAGTGCCAGGCCACCTGCCCGTCGCGGACGCGCAGGGCCACCACGGAGTTGGCGTAGCGATTGTCGCCGGGACGCAGAATGCCCACATAGTCCGGCGCCGGGCTCGATGTGGGGAGATAGACGAGACCAAGCGCCGAGTCCGCGACGATGACCGACCAGACGTTGGCCCCGCCGGTGGCGTTGGCGCGTCCCTGCCAACTGGCGAACTGCGGATCGCGTGCGTCCTGTGGAATCGGGTCAAAGGACCAGAGCAGTCGCCCCGTGCGCACATCGAAGGCCCGCACTTCACCGCTCGCCGGATTGATGCGCGAGTTGTCGGCAATGGAGGAACCCAGCACCACCACGTCGCCAACGACGGTTGGTGGCGAAGTCTGCTGATAGGCCGGAAATTCGAAGGGTGGAAGCCGCAGCCCTTCGCGCAGGTTCACGACGCCGGCACGTCCAAAGGCCGCACAGGGCAGCCCCGTGCGTGCATCCAGCGCAAACAGCCGGGCATCGATGGACACGGCCAGCACCCGACGCGCGCACACCGCCGATGAATCGCCGCGCGCATCGGCCTGGGCGTCACGCCACCAGGCCACCCCGCGATTGGTGAAGTCGCCGTAGCCGGCATTGGCCGGCACCTTGGCGTCGAAACGCCAGCGTTCTGCGCCGGTGGCGGGATCGAGGGCAAACACGCGCCCCAGGGGCGTACTGACAAACACGCTGCCGTCCACCATGAGCGGCGTCACTTCCAGTGATGGCGGCGAGCCGCGTTCCACCCGCTCCGACAGTTCACCGCTACGAAAGGTCCATGCAGGCACGAGGTCGGACACCGTGCGGCGGTTGATCTGCGCGAGGGGCGAATAGCGCTGCCCTCCGGCATCACCGCCATAGACCGGCCACTCGCTGTTGACCGGCGCCTGCGCGAATGCCGGGCTTGTCGCCGTGACACCAACGGCCAGCGCGAGATTGAAGGCCGGCCTCCACCGTGAACCAGTCATGTTGCACTCCCGTGAAACAGGTTGCCGAAGAGGGATCGCCTCTACACTGTCCACGTTACGGTCGCGCGCCAACGTTCACATGCCAGGCGGGATCCGCGGCGTGTCGAGCGGGAGCCGCGGCCCGCGCTCGCACCCTCCCCGCACATTCCCCAGCCATGTCCGTCGCCCCACTCCGGCAGCTGTACCGGCACCTGTATCAGCATCTGTACCGGCATCTCTACCGGCAGACCTCGCTTCGGCACACAGCGCTGTGCGCGCTGCTGCTCTGGCCACTGACATCCGGTTGCACGGTATCGGCGCGCGCGACGCGCAGGGCATCCACGCCGGCTGATGTCCTTCAACCTGCGCTACGACAACCCGGCCGACGGTCCCAACGCCTGGCCGCGTCGGCGCGACCACGTGGCCGGCGCCATTCGCTTTCATGGCGCGCAGGTGGTGGGCGTGCAGGAGGCGCTGGCAAGCATGCTGCGTGAGCTCGACGCGCTGCTGCCCACGTATCGTCGCGTGGGTGTGGGCCGCAGTGATGGAGCAGAGCGCGGGGAGTTCTCGGCCATTCTCTACGACACCACGCGGGTGACGGCCCTCGAGAGTGGCACCTTCTGGCTCTCGCCCACGCCCGACGTGGTGGGCAGCAAGGGCTGGGACGCCGCCCTCGAGCGCATCGCCACCTGGGCGCGGTTTCGCGACAAGCAGAGCGGCTGCACCTGGGTGCATGTCAACACGCACTTCGATCATGTGGGCGACAGCGCGCGCGTGGAAAGTGCGCGGCTCATCCGGCGCCGCCTGGGCGCGCTGGCCAAGGGCCTGCCACTCACCATGACGGGGGACTTCAACGCCAATCCCTCGCACCCGGCCTACGTCACGCTCACCACGAGCACACTGCCCGACGGGTCACGGCCGCTGCGTGATGCGCTGCACGTGAGCGACACGCCACACTACGGCCCCTTCTCCACCTGGAACGCCTTCAAGGACATCGAACCCGATCGCCGCATCGACTTCGTGTTCGTGAGCGATGGCGTGCGCGTGCGGCGTCACGGCATTCTCAGTGATCGCTGGGACGGACGATTCCTGTCGGATCACCTGCCGGTGCTGGCCGAGGTGCAACCCTGTTCGCGCTGAAGCAGAGCGTTGCGCCGCTGCGGGCTGCGCGCTGCAGCGTCAGGCTGCCAGCACCTGATGCACGAGGTCGGACATGTCGGTGAACACATGCTCGGGCGCATGTGGCGCAAAGGCAGCGAGCGGCGCATAACCCCAGCCCACCGCGCCGAAGGCCACACCGGCGCGGCGCGCACTCTGCAGATCGGTGACCTGATCACCGACATACAACGTGCGTTCCGGCGCCGCGCCCAGTTCCCGCATGACGCGCCGAATGCGCGAGCGCTTGCCGAAAATGGACGACCCGCCGTCCACGCGCGCTATCACCCGCGCGCGCTCGGGCCCGAGCAGCCGGTGCACCGTGGCCGGCGCGTTGGAGGTGACCACCGCCAGCTGCAGTCCCGCCTCGTGCAGGGAGCGCAGGGTCGCGTCGGTGGCATCGAACAGGTGAATGTTCTGTGAAGTTTTGGCCATGAGGCGGCGGAAGTCGGCCGCCACAAACGGCAGACGCCACATGGGGAGCCCCACGTGGCGCATGACGGTGCGCGCATCGAGATGACGCAGCCGGTCAATGTCGGCCGGCGAAAGCGCCGTGAAGCGATGTCGCGCGGCCAGTTGATTGAACACGGTCACGAAGAACGGAAACGAATCGGCCAGCGTCCCATCAAAATCAAACAACAGGTGTGTGTATCGGCCCATCAGGACACAGTGTCACGTGACGCGGCGCGCAGCAAGACCGATGTGCTGGGCGCGCGCTCGAGCAGCTCCACCGCGCGCTTGAGCGGCAGATCCCAGCTGGCACTCACGCGGAACGCCAGCGTATCGCCGTGCGCCAGCGTGGCCACGCGATGCGCGAGGCTGCGCGCGATGTCGCTGCGGCCCGCGTCGAACTGCGCGCGCGTCACCGGCACCGCGTCGGCCCTGAGCCGCGCAAACACGCTGTCGGTCCAGGCCGCAGGCACCTGGAAGTCGGCGCGAATGACCGCGCCGCGCTGCTTCTGCTCCAGCACAACCGCCTGCGCCACGCCGGTCACGTGACCAAACACGCTGGTGGCGTGCGGCGCCAGCACCTGACGCAGGGCCTGCTCACCCGCAACCAGCGTATCCTCAGCCACCGCGACATCCGGTGCGATGGCTCCGCTGCCATCGGGCTGCTTCTGGATGGAGCGGCCCTTGGGCGTGTACCAGCGGCCGGTGGTGAGCTTGAGCGCATAGCCGCCATCCAGTCCGTACACGCTCTGCACGAGCCCCTTGCCATAGGACCGGCTGCCCAGCAGCAGCGCGCGACCGTTGTCCTGCAGTGCGCCGGCCACGATCTCGGCCGATGAGGCAGAACCACCGTCCACCAGCACCACCACGGGTTCCTGCTGCAGCAGCGGCGCCACCTCGGCGCCAAAGCGCTCGGTGCCTTCGCGGGAACGCACTTCCAGCAGCGGTGCACCCTTGGGCAGGAACAGATTGGCCGTGGCCAGGGCTTCCTGCACCACACCACCCGGATTGCCACGCAGGTCGAGCACCAGACTGCGGCTGCCGGCACGCTTGAGCGACACGATGGCATCCCGCAGCTCGCGCGAGGTGTTGTCGCTGAAGCGCGTGATGGGCACGTAGCCGACGCCCGGCGTGATCATGAGATGAAACGGCACCGATGAGACGTGCACACGGCGGCGCACGAAGCGTTGCGTGAGCGGCGCCGGCAGTCCCGCACGCTCCAATGTCACCACCACCGGCGTGCCGTCCTCGCCCACGAGGTGACGATGCACCCGCTCGGTGCTCCACCCGACGCTGCTGCTGTCGTTGATGCGTACGATGCGATCACCGGGTTGCACCCCCGCTTCGGCGGCCGGCGTCGCGTCATAGACCTTCTCCACAGTCACGGCGCCATTGATGGGCGGCGTGAGCAGCACCCCGAGCCCGCTGTAGTTGCCGTTGGTGCTCAGCTCGAAGTCGGCCAGATCGGCCGGCGTGAGCAGATCGGCGTACGGATCCTTGAGTTCACGCACGAGACCACGCGCGGCCTTTTCGTACAGCGCGTTGGCCGTCAGCGTGTCACTGAAGCGCAGCATGACCAGCGTCATGACCTGCTCCAGCAGGGCCGGTCCTTGTCGCTCCGAACGGCGCTGCAGACTCCAGGCGCCCGTGGCCAGAGGCACGACCAGCAGCGTCACGGCCGTGGCATGGCGCCAGGCGGGGGAGCTGCGACGCAAACGACGGAGGCGGGCCAGCAGGTTGGCAGGCATGAACAGGGCGGGAGGGCCAACAGGGGGGGGAAAGGGGGACACGGACGTCGCCGGCGGCCCCAAGTTCACAGGGGGGCGGGCCGG
>JACVCT010000233.1 GCA_016741895.1 Gemmatimonadaceae bacterium | reverse complement strand
CGGCCGGCCGCGTCCCTGGACCCGCAGTTGCCCTGACCGTCCAGCAGCGGATGGCGCAGCGAGAAGTCCTGCCCCATTCGCACGGGCGCATCGTACCCGCTGCTGTCACCGTGCGGGTGGTACTTGCCAAGCACGTCGCCCACCACCGTCGCCGACTTCTTGTACGGACGCCCCGGCAACAGTCCGAGCTCGTTCATCGCATACAGCACACGGCGATGCACGGGCTTGAGGCCATCGCGCACGTCCGGCAGCGCGCGCGACACGATGACGCTCATGGAGTAGTTGATGAACGATTCCTTGACCTCCTCGTCGATGAGGCGGGGCAGGATGCGTTCGCGGGCGTTCGGTGCGGTCATGGGACGGCGGGAAGAGAGGTGCAGCCGACGGCGTGGCCGTGGACGAAATCATTGGCGGACCCGATGGCTGGGCGAACGACGGCGCCGGAAAGACGGCGGGCCGGAGCGGCCATCGGGGTGTAGCCTTGAAATTTAACTGCCGAGCTGGCCCGATTCAGGCGCCCCAGGTACGGACAATGGTGACCAGTCGCCACTCGGCGGTCGCGCCCATGCCGCTGCGGCGCATGAGGTACACCGCCCCGCCGCGGCCCGGTGCGTCGAGAATGACGCCGCCCGGCTCCACCGGCCGACGCACCGCCACCAGAGCGTAGTCGCGCCAGATCACCACCGGTGCGACCAGCATGTAACTCAGCTCCGCCTCGGGCCTGTTACGCCCCACGGCGGCATAGAACTCATCCCGGGCATGCCGCTGGGCTTCCGGGCCGAAATAGGCCTTCACGCGGGGCTTGGGCGCCCTGGGGAAGTCCATGGTGCTGAACCCGGGCAGCACGAAGGTCACCGTGTCCGACGCCAGGGGCGACGGCAGGCAGCCCGGCCCCTGGGGGTCGGGTACCTCGCCCGTCATGCCGGTGGCCACGGCTTCACGCAACTTTGGCCTGGCCGCAGCGCGCCCCGCCGGCTCGAGCTCGTCCCAGAACGGCCGGTCGATGCCGGCTTCCCAGCCCACGATGACGCGCAGCAGACGACGGGCCTCGGGTGTGTCGAGTCGCGCACCCACGCCGCGGTTCACGATGATGGACTCCATGCGCTCCACCATGGCCTGCACCGAGTCGCGTTGCGCGGGCGTGGTGTCGCGCGAGAACACGCGCAGTGCCCCCGGATTGCAGCGGTCGCCCAGCTCGGCCCAGTCCGCACGCGTCAGCAGGTCCCGGCGGAGTGCATTGAGCTGACCATACAGCGCCTCGGTCTCCGCTTCGAGCCGTGCCCGCTCGAGGCGGGCCTCACGCGCGGAATCACTCACCGCCGTCTGGGTTGCCCTCGCCGGCGCCGCCTGTGCGGTGGCCGGCGTCGGCCAGGGCAGCAGCCCGAGCACCACGAGCAGCGCTGCACCGCCATGCGCCGCTCCGCCATGCGCCGCTCCGCCCTGCGCAGCGCTGCCTGCCGCCGCAGAGCGGGCCTGCACCGCCGCGGCCTTGGCCGCCGCCTTGGCGGCCTGCGCGGCCGCTTCCGCAGCCTCGGCGGCCTCTTCGGAGGTTGCCTCAGCGAGTTCTTCCGCCTCTTCAGCGGCGGCTTCGGCATCGATGGCGCGACGTTCGGCCTGATAGCGCTCATACCACTCGCGAGTGACCTGACCGGCCAGCTCGCGATTGCCAAGCCCGAACGACAGCGCCAGAGCAAGCGCCACCGCACCGAACAGAATGGCGAAGGCCGTGGTCACGATGTCGGTGGCAATGCCCAGCTCCTGCAGCGCCATGAACACCGCGAGCACGATGACCCCGCCGCGCCCGATGCGCGCGAGCCAGGGGCCGCCGTACAAGCCACCGGCCGAGGCCATGATCAGTCCACCAACAAAACCACCCAGCACGATGCCAAGAATGATGATGACGATGGCCGCGATGACACTCGGGATGTAGCTCACCAGCTCCGTGAACACATTCGCCAGCGAGTCGAGACCGATGGCGCTGGCCGCAATCATGAGCACGGCGAACATCACGACCCAGAACAGCAGGTTCGCGAGCACCTTGGCGGGATTGAGGTGCGAACCGGAGCGCTCCACGGCCTGCACCACGCCGCCCCGCTCGAGCAGCTGATTGAACTTCACGCGGCGCAACAGGCGCGTGGTGCCCTTCTCCACGACCTTGGCCACGAGGTACCCGGCAAACAGAATGACGAGCGCGCCAAACAACGCCGGAACGAACTCGCCGAGCAGCGAGAAGCTCTGCGCGAGTCGTTCGGTAAACGTGCTGGCGACGGACGATTCACCCGAGACGTCCTGCGCGGCCGCGAGGGCAACGCGCAGTGAATCGGCAAACCACAGCGACGACGAGTCGCCGACAGGGGCGGACGGCTGAAACAAGGGATCCCGACGAATGAAGGAATGATGCGTCCCGGAAACTTAGTGCCCTGTGTCACGAGGACAGAGGGGGTTCCCGGAGCGCGCTGGCGGGTGTTGGCTAGAGCCGGGTACCGCGCCGAACGTCGAAGATCGCGCTGCGGCGGCACTGCGGACACAGCAGCCACTCACGCTGGCGATGATAGCCCAGCCCAAACGAGCCGCCGCCGATGGGCCGCTGGGTCATGGGCACGCCACAGCGCGGGCAATCGGGCCGCTCCCCCTGCTGGACGGCGGTCCGGAGCGCGCGCTCCTCGTCGGCCGTGAAGCGCGCCGACTCGGTCATCCCGCCAACTCGCCCGCCTGCCCACGCAGACGGATGACCACCTTGCCGAACTGCTGCCCCGAGGCGAGGCGCTCGTAGGCCGCCTGCGCCTCGTCGAGACTCCAGACCGAGTCCACCGGTGGCTGCAGCGAACCGTGATCGAAGAAATCGCTGATCGTGTCGAACTCGGCGTCATTGCCCATGGTGGAGCCCATGAGGGTCCACTGGTTCCAGAACATGCGGCGCACGTCCACCTGCACGAAGGGCCCGCTGGTGCCCCCGCAGGTCACCAGCCGGCCGCGCCGCCCGAGCGCCGTCAGCGACTGGGGCCAGGTGGCTTCGCCCACCGAATCGATGACCACGTCCACGCCGCGCTTGTCGGTGCGGGCGCGAATGGTCTTGCCGAGGTCGGGTTGCCGGTGATCGAGCAGATGATCCGCCCCCAGCAGCTGGGCGCGATCGAGCTTGTCCGGACTGGAGGAGGTGACCCAGACCGTGGCGCCCAGATGCTTGCAGATCTGCAGGGCGGCCAGCGCCACGCCGCCGCCGATGCCCCAGATGAGCACCTGATCGCCGGCGCGCACCTTGGCGCGCGTGACCACCATGCGCCAGGCCGTGAGCGTGGCCAGCGGAAAGGCCGCCGCCGTTTCCCAGGGCAGCCAGTCGGGGAAGGTGCGCAGGTTGGCCTCGGGCACCACCACGTACTCGGCCAGCGTGCCCGGCCGATGCTCGCCGAGAATGCCGTAGGTCAGACAGAGGGGCTGATCTCCGTCGCGGCAGTACTCGCACTGACAGCTGCGGTCCACCACGCCGGGATTGATGATGACCCGATCGCCCGGCTTGACCCGCGTCACCCCGCTGCCCACCGCCTCCACAATGCCCGCGCCGTCCGAGCCCAAAGGCCAGCCGGGACGGACCTTGGACCCCGGGATGCCACCCAGCACCCAGAGGTCCAGCCGGTTGAGGGCCGCCGCAACGAGGCGCACGCGCACACTGTCGCCCGCATCAATGGTGGGCATGGCGATGTCATCGCGCACGACCAGTTGCTCCGGGCCACCGTGTTCGGCGAAGGTCAGCGCGCGCATGCGGTACAGGGACATGACGTCAGAACGGAAGAGGGTGTCGCTGGAGGACCGGCTTGTCGGGCTTCTGCACGTCGAGCGTGTAAATCGAGACGGCACCGAAGCCCACAACGAGCGTGCGATCGGGCAGCCGCACCCGGCCCTGCCGCTGGCCATCCCGATCAATCACATCATAACAGCGCGCCTTGGCCTCCTTCTCGCAGCGCGTCACCACCCAGACCCGGTCGATGGGGTCCACGACCGGCGCCAGGTCGCCCCGGAAGGGCGGATGAGTACTCGGCCAGGACGACGGCTCCTCGACGGCGATGGTGGAAATGCTCGTGCGGCGCGGGTTGTTGCGCAGGGCTTCTTCCACGTTGCGCCGGTTGTCGTCCATGACACGCTTGCGATCGTCATCGGTGACGGGCACGGGTGTGAAGGGCACGGGTCCTAGGGACACACGGGTGCCGTCCACGCCAATCAGATCGACGCGGTAGCTGGCGGCACGGAGAATCATCACCGTGCCATCGGAGAGTGGCGCCCAGGTATCCACCGGCTGCAGCGCCGACGTATTGGCGTAGACCTTGTAGTTGCCGCCGCTGCCCATGACGGGCGGCTTGGGGGCCTGCGCGGGCATGAGCTGCGCGGCCGTGTCGAAAGTTGCGGAGGCCAGCCGGATACGGACGATGGGGATCGGGATGCGCGGCGGCGCCTGCGTGGCGGCCGCGGCGCCCGTGAGCTGGGGCCGGGGCGGTTGACCCGTGCCCAGCGCCAGCTCAGGGCTCACAAGGGCACGAATGCCCGTAATGCCGCCGCCCTGTGCGCCACCCGGCCCACCTGGACCGCCGGGGCCGCCGGGCCCACCCGGGCCGCGCATGGGTCCGCTGGGGAGACGGACCCGCTGTTCGCGCACCACGGTGCCGCTGCCGTCCACAATGAAGAAACGACCGGAGAGCGGGTCGATTGTCACCAGCGAGTCATCCACCCAGCGCCAGAGCCCCTGCAGCACGCGGGGCGCAGGCCCGCTGGCGGTGAGCGCGCGCTCTTCCCTCTTGCGTGTGCTCAGGTCCACCAGCTCGAGCTGCGCGCCGTTCACCACCAGCAGACGGCCCGTGCCAAGCTCGCGCAGACCACGCAGCGACTCGAGGCCTTCGATGCTGGCATTGGGCTTGGCGAGTGGCGTTTCGACCGGCGAGGATGCCGGTGCCGCGCCCTGCGCGTAGGAGGTGGCGGCTGATGCAGCCAGAGCTGCGAGCGCGGGCGGCAGGCGACGCAACAGCGAGGGGCGACGCGGCCCGAACGGGAAGACCGGTCTGCGGGATGTCGACGACATCGGGACGAGGGGTGAGGACGAGGGAGGGTGGCGGAGCACGGGCAGGGAACGCCCGGTCACGCGGCTCAAGAATCTACAAGGGCCGACCATTCCCGCCGGTCCTCTGTCTATATTGCGGGTTCGTTCCGATCAGTCGACTCCCACCACGGTATTGCTGTATGTCGTCCATCAAGGTTCCCCCCCTTGGCGAATCGATCGTCGAGGCGACCGTCTCGCGCTGGCTCAAGAAGGAGGGCGACACGGTCGCCGTGGGCGACGCGCTCGTCGAGCTCGAAACCGACAAGATCACGGTGGAAGTGCCGGCGCTCGAGGCGGGCGTGCTGAGCTCGCGCGCGAAGGGCGAGGGCGACGTGGGGGCGGGGGGCGACGGGGTCGGGGGACTGCAACAGCAAGCGGCGGGAGCGGGAACGCCGGCAGCCGCAGCGCCGGCAGCCGGGGCGGCGGGAGCGGTTGCCGCGGCCCCTGCGGCGTCGGCACCTGCGGCGGCGGCACCTGCGGCGGCGGCACCTGCGGCGGCCCCTGCCGCTGCTGAGACCAAGGTGTCGCCAGCCGCAGCGCGCCTCGCCACCGAAACGGGCATCAACCCGGCGGACGTGCAGGGCACCGGCCGCGGCGGCGTGGTCAGCAAGGCCGACGTGATGAGCGCCGCGGCAGCCCCCGCCGCCCCGGCTGCTGGTGTCCAGGCTCCCGTCGCGCCGGCTCCCGTCCTTCAGGCTGCTGGCGTCCAGGCTCCCGCTGTTTCGTCGTCTCCTGCGGCCAACGCCGTGCGCGAAACCCGCGAGAAGATGACGACGCGCCGCAAGCGCATCGCCGAAAACCTGCTGCAGTCGCAGCATGCCACTGCGCATCTGACGACGTTCAATGAGATCGACATGACGGCCATCTCGGCCCTGCGTGAGCGACTCAAGGATCGTGTCGAGAAGGAACAGGGCGTCAAGCTCTCGTTCATGCCCTTCTTCGTCAAAGCGGCCACGCTGGCGCTCAAGGCCTACCCGGTGGTGAACGCGCAGATCGACGGCGACACCATTGTGTACAAGCACTACGTGAACATGGGTATCGCCGTGGCCAGCGATGCGGGCCTCGTGGTGCCCAACATCAAGGACGCCGATCAGAAGAGCGTGGTGGAGATCGGCAAGGACATCGGCGCCGTGGCCAAGCGTGCGCGCGACGGCAAGCTGTCCATGGATGACCTCACCGGCGGCACCTTCACCATCACCAATGGTGGCGTATTTGGTTCGCTGGTCTCCACGCCCATCATCAACTATCCGCAGGTCGGCATTCTTGGCCTGCACAAGATCCAGGATCGCCCCGTGGCCATTGACGGCAAGGTGGAGATCCGGCCCATGATGTACATCGCGCTGTCGTACGATCACCGCATCATCGATGGGCAGCAGGCCGTGCTGTTCCTCGTGCGCGTCAAGGAACTGATGGAAGATCCGGCCGCGATGCTGGTGTACTGATCGGCGTCTGGTCGACGCCTGGTCGACTCAAGACTCGAGACTCCAACCCAGAACCCGGAACTCAGGCGTGTCCGGTTAGAAGTCGAAGAGTGACAACTGTTTAGCGACATCGAGCGATTCGAGCTCCAGCAACGACGGCGTAAGTAGTTGCTGGAGCTCGACTTTCTCGCACAGGGAAATGCTG
>JACVCT010000232.1:662-6720 GCA_016741895.1 Gemmatimonadaceae bacterium | reverse complement strand
ATCGCGCTGGCAGGAGAAGGCGCCGCGGCGCGTGGCCGCTCCACGTCTCTGCAGGCGCCGCGCTACACCATTGCCCGTGAGGCGCAGGTCGAGGGCATCGGGCTGCATCTTGGCCATCCATGCCGCCTGACCTTCCGTCCGGCCGCGCCGGGCACGGGCATTGTGTTCCGTCGGGAGGATCTGCCGGACCGTCCACTCATTCCGGCGCGGGTGCAGATCGCGGTGGAGGCGGAGCGCCGCACCCAGTTGGGCACAGGCAGCGCCGCGCTGCACACGGTGGAACACGTGCTGGCGGCTGTCGGTGGCCTTGGCCTCGACGACCTCGAGATTGCCATGGATGGCCCCGAGCCGCCCATCATGGATGGCAGCGCGCAGCCGTTTCTCGAGGCGTTGCAGTTGGCGGAGCCCGTGGCCCACGGCGGCCGGCCCGACTGGCTGGTGCTGCGCAAGTCGATACGGGTGGTGGACGGCGAGTCGGTGTACGAGGCCCATCCGAGCATGGGTTTCGACCTCACGGTCACCATCGATTTCCCGCATCCGCTCATTGGCCCGCAGCAGTGGGCGGGGCGTGTGACCCCCTCGACCTTTGCCGGCGAACTCGCGGCCGCCCGCACCTTCGGCTTCATGCACGAAGTGGACGCGCTGCGGGCGAAGGGATTGATTCAGGGGGCGTCCACGGCCAATGCCATCGTGCTCGATGGCGAGGGGCTGGTGGACACCAGTTTGCGTTGGACCGACGAGTTCGCGCGCCACAAGGCGCTCGATTGCGTCGGAGATCTCGTGCTGGCGGGAGCCCGGTTGCGGGCTCGCGTCGTGGCCCACAAACCCAGTCATCGGGGCACGGTTGCCCTGGTTCGCGCCCTCGTGCAACACGCTGTCCCGGAGCCTGCCGTGTACACCGTCGAAGACATCCTGCAGGTGCTGCCGCACCGCTATCCCTTCCTGCTGGTCGATCGCATCCTCGACATCGAGGAGGGCAAGCGCATCGTCGGGCTCAAGAACGTCACCATCAACGAGCCGTTCTTCCAGGGCCACTTCCCGGGACATCCCATCATGCCGGGGGTGCTGATCATCGAGGCCATGGCGCAGGTGGGCGGCATGCTGCTCATGCGCACCATCGACGATCCCTCGTCGAAGGTGGTGTACTTCATGTCGCTCGACAACGTGAAGTTCCGCCGGCCCGTCAAGCCGGGCGATCAGCTGCGCCTCGAGCTCGATGTGCTGCAGATGCGCGGCACGATGTGCAAGATGAAGGGCACGGCATACGTCGATGGTCAGGTCGTCACCGAAGCAGAGATGGCGGCCATGGTCCGCGATCGATGAACGCGCAGACTCTCGCGTCCTCCACGACGACATCGTCCGTGCGCATTCACCCCTCGGCGCTCATCGATCCGTCGGCCGAGATCGGCCAGGATGTGGAGATCGGCCCGTGGGTGATCATCGGTCCCAAGTGCAGCGTGGGTGATGGTTCGCGCATCGCGGCCCGCGCCACGCTCGAACGCAATGTGCGACTGGGCCAGCGCGTGCAGGTGGGAATGGGCGCCATCCTCGGCGGCGATCCGCAGGACCTCAAGTATCGCGGCGAGGAAACCTGGGTGGAGATCGGCGACGACACCGCCATCCGCGAGTACGCCACGGTCAACCGCGGCACGGCGCACTCGGTCACGACGCGCGTGGGCAAGCACTGCTTCCTCATGAGCTACGTGCATCTCGCGCACGATTGTCACGTGGGCGACCATGTCATCATCTCGAACGGCACGCAGCTCGCGGGGCATGTGATGGTGGAGGATCGGGCCACGATCTCGGGGCTGTGCGCGGTGCATCAGTTCGCGCGTGTGGGCAAGCACGCCTTCATCGGCGGCTGCTCGCGCGTGTCGCAGGATGTGCCGCCCTATGTGCGCGCGGTGGGCAATCCCATCAAGCTCTTCGGGCTCAACTCGGTGGGGCTGCAGCGCAGCGGATTTGATGACGCGGTGGTGCGCGAACTCAAGCGCGCCTATCGCTTCTGCTTCCGCTCCGACCTCAACCTGTCGCAGGGTGTGGAGCGCGCACGCGCGGAGATGACGATGATTCCCGAAGTCGAGCACTTCCTCGGCTTCATCGAGGCGAGTCAGCGCGGCGTGGGGTTCTGACCCGATCATGAGCGCATCATGAACAGCACGTCAGCAGTGGACCTGCAGCGATTCAGCGGTCCCCGCGCCCCGCGCGTGGGCGTGGTGGGCGCCGGTGGCCTCGGCATCCATCATGTCCGCATTCTGCGTGATCTCTGTGGAGATCGCTTCGTCGGCTTTGTCGACGAGAATCCGGCGCGAGCGGCGCAGGTGGCCGAGCAGCACGGCGTGGCGGCGCTGCCGTCACTCGAGGCGCTGCTCGACCAGGCCGATGCGGTGTCCATCGTGGTCCCCACCACGGCGCATCATGCCGTGACCTCGGCGGCCCTGCGCAAGGGACGCCACGTGTTCGTCGAAAAGCCGTTCACGGTCACGCTGGATGAGGCGGACGAACTTCTGGCGCTGGCGCACGCGGCCGGTGTGGTGTTGCAAGTGGGGCACGTGGAGCGCTTCAACCGGGCGGTGCGCGCGGCCATGCCGTATGTGGACGGGCCGCGCTTCATCGAAAGCGACCGCCTCGCACCGTTCAATCCGCGCGGGTCGGATGTGGCGGTGGTGCTCGATCTCATGATCCATGATCTCGACCTCGTGCACACGCTGGTGGGCACGCGTGTGGTCGATGTGCAGGCCATGGGCATCCCGGTGCTCACGCCACAGGTGGATATCGCCAACGCGCGGCTCACCTTTGCCAATGGCGCGGTGGCCAACATCACGGCCAGCCGCGTTTCGCGCGAGCGACTGCGCAAGCTGCGCATCTTCCAGCGGAGCGGCTATCTCTCGCTCGATCTGGCCGCCGGCACGGGCGAGTTCTTCCGTCTGCGGGGCGACTTCGATCCGCGTCTTCTGGCCCGCGCCCCGCGCGCGCTCGAAGAGTTCGTGGAGCGTGTGGAGCTCACGGCCCCCGATGGCGAACCGCTGGGGCTTGAGCTGGCGCAGTTCATCGGCGCCATCATGGGGCAGAACCCCGTGGCCGTGACGGGTGAAGAGGGCCGTGAAGCCCTCGAAGCAGCGCTGCGCATCGTGTCGGCCATCGACCAGGCGCATGCCACCATGTCCGAGCACGCCCATCCTGACGGAACGCCGCGTGCGTGACGTGCTGTTCGTCGTCGGCGAAGCGTCCGGCGACCTGCATGCAGGCAAGGTGGTGGAGGCGCTGCACGCGTCCTGGGACGCCGACGCGGTGCCCGCGTCGCAGCGCGCCCGGCTGCGAGGGGTGGGCGGACAGCACATGGCGCGGGCGGGTGTGGAAATCATCGAGCCCGTCGAACATCTCGCGGTGATGGGGTTCGTGGAGGTGCTGCAGCACGTGCCCAAGCACTGGGCGCTGCTGCGTCGCCTCAAGCGTGAGATGGCGAGTGGCCAGGTGGGGCTGGTGGTGCTGCTGGACTATCCCGGCTTCAACCTCAAGGTCGCGGCAGCCGCGAAGGCGGCGGGCATTCCGGTGCTGTATTACATCACCCCGCAGGTGTGGGCCTGGGGTGCCGATCGTCTGCCGCGCATTGCGCAGGTGGTCAGCAAGGCGGCGTGCATTCTGCCGTTCGAGGAAACCCTGCTGCGTCAGCATGGCGTGGATGCCACGTTCGTCGGCCATCCGCTGCTTGATCGTGCGCAGCACCTGCCGTCACGCGAAGAGGCCTGTGCGCAGCTGGGCCTCGACCCGGCACGTCCGGTGCTCGCGGTATTCCCGGGCAGCCGCCGCGCGGAGATCGCGCGTCATCTCACGCCCTTTGTGGAGGCCGCGCAGCAGGTGCAAGCGCAGCGTCCCGAGGTGCAGGTGGTGGTGGGCGTCGCGCCCACGGTGAGCATCGATCAGGCGCAGTGTCCGTTTCCGCTGGTGTCGGGGCAGGGGTTTGTGGTGCAGCGCGCCGCCACGGCGGGTCTGCTCAAGAGCGGCACCAACACGCTGGAAGCGGCGGTGGCCGGTCTGCCACATGTCATCGGCTACATGACCAATCCGCTCACGTACCGCATTGCGCGGCGCGTGGTGAAGATCCCGCACATCGGTCTTGTGAACGTGGTGGCCGGACGGGAGGTGTCGAAGGAATTCGTGCAGCAGGACTTCGTGCCGGCGCGTGTGGCCTCGGCGCTGTTGCCGTTGCTCGATGTGCAGAGCGCCGCGCGTCGTACGGCGCTCGAGGGATTGTCGGTGGTGCGCGGGGCGCTGGGGGCGCCCGGTGCCTCGGCGCGCGTGGCGGGCATGATGCGCAGCATGCTGGAGCACCACACATGACGACGCCCGAGTCACGCGCGGCGCACACGCTCGACTGGAAGACCCGTCTCAGCATTGCGCTGGGCTGGATGGTATTCCGGGTGCTGGGCCTCACCTGGCGCAGCACGGTGCATGGTCGTGAGGCCATCTGGCCGCGCCGGGATGGGCAGACGGCCTGTGTGTACACGCTGTGGCACGGGCAGATGCTGCCGGTTCTCTGGTCGCATCATGTGCGCACCGGGGTACTCGTGAGCGAGCATCGCGACGGCGAAATCATCACGCGCATCCTCGAGAAGTTCGGCATGTTCGGCGTGCGTGGGTCGTCATCGCGCGGTGGTACGCGGGCCTTGCTCGAAGCGGTGCAGGTGGTGAAGCAGGGCACCGACATGGCCTTCACTCCCGATGGGCCCCGCGGGCCGCGGCACAGCTTTGCGCCGGGCGCGCTCATTCTGGCACATCGCGCACAGGTGCCGGTCGTGACCATCACGGCGCATGTCGATCGCAAGTGGCAGTTGCGCAGCTGGGATGCCTTCGAGATTCCCAAGCCCTTCGCGCGCATCACCGTGGTGTACGGCGCGCCCCGCTATCTGACGGACGCCGATGTGCGTGAAGCCGCCGCCCGCACTGAAGAGTTTGCGGCGCACATGGCGGCTGACCAGGCGCAGGCCGCGGCGCTGGCGAGCCCACCACGCAACGGATCGGTCGGAGCCAGCTGATGGCACCGGAGCTCGGACGTCGCGCGGCCGAATGGCTGTGGTACGCCGATGGACTGCCGGGTGAGCTGGCGCGGGCCGTGCTGTGGCCGGCCGAAGCGCTGATGCGAGGGGCGGTGGCCCAGCGCCGCCAGCGCTATGATCGCGCGCTGCAGCGGGGAACACTGCCCGCCATGGCGCTGCCCGCCCTGTCGGTTGGCAACCTGACGGTTGGCGGGACCGGAAAGACCCCGGTGGCGGCCTGGTTCGCGGCGCGGCTGCAGGAGCGGGGCGCACACCCGGCGCTGGTCATGCGCGGCTACGGCGACGACGAGTGGCGTGTGCATTCGGTGCTCAACCCGACGGTGCCGGTGATTCGCAATCCGGACCGCGTGCTGGGAACGGCACAGGCGGCCGCCGGGGGGGCGGACTGTGTGGTGCTCGATGATGCCTTCCAGCACCGCCGGGCCCGGCGTGTGGCGGATGTGGTTCTGCTCAGCGCCGATCGCTTTGCTGGTGCGGTCCGCCTCCTGCCGGCCGGTCCCTACCGTGAGCCCCTGACGGCGTTGCAGCGCGCGACGGCCATCGTCGTAACCGTGAAGGCCGCGAGTCAGGAGCAGGTGGATCGGGTACTGCAGGCGGTGCAACGGGCCGCCCCCGACGTGGGGGTGGCCGTGCTGCGTCTGGAGCCCGGCCCCCTGCGCCAGCTCGCGTCATCGCACCCGGATGGGGAGCCGGCAGCCCTCCCCGGCACGGCGACTCTAGCAGAGAACAAGCCGGACGACGGCCCGGTGGTGCTGGTGACTGCCGTTGCCGACCCGCAGGCTTTCGAATCCCAGATGCGCGCATGCGGTTATGACGTGCGCGCGCACCTGACCTATGGGGATCATCACACGTTCACAGCGACTGATATTGCGACCGTGCTCGCGCAAACGGCACCGACAGGCGGGCCCGCGGGTATCACGCCGGCAACGCGCGTCGTGTGCACCCTCAAGGACGCCGGGAAACTGGCACCCCTCTTGCCTCGCCTCGGACCCGCGCCTTGG
>JACVCT010000232.1:0-652 GCA_016741895.1 Gemmatimonadaceae bacterium | reverse complement strand
CACGCGGCGCGGCCGCGGGGGTCGAGCGTGCGCCGGGGCCGGGGGGAGGGGCGCGGAGGGGGGGCGACGGGGGGATGCCGCGGGCACCGCGCGGCGTGTGCACGCACAAGGCGGCCGGGAGGCGGGCCCCCATCGGGACTCGCGGCGGAACGCCGCTTTGGTATGTTGCCCAGCATGGAGGGGTTGAACGCGGAGCGGCACGCCCCGACCAGCAGGTCGAGCGGGTCATCACCGCGCGCGACACCGCGGTTCCTCCCCCCGGCTGAGCCGGCCCACCACCTACTGCCACATGGCCATCGACCTCCTCCGCCTGCCGACGGACAGCATCGTCCGCCCGGACAAGGATCGGTTCCTCAACGAAGAAAATCCCTTCGAAGCGATGATGTCGCGCTTCGACCGCGCCGCCGAGCTCCTCGATCTCGAGCCCGGCATCTACAAGATCCTCCGCAACCCGGAGAAGCAGCTCATCGTGTCCGTTCCCGTCATGATGGACAACGGGGACGTGGAAGTGTTCACCGGCTATCGCGTGCTCTACAACACGTCGCGCGGACCCGCCAAGGGCGGCATCCGCTTCGACATGAATGTCACGCTCGAAGAAGTGAAGGCGCTCGCGGCGTGGATGACCTGGAAGTGCGCCGTGGTCAATCTGCCG
>JACVCT010000231.1 GCA_016741895.1 Gemmatimonadaceae bacterium | reverse complement strand
AAGGAGTTCATGGGGCTGGCCGGGACGAGCTTGCTGTCGGCACCGCGCGAGAACAGGGTGTCGCCGCGTGTGATGCTGACCACCAGCGCGCCCCACTCGCCGTTGCGGGTGCGACTCGAGAGCAGCGTGCCGAGGTCGCCGGTGAGCGCCTCGGCGCCACGTGGGGTGGTGTGCCGCAGCACCGGTACCACGGGCGCCTTGGCGCGACGCGTGGTGGTGGCGCGTGCGCGGGTGCGCGTGGTGCTGCTGCGCGCCTTGCTGCGGGTGGTGGTTTGCGCCTCCAGCGGCTGCGGCATGGCCAGCACTTCCGCGAGTGCCAAACCGGCCAGCAGCGCCACCGTGCGCATCGTCCGCTGTGTCTTCGCCATCACACGACCCCGTGACTTCACACCTTGAGAACCCAACCGCGTTTCCAGGCGCCCCAGAGAATCAGGAACCACAGCGCCACGAAACTCACGGCGTACGCAAAGGACGCTTCCCGCGGCGGAAGCCATGACGCGTACACGGTCTTGAACACGAATGCCTGCAGAGAGGTCCGTGTGCCCTCCGCCGTCTCCCAGGTCCAGAGGGACGCGATGAGACGGGCCATGAGGCCGGACCCCAGAAACGCCAGCATGGGGTTCACCCCATAAATGACGAACGGGAAGGTCCAACGTCGCCACTGCATGACATCGATGAGCCACATGCAGGTGGCCAGGGACACGGCCCCGATGCCGGCTGTAAAGACTACGTAGGAGCTGGTCCAGATGTTCTTGTTGATCGGAAAGACCCAATGCCACATGAGGCCCAGCATCATGGCCAGTGCGCCCACGGCAAACAGCGCCGCGAGGCGCTCGGGGAGCGGACGCTGCTGCTCGGCAATCCAGCGGCCGGCAAATGTGCCGCAGATCATGGTGGCAATGGCCGGCAGGGTGCTGAGCAGGCCCTCAGGGTCCCAGGTCTTGGCGCCCGACCACAGATGGTCCACACCAAGCACGGTGCGATCGAGCCAGGCGCTGAGCAGCTGATCGGGCTTGTCGAGGACAAAGCGCCCCGGCACACCGGTGTCGGGCACCGGCACGAGCGTCATCAGCGCCCAGTAGCCAAACAGCAGCGTGGCCACGATGAGCAGCTGCTGGCGCAGTGTGGTGCGCAGCGTGAGCAGCGCGCCACAGAGATAGGCCAACCCGATGCGCTGCAGCACGCCCATGATGCGCCAGTGCTCCACCCGATGCACGACGCGCTCGAGGAACGTGACGCCCTCGAGCGCGGGCGGCCAGGTGAAGAACGGGAAGCCCGAGAGCAGCAGGCCGAAGAGAAAGATCAGCGCGCCGCGGCGCAGCACCTGCCGCAGAATGGCGCGCTCGTCGTCTCCCCGCGCACGACGCGCGCGCAGCGAGAGTTCGGTGGTGATGCCGACGATGAAGAGAAAGAACGGGAAGATGAGATCGGTCGGCGTCCATCCGTGCCACGGCGCGTGCGCGAGCGGCGGATAGATGGCCGACCAGGTTCCCGGATTGTTGACCAGGAGCATGCCGGCGACGGTCATGCCCCGGAAGACGTCGAGCGAAACGAGTCGCTCGGACTTCACGCCGGCCCGCTCGCTGCGGCTGGGGGCGCGGTGGGCTTGGCGCTGTCCCCGGGCGCCTTGGGCTTCTCCTTGGGATTGGTGACACGCCAACCCGTGGTGTCGCAGCGGAGATTGATTTCGCGCGCCTCGGCCACCTTGCCGTCGTGATCACCGCCCACGTAGTGGCCTGCGAGCGAGACGGTCACGTCATTGCCGTTGTCCTTCTCCGTCTTGCCCTTGTAGACCACGAGCAGCGTGGCGTAGGGCCCAACCGACGCCAGCTTGTCCTTGACCTGCTGCTGGGCCTTGGGATCGCTGCTGTAGTAGTACGTGGGGCCCTTGAGCTGCATGATCTTGAAGCCGTCTTCCGGTACGGCTGAGTCCGTTCCAGCGGCCTGCAGATAGCGCTGCGGCGTGGGGAAGGCGGTGGTGATGTACTCGAGCACCGCGAGCCCCACCGGCGTGCTGTCGGCCGTGGTGCAGGTGGGACCAACGGGCAGGTCGGCGGCCACGTCCTTCTTGCGGGCCGGCCGCTCACCGCCGCAGGCGGCCGCGAGGGTGGCAAAGGTCACGCCAGCCAGAATGAACCATTGGCGGGCCTGGGGGGTTTGTCTTTGACGGGGGCGAAGGGGAGCGCTCATGATTGGACAGTGTGTCCATCGGGTGTGAGTTTGTCGAGGGGGCGCAGCCCTTTCCCATCACTTCCAAGAGAGGAGGAAGGCACGGATGTCCACGCACTCTGCTCCAACGCAGTCCGCGGCGTACCGGGAGGGGATCTCGGTGGGACTCATCGGCGCCATAGCCATTGCGCTGTGGTTCGCCATCCTCGACCTGGTGCGCGGCGACCCATTCGCCACACCCATCATGCTGGGCAACGCGGTGGGCTCACTGTTTTTGGGCGGTGAGCTGCCCAGCCGCGCCGGGGCGTTCCTCGGCTACACCGTGTTTCACTTCGCGATCTTCACGCTGCTCGGGCTCGCGTTCGCCTGGGCGGTGAACAAGGCGGAGAAGGCGCCCTCGGTGCTGATCGGTGTGATCGGCCTGTTTGTGGCGTTCGAGGTGGGGTGGACCGGCTTCACGTCGGTGCTGGCCGAAGGCTTTGGTCAGCTCACCTGGCTGCAGGTCCTGGTGGCGAATCTCATCGCCGCGGCAGCCATGGGCTTCTACATGTGGCGGCAGCATCCATCGCTCGCGGGTCGTGTCGACGCGTCCATCGGGGGACGGTTGGAGGCCTGAGGCCCTCCAGCAACCTGTCATGACCTGATGGAGCGTTTCGCGGGGCGGTTCAACACCGCCCCACCGGGACTCACGCGACGTGCATCAGTCGCGTGTTCGACGTCGACACGACGTCAGTCCCACTCGGCGTCAAGCTGTTCAGCCAGCCCCGCGAGCGCGCCCATCCACTCCCGCTTCACGTCGGCGATCGGCCGATTGGCCGCAAGCCCCATGTGTTCAATCTGCACGCCACAGCGTGTGTTGCCCTGACGGGTAATGGTGATGGCCACCTGCGAGCCATCGGGCAGTGCGAGACGCACAAAGCGCGGCGCGAGGATGCTCACGACACGCGCCACGGGAACGGGTGCCCAGCCGCGACGATCGGCATCGGTCACGGCGCGCAGAAGGGAAGCGGCCGGCGCATCGATGATGCGGGAGACGCGGACGGAGTTGTTCGCCTGCGTCGCACTCTCCGTACGAGACGGCGCGCTCGATCGATTGCTCGCTGTCTTGCCACCGCGGGGACTCTGCTTCGCTGCCGGCCTGGCCGTCGGCTTCCCGCTCTTGGCTCCTGCCCCTCTGGCTCCCGGCTTGCCGGCTGCCGCCTTCTTCGCTCCCGCAGTTGGCTGCTTCTTTTTCACGCGCTCGCTCCCGGCACCCAGCCCACCTGCGCACTGGCCTCCGTGTCCTCGCCGCGAGCCGACCACTTGAAGAACACCACGGTCATCACCGCATAGAAGAACACGCCGCCAGGGATCCACATGATCAGCCCGCCGTATTGCTGATCCTGCATGGGCGTGATGCCGAGAATGCGTGGTGCGGCCGCGTAGGCCGGGTAGAGCAGCGTGTCCGCCATGGCGATGTAGATGGAGATGATCGACATGGGGATGACCATCAGGAAGCAGTACAGCATCTGCGCGGGGTACGCGGCGCGCGGCAGTTCGGGCAGCGGCGACATGAGCGGCCACCACATGAGCACCGAAGCCGCAATGAACATGAGATGCTGCAGGATGTGCACGGGGTGGCTGGCCAGCGCCAGATTGTACATGGGCGGCAGATGCCAGAACGCGAGCACGAGATTGAAGATCACGAAGCACCAGGTAGTGCTCGTGAGCTTGCGGGCGGCACCGAACAGCGGCGCGCGGCGCAGCAGCGGGCGCAACATCCAGCCCGGCGTGCCGTAGACCATCAGCGGCGGCACCACCAGCGTGAGGATGAGGTGCTGCACCATGTGACCGCTGAACAGGTAGAAATCGCTCAGGTCGTGCAGTGGGCCGTTCAGCGTGAGGAAGAGCAGCAACAGCGAGCCGAAATAGGCCAGACGCTGCGGGCCGCTGGGGCCGGCGTCGAGACGATCCGCTTCACTCGCGCCGGGCGCTGGTTTTGCCGTCTGCCGCCCTACCGGTGCGAGATCTTCGGGGGATGGGCCCTGGCGGGCGCGCCAGAGATACGCGGCGGCGAAGAGGCCGATGCCGATAGTCGTGCTCGGGTGGACCGAGAACTCGCGCAACGAGAGTTGAGCGACGGGATGGAGCAGAGCCAGCATGCATTAAAGCTAAGCGATTCCTTTTCCGATTGGGGATTTGAGACTTTGGGAGATGGGATGATTGAGAGATGGGACTTCGTAAGGTGGACGGCGTAAGGTGGCACCGCGGTAAGAAACGGCGGGCGAGGCGCGAGCGGGCGGGGGCCGGGTTGGGGTCGGGGTCGGGGTCGGACCGCCGCGATGCCGACGGCGCACCACTCACACCCAGAGCCCACAGCTCACAGCGCAAGGCAGTGGATCGAGCCAGCCGCAGTTGCCGTTACCCAAAAGAAAAATCGGGCCGCGAGCACCGCTCGCGACCCGATTTCCCTGCCAGGAGCAACGCCCTCAGCTGATAATCCCCAACCGCAACACCAGCTTGCTGAACAGGAACAGCAGCCCGATGAGCGTGAGTGTCGCCACGATCAGCGGTCCCGTGAACAGCGCGCGGAACAGCTTGTGGTCGTACTTGAGGTGCATGTAGTACATCACGACGATCACGAACTTCACCGCCGACATGATGAGCATGCTCGGCACATACACCCAGCTGTTTTCCCAGGCCGGGATGTAGTAGGCCGACACTTCGACGGCCGTGATGATCGTGAGGATGAGCGCGACCTTCCAGTACGTGGACCAGGTCGGGTGCTCCTCGTGTTGCGCGTGTGCGTCGTGCGCGTGTGCGTGGTCGGCCATCAGCTCCTCACTTGATCAGGTAGAGCAGCGTGAAGATCGCGATCCACACCACGTCGACGAAGTGCCAGTACAGCGCGCAGATGTCGACGAGCAGTGAATCGGCGGGCGTGAGCCCGCGCTTGTAGTCGATGGCGAGCAGCGTGAACAACCACAGCACACCGGCCGTCACGTGCGCACCATGGAAGCCGGTGAGCGTGAAGAAGCTCGAGCCGAACAGGTTGGTGCGGATGCTCAGGCCTTCGTGCACGAACGAGGTGAACTCGTAGGCCTGGAAGCCAAGGAACGTGATGCCCAGCAGGGCCGTCATCCACAGCCACAGCTTGGACGAGCCCAGGATGCGCTCGCCCAGCGTGTGCTTCGGCAGGTTCTTGTTCTGCACCGCCGCCAGCGCCAGCACCATGGCCAGCGACGACATGAGCAGCACGAACGTCGACGCCGACGTGACGGGGATGTTGAGGATGGGCTTGAAGACCTCACCCGTGGCCGGGTTGGTCCAGGCCTCGTGCGGATACGGACCGGCCGGGCTGCGCCCCTTGTACACGAGGTACGTGGAGATCAGCGAGGCAAAGAGCATGCACTCGGACCCGATGAAGGTCCAAATGGCGATCTTGCGGTTGTCGAGGCCGAGCGAGGTGTAGTGATGGCCGCCGCCGTGGGCGTGGCCGTCGCCGTGCGCGGCGGTTGCGGAGTTGGCGGTCATCTTAGTGGTGATCCTCGAGCGGCGTGAGCAGCCACTTGTACAGCGAGCCGACCCACCATGCGGTGCCACCGATCATGATGGCGATGGCGAGGGGGGCGCTCTTCTCCATGAACATGAGACCGCAGAACATCACGACGATGCCGGTGGCCGTGATGAGCGGCCAGATCGACGGATTCGGCATGACGATGCCCGTTTCCTTCGTCGTCGGAATGTGCAGATCCTTCTCTTCCTCGTACGTCGTCTCGTGCACGAGCGGCTCACCCTCCTTCATGTTCCAGAGGGGATAGCGCGACTTGATCTGCGGCAGCTCGGCGAAGTTGTACTCGGGCGGCGGCGAGGGGATGGACCACTCGATGGTGGCCGCGCCCCAGGGGTTGCTGGAGGCCAGCTTGCCGCCCTTCCAGCTCTTCCACACGTTGATCAGGCCGAACAGCGTGCCGATGATGAGAATCAGCGTGCCGATCGAGGAGGCCATGTTGAACAGCTCGATGCCCTGCCCCGCGTCGTACTGGTAGTAGCGGCGCGGCATGCCGAGCAGGCCGCTGAAGTGCATCGGGAAGAACGTGAGGTTCATGCCGATGAACGACACCCAGAAGTGCCAGTTGCCGAGCTTCTCGGAGAGGAAGCGGCCCGTGATCTTCGGGAAGTAGTAGTACATGCCGGCGAACAGACCGAACACCGAGCCGCCGAAGAGCACGTAATGGAAGTGCGCGACGATGAAGTACGTGTCCGTCTGCTGCAGGTCGGCCGGCGGCGAGCTGTGCATCACGCCCGAGATACCGCCGATGGTGAACATGCCGACGAGCGCGATGGCGAACTTCATGGCCACCGTGAAGCGGATCTGGCCGCCCCACATGGTCGCCATCCAGTTGAAGATCTTCACGCCCGTGGGGATGGCGATCAGCATCGTGGCCAGCGAGAACACCGAGTCGGCGATGGGACCCATGCCGACCGAGAACATGTGGTGCGCCCACACGCCGAAGCCGAGGAAGCCGATCAGGCTGCCCGAGTACACCATGACGGGGTCCCCGAACAGCGGCTGCCCCGAGAACGTCGG
>JACVCT010000230.1 GCA_016741895.1 Gemmatimonadaceae bacterium | reverse complement strand
CTGGCCCGGGTCCCGGGTGACCGCGAGAACCAGCTTGGCCCCACTGCCCGTGTTGGCGAAGCGTTACCAGGTGCCCTCCTGCTCCAGGAGACGGGACGCACAGGCCCAGCGACTCTCGCGATACCGGAAGCAGTACGGCCGGGGCTCGAGTGTGCGCACGAGTTTCCACTCGAACGGCGAGCCCTTGAGCAGCTCACCGCAGATGTCGCGCACACTCTTGTTCTGGAAGATCTCGAAGCTCTCCTCCAGGGTGAGCACCCAGTGCGGCGGCACGATCTCCAACTCGTACTCGACGAGATCGTCACGGGCGCCGCCCGTCTGGGCAAAGCGACTCACCACGCCGTGTACAGTGCGCTGTCCGCCTTCCGGCAGCTGGAGCGACAGTGACACCGCCTTGAGCAGCAGCTCACTTGGTGCAATGCTGGTTTTCGTGCTCCAGGCTCGCACCGTCCACCGGTACAGCGACGCCACCTGCTCCTCACCGGTGAAATCGGCAAGGAGCAGGACATCGTTGCCCAGCGGGGTGGTGAGCTTGAAGGGACGGTTGGCCTGGGAGTACGTCATGCCACGAGCCTCCGGGAAGAACCGGACCGATCGCCGAACGTGGCGATCACGCGACCACGGTGTCGTACGTGAAGTCGCCGGTGTCACTCACGCCCACACGCAGGGCAACGGGCCGCTGGCCCTCCGCCATGGAGGCGAGCAGCATGCGTGAGATCTCCGGCAGCAGGGTGTTGCTGAGAATGTTGTCCACGTTGCGGGCGCCACTTTCGACCTCGGTGCAGCGCGCGGCCACCTGCTGAATGAGCGTCTCGTCGTGCTGCAGCTCGAGCCGGTGCACCTCGCGCAGGCGGCGCGCGATCTTGCCCACCTTGAGGCGCACGATCTGCTTGAGATTCTCGTCGCGCACGGGGTAGTAGGGCACGATGACCATGCGGCCGAGGAAGGCCGGCTTGAACACCGCATCGAGTTCCGGCTTGAGCGCCTTGGCCATGGCATCCGGGAACGGCATGGTGTCCGGATCGGCCGTCAGCTTCATGATGGAATCGGTGCCGGCGTTGGTGGTGAGGATGATGATCGTGTTCTTGAAGTCGATCTGTCTTCCCTCACCGTCCTCCATCACGCCCTTGTCGAACACCTGGAAGAAGAGTTCGAGCACGTCAGGGTGCGCCTTCTCGACTTCGTCGAGCAGCACGACGCTGTAGGGACGGCGACGCACAGCTTCGGTGAGCACACCACCCTCGCCGTAGCCCACGTAACCCGGCGGCGAGCCCTTGAGCGTGGACACGGTGTGCGCTTCCTGGAACTCCGACATGTTGATGGTGATGATGTTGCGCTCGCCACCAAAGAGCATGTCGGACAGCGCGAGCGCGGTTTCCGTCTTGCCCACACCCGACGGGCCGACGAGCATGAAGACACCCTTGGGCTTGTTGGGATCCTCGATGCCGGCCTTGCTGGTGCGCACACGGCGCGCGATGTCGACCAGCGCGTGATCCTGACCAATGACCCGCGCGCCCAGATGCTTCTCGAGTTCGAGCATGGTGCCGAGTTCGTCGCTCATCATCTTGCCGACGGGGATGCCCGTCCAGCCGGAGATGACTTCTCCCACAATGGACGCATCGACGAAGGGGCGCACGAGCGGTTCTTCACCCTGCAGGGCCTCGAGTTCACCCACGGCCTGGTTGTACTCGGTGCGCAGCGTGTCGGCCGCCGACTGATCGGCATTGCCGGCCTCGGCCACCAGGCGGCCGCGGATGTCGAGGATGCGGGCCACGAGATCCTTTTCCTTGAGCCAGCGCGACTCGAGCTCGGCCAACTGCGCCTCCACTGCCGTGCGCCGCGCAGCAATGCCGGCCAGGCGCTCACGATGATCGGCGCCGGCGGTCTGCTCCCGCGTGAGCACACGCTCCTGCAGGGCGAGGTCGTCGAGAATGCGCTTGCAGTCCTCGACCGGACCCGGCGTGGCGCTCTGGCCCAGCGCGAGACGGGCGCAGGCGGTGTCGAGCACGCTGACGGCCTTGTCTGGCAGCTGACGGTCGGCGAGGTAGCGATGCGAGAGCCGCACCGCCGCTTCCATGCCGCTGTCGAGGATGTGCACCGCGTGATGCTTCTCCAGCGAGGGCACCACGGCGCGCATCATGATGCAGCACACGTCTTCGGTGGGCTCCTCCACCTTCACGAGCTGGAAGCGACGCGACAGCGCCGGATCCTTCTCGAAGAACTTCTTGTATTCGCTCCAGGTGGTGGCGGCGATGGTGCGCAACTCACCGCGGGCGAGCGCGGGCTTGAGCAGGTTGGCGGCGTCGTTCTGCCCCGCCTGCCCACCGGCACCAATCATGGTGTGCGCTTCGTCGATGAAGAGAATGATCGGCGTCGGCGAGTTCTTCACCTCTTCGATGAGTCCCTTGAGGCGATTCTCGAACTCACCCTTCACGCCGGCACCGGCCTGCAGCATGGCCAGGTCGAGCGACAGGAGCCGAACGTTGCGCAGCGGCGGCGGCACATCACCGTCGACGATGCGACGCGCGAAGCCCTCCACCACGGCCGTCTTGCCGACGCCCGCTTCGCCCACGAGGATGGGATTGTTCTGCCGGCGCCGGGTGAGAATATCCACCACCTGCCGCACTTCGAAATCGCGGCCCAGCACCTGATCGATCTTGCCGCTCTTGGCATTCGCGGTGAGGTCCACGCAGTACTGATCGAGATTGGGCGTGCGTCCGCCGGCCTTGGGCGCCGCGCCACCGCTGCCCGACGCACTGGCACCGGCCGCCACCGAATCGATGCTGCCGATTTCGGCCGAGGCTTCGGTGGATGACGCGGTGATGGTGGCAAAATCCTTCTTGAGCACATCCGCCGGGATCTTCTCGAACTCCTTGCTGATGTCCATGGCCATGCGCTGCAGCTCGGGCACGGTGAGCAGGGCAAGCAGCACGTGTCCGGTGCGCACACGCGGCGCGCCGTACTCCACCGAACCGATGACCCAGCCTTCACGCAGCGCGTTCACCAGCGAGGTGCTGAGCGAGGGGGTGCGGCCGTTGCCGGTCTTGAGCCGATCCACCGCGCGCGCAAGGTCGTCGGCGAAGCGGGTGCGGTTGACGCCGAAATGCTTGAGCGTGACCGCGAGGTCGGTGTCGGTGGCGTCGAGCAGCTTGATGAGCAGATGCTCGATCTCGACGTCGTAGTTGGTGCGCGACAAGCACAAGCCGGCGGCGCCCTCGACGGCGCTGCGCAATGGGGCGTTGAGCTTGGCGATGAGGCCACGAAGGTTCACGGACATGACGACTCCAGGGAATCGGGCGGCGGGGAGGGAGAAGGGAGCGGCGGAACGAAGGTGGGAAAGCCGGAGACGGGCTCCGGTGTGGTGATCAGCGGCGGGATATCAGCAGAGGGACATCAGCACATCATCGGGGTCGCGTGTGGCGGGTTTGGCGCGCAGCCAGGTGCCGAAGCCGAGTCGCGGCGTGCCGGTGGTGCCGAGGGTGGCCTGTGGCGCCTCTTCCTTGCGCAGCTGGAGTCTGGCGTCCACCCCCACCTGATCATCGGCGTAGAGCCGGGCCAACTCACAGAGGCGCGCATGGTCACGTCCACCGGGCAGCAGTGACTCGAACTGGGCGCGACTGAGAGGACCGATGTGCAGCCGCACACGCGCATGCGCATCGGAGACGGCGGTTCCGATGACGGCAGCCCCGAGGCGTCCGTCGGGCCCGTCGTCTCCGAGGGCCACCTGTCCGCCATCGAGCACCGGGCGCCATTCGCCCACGAACTGCTCGGTGGTGACGGGAACATCGAAGTAGTCGGCGATGAGCTGCGACAGGCCGAGCGCGGGCCGTGTGCGCAGCGCCAGGAGACCGCTGTAGTACGCCAGGGAGTCCGCAAGATCACCACTGGCCTGACGCACTCCGCTGGTACCGAGACCGGCGATGTCCTCCAGGTGATGCAGCAACCGGTCTTCGTCGCCACGTTCGGCCGCGACAGACGGACGATGATACTCCCAGGCGCGGTAGAACAGCGACAGCGCGCGATGGTGAAAGAGATCGAGAAAGTCGCGAAAGGCCGTGTCACGAACGCGCGAGCGGGTGAGCGCGTGCACGGTGTAGACATGCGGCAGCACGCCCTGCGGTCCGGTGAGCCCGAAGAACCGGACGTCCACTTCGACTGGGCCGTTCGGATCGTCGGGCACCCGAAGAGCCGCGACTTCGCTGGGCGGAAAAGTGAGCGATGCCGGGACGGCGAGGCGAACCGTTTCCTGCGCCGGGTCTGCCCAGCCGCCGAGCGGCGCGCGGTCGGCGCGCACACGCATGAGCAGGCGCACGAGCTGCACGAACGCCATGCCCGGCGCCTGCGCCTCGAGCTGCCGCAGCGGAGCGGCACTCCGGGTCATGGTTGCCGCCTCACAGCAGCTGGCGCCAGCCGGCGCGTGGAGGCCACTGCACCACCGGACGACGGCGCTGCCGCGAACGCACCGCGACCTGCGTGAAGCTGTTCATGCTGGCGTAGAGCGAGAAGAAGCGGTCGAGCACGCTGGCAAACAGGAACATGCCGCCGCCCGGGAACTGCTCCTCGTCGAACTCCAGATCGATGCGCCGGCCGCGCGCGAAGGCCATGCCATGCGGCGCGGCAACGCGTGCAAAGGTGGGTGCACTGCGGACGCCCACCAGACCCTCGATCTGGCGTTCGGCACTGAGCCCGTTCGGCACGTTGTGCAGGCGCAGCATCTCGCGCAGCGCGTCGGCCGACTCGTCGGTGAGCGAGAGGTGATTGAGGGACAGCGTGGAGATCATGCGCCACAGCAGCGAGGACCCCAGATCGGGTTGCACGCAGCGTGTGGGGTTGGTGACCGCCATGATGCGCCGCAGGGGCCCACCACTGACGAGTTCAAAGTCGCTGCGCTCATCGGCGCCAAACGGCAGACGGCTTGGCAGGTCGCCGTTGTGGCAGGTCACGGTGAGCGAGGCGACATCCACATCGGGCACGCGAACCGATCCGGTGAGGTCGGTGAACCCGAGATAGACCTCCGTGCCATCATCGGTGCGCCATGGCGCCGGCCGGCGCGTGGCGGACCAGAACATTGCGTCGTGCTCATCGTCGCGCCGGTGGCGGTGCGAGTACAGCGGCGGCACCACCCGGGTGCGCTGCTGCTCATGTTCAATGAGCGTGACCTCGTCCACCGACCAGACCTCGATTTCGAGGCGGCGGCGCGCGTCGGGCACGACGAGGTATTCCGACGTGCGTTCGGTGAGCAGAATGGGCTCGGCCGACTGTGTGAACAGGTTGACCACTGGCGCGCAGCCGAGACGGAAGGTGCGCGCGGACAGCCCGACTTCGATGGCCTGACGCCGCTCGGTGCGCTCGAAACTGCTGAAGAGCAGCCCGATCTCCACCCGGTCCACGGCCTGCAGGCGACGGATGGCCTCGCCGACCCCCTGGATGTCGACGAAGTGGAATTTCTCTGGGAAAGCGAAGAGTTCCTGCAGCAGCGAGAACCCCGCAAAGGTGCGCGAGGGCTGCGGCATCATGGCCTGCTGCTCGTCGAAACCGACCGGGGCAATGGCCGACGAGCCCAGCATGACGGGCGACACGGTGGGGCGGTCGGGATTGCGCACCACGACCTGCACCGTGTGGTTGGCCAGCAGTTCGTAGAGGGTGTCGGACACCACTGCGTCGGCGGTGAGATGCACACGCAGCGCGTCGAGTGTGCAATCGCCCAGGCGCACGCCGTCGAAGGCGCGCAGTTCGAGGCGCACGGCGGCCACGGCTTCCCGCCCCTGGGCGCCAGCGCCCACGCGGTCGGGCGTGGTCCACTCGGCCGCCTGCACGCTGAGCGGCCAGAGCGTGGTGTCGTAGCAGGTGCGGAAGATGCAGGGCATGCCGTCCACCGTGCGCGAATGCAACACGCTGCCACGCGGGACGCGGAAGCCATCGGGCAGGCGACCCTGCGCCGGATCGAGCGACATCTCCACGACGCTCATGGCCGGCAGCGGCCGCACGAGCTGCGGATGCAGCATCTCGAGCAGCGCCTGGGAGACCTCGGGGAAATCCTCGTCGAGGCGACGATGCACGCGCGCGGAGAGGAAGGCGAAGCCCTCCAGCAGGCGTTCCACGTGCGGATCCTCGCAGCGGCCCGCTTCCAGCTGCAGGCGGGCCGCGACCTTGGGATAGCGACGCGCAAACTCGCCACCCAGCTTGCGCAGATAGGTGAGTTCGCGTTCGTAGTAGCGCAGCAGGTCGCTTGACATGCCTAGTCCTGACTCTCCACCTGATACGTGCCGCTGGCCACCTCGAGCAGCGTGTCGAACACGACCTGTTCGGGACTCGGATCCATGAGCAGGGTGGCCGAGATCACGAAGCGCACCTGATGGGTGGCGGGATTGGCGCTGGCATCACTGAGTTCCACGTTGACGTTGGCCAGCCGCGGTTCGAAGCGGCGAATGGCGTCCTGCACATCATCGAGCAGTCGCTGCCGCCAGTCCGCCGTCGAGGTGGACATCCCGGAAAAATCGCGCAGACCGAACTCGTACACGGAGTCATGCAGCTGGCCTTCGGCGTCGGCGAGTATGGAGGTGCGACGCGTGTTGAGCAGCCAGTCGAGGTCCCGCAGCACGGACTGCCGGAAACGCCGCGCCGATTCCTCGCGCGAGATGTGGGGCTCCGCCGGCCCGCCCGGTGCCTCGTCGGTCAGTCGATCGCGGACCGCCCCCCGGCCCCCCCGTCAAAGTTCGGTGCGGGCCATCCCCGGTCCCCGGCCGCAGGGCCCCCCATCCCCC
>JACVCT010000229.1 GCA_016741895.1 Gemmatimonadaceae bacterium | reverse complement strand
GCTCGAACTGCATGTCCATGAGCTCGCTCTGACTCCAGCCGTACTCCCGCGCCGCCGCAGGATTGGCGTAGCGCACGCCCACCTTGTCGAGAATGAAGATGGGGTGATTGATGGTGGTGAGCGCGGTGGCCAGCAGATGCTCCCGCTCGCGCGCGAGACGCTCTTCCTCATCGAGCAGCAGCGCGTCGAGGGCCAGCGCAAGCGACGCGGAGAGACGTTCGAGCGTGATGCGATCGCGGCGCAGCAGTGGTGCCGAGCGGGGCGTGGTAACCAGCAGCACGCCCAGCGTACGCTCACGTGCGGCCAGCGGAATGGCCAGTGCCCATTCGTCCGGCGCATCGGCCGCCAGTTCCGCCGGCGCGGCCTCGCGCAGACTCGGGAAGACCACCGGTTGCCCGTCGGGCGCCAGATGGTTCATGGAGAGCCGCGTCACGCGATTGGTGTTGCGCAACGATTCGAGCGTGCCGCCCCCGGCCACGAACTCCATGCGCCCGTCACGACCGCGCGCCACGCCGATGGCCTTGCCGATGGACGGCACGTAGCGGTCGAGCACATGCAGCAGCTCACTCGCGCCCTCCGCCACACTCGTGGCCGACAGTGTGGCGCGCGCGAGATCGGCTGCGCCCTCGGCCCGCTGGCGCTGCAGATCCTGCAGCGAAAACAGGCGCGCGGTTTCGAGCGCCGTCCCCGCATGTCGCGCGAGGATGGTGATGAGATCGAGATCCTGGGCCTCGAAAGCGTCGTCACCGTGCTGCAGCAACCGGATGACGCCCGCGCTGCGCAGACCGAAGCGCACGGCCGCGCAGAGTTCGGACGTGCCGCGTGCCACATCGGCCCCGCTGGTGAGGTGGGTGACCAGCCGCGACACGCCGCTGTCGGCCGTGTCGCGCGCCAGACGCAAGTCCGCCAACGGCGCCAGCTCCACACTGACGTGCTGCCCCTGCTCGAGACGCACCACACGGTGCAGGTCGGCGCCCTGCACCACCAAGAGTTCGCAAACGGCACTGGGCAGCACATGATGGACGGCCTCTGCGATGCCGCCCGGCAGCGAATCCTCCGACGAAAGCTGGGTCAGCTGCTGCTGGGCCCGTGCAAGGCGCGCCAGACGCTGCGTGCGCTCCTCGAGCTCGTCCACGTAGCGCAGATTGCCATGCGCCAACGCAAACTGATTGACGATGTCAATGAGCAGCTGACGTTCTTCGGCATCGAACACCTGCGCCGTGGCATAGCGCACCGACACGAGGCCGCGCACACGGTCGTCGCTGCGCAGGGGCAGCAGCGCCATCGCGCGAACACCGGCACGGAGCAGCTGCTGGGCGAGGGCCTGATCCTCCGGCGGCGCGGGCACGGTGCAGTCTTCGATGAACATCGTCTCGCCCAGCTGCACGGCCCGCCCGGCACTCGAGAGCCAGAACTCGCGCGCCACTTCCCCGCTGTCCATGACAAAGGGGCCCTGCTGGTACTCGAGCCGCACGATGCGCAGACGCGAGTTCGCCTCGTACACGGCAAATCCCTCGGCGTGAAACTCGCTGCGCAGCAGTTCACCGAAGGCATTGAGCAAATCCTCGCGCCGTTCGATGGTGGTGAACAGCTGCGCGCCACGCGCCAGCACGGCGTTGGCATGCGCGACGCGGGCGGCGTCGGCGGCGCGCGCCCGTGCTTCGCTGGCTGCCGCCTCGGAGGCCCCCACCAGCTGCAGGCTGCGCATGACCAGCGACCCGTACCAGGCGAGGTGCTCGAGCCACGCGATGTGTTCCGGCCGGATCTCCCCGGGCTCGGGGTTGATGACGGCAATGAGCCCCACCACGGCGTCATCGAGTCCGATGGGCGACACCACGAGCTGCCGCACGTTGATGGGCTGCGCGACGGCGGGGTTGATGCGTGGATCGTTTGGCGCGTCGTTGCTGTACTGGGTCGAGCGCGAACTGACCACGTCGCGAAAGATCGAGCGCTCCTTCATGAGCGGCATGGCCATGCCGTCCAGGCGGCTCACCGAGCCACTGGGCGCGATGATCCGATAGTGCTCGTCACTCTCCATTTCGATGACGGCGCTGCCTTCGGCCCGGGTCAGATCGCGGGCCGTGTCGGCCAGTCGGGCGAAGAGGGCCCGTTTGGTGACCACCCCGGCTGCGAGATCGCGCACAAGGTGGGAAAGCGCCGGCGGAATGGCCCCGTCCGGGGGCACGAGGCCCGAGGAAGTGGGGGCGGTCATGCGGCGAATACGTTCATGCACGGGACAATTCGGGACCCGCCGGGAAGGAATGCGGGCAGCATGGGCATACGGCTTCGCATCGCCCGTCCCTAGACCCTACCACCAATCCCGCGGGTCGGCAATGCAGTCCCGCGGGTTTCTCCTGACTTGTGTGTGCCCGCCGGTCCTACTTGCGCGCCTCGGCCTCGGCGCGGTCGATCTCGGCCTTGTGGACGCGATATTCTTCGCGGTCGGCGTTGCGCTCCTTGTCGAGCGCGGCCAGGAAACGCGCATTGTACTGCCGCTCCGTGGCCGGATCCTTGTCCATGCGGGCCGCTCTCACGCGCAGCAGCAGGCCGAGCAGGTGATTGGGCTCGCGCTGCAGAATGGTGTCGGCCTGGGCACGCGCCACCCCCGCGTTGTTCACCACCTCCGCCAGGCGACCGTAATGGTAGCGCTCGTCGATGGTGATTTCGGGGAGCATCTCGTGCGCCGGCAGCGCCATGCGCTCGCCGATGAATACGGCCGAGTCGACCTTGCCGGCTTCTGCCAGTTCCATGACGCGGTTGAACAGCCGTGAGGCGATCTCGCTGGGGGTCATGTTGCTGAGATCCGGGGCTCGACCGCCCGCCGCAGCCCCGCCGGCAAACGGAGCCGCCGAAGCTGCCGCCGGCCCGTCGATGGCCTGTGTGGCCAGCGAGTTGGCGCTGCCATCGACACCGGAGCCCTTGGCGGCGCCGAAGTTGCGCCCGGCAAACATGGCCACCAGCGCGAGCAGGGCCACGAAGGCCACGCCCCACGGCAGCACGGCGGCCACGCCGCCCGGCGCAGCAGGTTGGCCCACCACAGGGGCGCCCTGTCCGGCAGGCGTGCCACAGCGATGGCAGAAACGGGCCCCGGTGGACAGAGGGGCGCCACAGGCCGCGCAGAAGGCGGCGCCGGCAGCGGGTCGGCTGGAAGCAGGCGAAGAGGTCATGAGACCGGAAAGTTAGTAGAATTGGGGGCCGAAGTGATGTCGTTCTCCCGCCCAGGTGCCTCCCGCGTGGCTACTTCCAGTCGTTCGATCGTCCCCAGCAATCTGTCCGGCGCCACGGCGGCGGACATTCTTGAATTGGCCGAGGCGCAGCAGGTGCGTTTTCTGCGTCTCCAGTTCACGGACATTCTGGGCGGCATCAAGAACGTCGAGATCCCGAGCTCGCAGTTCAGGAAGGCGCTCAAGGGCGACATCATGTTCGACGGCTCGAGCATCGCCGGCTTCGTGCGGGTGGAAGAGTCGGACATGCTGCTGGCCCCCGATCTGACGACGTTCCAGATCTTTCCGTGGGGGGACCCATCGGCGCGCGTGGGCCGGCTGATCTGCGACATCACCATGCCCGACGGCAGTCCCTTTGCGGGCGACCCGCGCACGGTGCTCAAGCGCCAGCTCGCGCGCGCCGCCGACCAGGGCTTCGTGATGAACGCGGGCATGGAGGCGGAGTTCTTCCTCTTCAAGCCCACGCCCGACGGGCGCCCGGCCACGGACACGCACGATGTGGGCGGATATTTCGACCTCGCCCCCATGGATCTGGGAGAGGATGCGCGCCGCGCCATCGTGGATGCGCTGGAGCAGATGGGCTTCGAGGTGGAGGCGGTGCACCACGAGGTGGCGCACGGCCAGCACGAAATCGACTTCCGCTATGCGGAGGCGCTGCGCACGGCCGACAACATCGCGACCTTCCGTTTCGTGGTGAAGCAGGTGGCGCGGCAGTTCGGTCTCATCGCCTCCTTCATGCCCAAGCCGGTGTTCGGACAGAACGGCAGCGGCATGCACACGCATCAGAGTCTGTTCAAGGGCGGACAGAATGCGTTCTGGGATCCGCAGCGCGAGTGGGCGCTGAGCCTCACCGCGCTGCACTACATCGGCGGGTTGCTCAAGCATGCGCGCGGCATGACGGCGGTGACCAATCCGCTGGTGAACAGCTACAAGCGGCTGGTGCCGGGCTTCGAGGCGCCGGTGAACGTGGCGTGGAGCATGCGCAATCGCTCCCCCATGATTCGGGTGCCGGAGCGTCGTGGATCGGGCACGCGGCTCGAGCTGCGCACGCCAGACCCGGCGGCCAATCCGTATCTGGCCCTGACGGTGATGCTGGCGGCGGGACTCGATGGGTTGGCCACGCAGGCGGACTGGCGCGAACCCATCAACACCAACATCTGGGAGATGTCGCACCGCGAGCGTCGGCGGCTGCGCGTCGATGATCTGCCGCAGTCGCTGTCCGAGGCCTGTGATGAGCTGGAGAAGGACGATGTGATGCAGGCGGCGCTGGGTGAGCATATCGCCCAGCAGTTCCTGGCGGCGAAGCGGGCGGAGTGGGAGGCGTACAACCAGCAGGTCACGGCCTGGGAGTTGGACAGATACCTGGCTCGCTATTGAACTGCGCAAGGTGTGACTGCGTAAGGTGGGACTGCGGGAAGGAACGGCAATCGCCGCCGCGGTGAACTGCGTAAGGTGGGACGGCGTAAGGTTGAACCGCGGGAAGAAACGGCGGGCGAGGGGGAGGCGACATTTCGTACATCTGGTGTACTGAAATCAGAGATCTGAAATCAGAGATCAGAGATCGGAGATCAGAGATCAGAGATCAGAGATCAGAGATCAGAGATCAGAGATCGGAGATCGGAGATCGGAGATCGGAAATCGGAGATCAGACATCTGAGGCTTCACCAACCACATGGGGTGTGCGATGCGTGAGATGAGAGATCGGCTTGCACTGTCCGTCGTCGTCCTCGCGGCGTTTGGGAATCCGCTTACACGTTCGCTGGCGGCGCAGCAGTCGGCGCGTGGCGCGCTCGAACCCGTGCCGGTCACACGCGCCGACCGGGCGCGGGCGGAGTCGGCGACGGCCCAGAAATGTCTCACGGCCAGTGCGCAGGCCGCGCAGGCGCTCAACAGCCCGGGCGAGGCCAGGCGTGGGCGCTGGTCGCCGGGCTCACTCGGGCTTGGAAGTCTCGACGCGTCCGAGGGCATGTCGCGGCCGCCGCTCGAGCCGCAGCTGCACATCATCGAAGGCGTGGACGCGTCTCAGCGCGGGCAGCGCAGCTTTCTCAATGCCACGCGCGTACGCAACAAGCAGGCCACGCATTGCACACCGGTGCCGGCCAAGCCCGTTGTGTTGCCCGCGAAACCGGATTCGACGAGATAGCCTGATCCCGCCCACCCCCCACATGCCCCTCCTCAGTTCCACTCCTTCGACGTTCTGGACCGGCCCCTTCGGCGACGGGACACACCTCTACCGTCCGGCGCCCGATGTGGTGCTGCAGCAGAAGTACCCGTTTGTCCTGCCGACACTCGGGTATGAAACCAACGCACTGATGCCGGCCCTCAATGCCGCCACCGTGGAGGCGCACTACCGCAGCGTGCACGCCAGTCATGTGCAGGCGCTCAACACCGCGCTGACCGCCCATCCCACGCTGCATGAGTACTCGCTCGGCCAGCTGCTCATGGGACTTCGCCGCTGGCCGGAGGCTGCGCGTGCGCCCATTCGCGAGCACGGCAGCGCGCACGCCAACCACGCCCTCTCTTGGAAGGTGCTCGCGCCGGGAGCGGCCACGGCCACCGCACCAAACGGTCGGCTCGGCAGCATGATCACGCGTGACTTCGAAACGGTTGACGCGTGCAAGGCCGCCCTGCGCGAGGCGGCGTTGGGTATCGAGGGCAACGGATGGGCGTGGCTGGTGAAGACCGCCACCAATCGCCTCGCGGTGCGCACTCTGCCCAATGACGACTCGCCGCTGCTCGACGGCGAGCTGCCGGTCCTCGGTATCGACGTGTGGGAGCACGCCTATCGCCGCATGTACCAGACGCAGCGCGCCGGCTACGTCGATGCGGTTCTGGCGCGCATCAATTGGGACGTCGTGGGAGCGCAGGTCGAATAGGCTGCGGTGACAAATGTATACGTTTTGAGGTAAGGCCCCGCACGCTCCCCGGCCGCCTCACGATGTGCGCGATGACATGCGAACTGGCATGTGCGGGCGCGGGTCGGTTCGATGTGCAGACTTGTGCACGTCGAACCAACCCGCGCTCTGTTGTTCGTCGCGTGAAATGTCCGGGTGGTGCCTCACGCTTCCAAAGGCACAACCTCCTCCGGAGTTCCGTTCCCATGCGCATTGCCTCTCCGGGCCGCCGTCTGGCCCGTTCGCTCGTTTCGTACAGTCATGTAGCCCTGCTGTCCCTTGCCATCGCAGCATGCAGCAGTGATTCCACCGCCCCCGATACGCCGGCGCCCATCGCGGTTGCGTCAGTGGCCATTACGCCGAGCACCGCGTCGGTTTCCGTTGGCGCCACCACGTCACTCAGCGCCGAAGCCCGCGACGCGCAGGGCCGTGTGCTCAGCGGTCGCAGCATCGCCTGGAGTTCATCGGCCAGCAACATCGCCAGCGTCAGTGCCTCGGGTGTCGTGACCGGCGTGGCGGCTGGCACCGCCACCATCACGGCCACCAGTGAAGGGCGGGCCGCAACCGCCAGTGTCCATGTGACCCCCCCGGTCGCCCCCGTGGCCTCCGGGGCCATCCCGCCGGCGCCCAATCGCGCCCCCCTGGGTGAAGCCCCGCGCCCCCCG
>JACVCT010000228.1 GCA_016741895.1 Gemmatimonadaceae bacterium | reverse complement strand
CGGTAGGCGCGGAAGGACTGCGGACGCGGTGTGACATGCCATGACAAGCGGTGACGTGGGGTACCACGTCCCCGGTGTGTCTCCATGGCACCAACGTCAATCATGCACCGGAAGCGCCGACCGAATGGTGGGCTGCGCCGGTGCACCTGCCGGAGACTTTCATGCGTTCTTCCGAATCCACAGCATCCACTGACACCGCGCCGCGCTCCGTGGCCCGCTTCACGCCACGCGCGGCCTCTGCATTGTTGCTGGGCAGCGTGCTGCTCGCCACCCTCGCCGCATGCAACTCCGATAGTGTATCCCGCCCCACCGAGTCGGGGCTGCTCGTGGGCGGCGCCTTCAGTGCGGTGCCAAGCGGCATGGATCTGGCCGCGTCGAGCTACGGCGGCGATGCGTCGGCCGACTGGGAAGGGCCGATGCGTGGACCGATGCGCGGCATGGGAGGCATGGGAGCGTTCGGCGGACGCGGCATTCACGGTGGCCCGGGCATCGATGGCCTCATGGGCGGCGGTCTCCGCGGCGACTTCCGCGGCGACAGTGCGCCGAGCCCGCGCCCACACCGTGGACCGTTTGCCATTCGCATCGACTCCACCTGCACGGTGTCGGGCAACGACGTGAACTGCACCAACGTGCGCAACGGTCTCACCACCACCAACATCTTCACCATCACATCGAAGGATGGCGCCGCGCAGACCCGCATCGATTCCATGACCACCAATACCGTGCGTACCCGCACCACGGTGACGGGCACCACGACGCGGCGTGTACCGAGCCCGGGACGTGATTCGGCCTCCGCGCCCACCATCACCGCCACCGTCAACGCGAGCAGCGATCGCACGGTCACTGGTCTGGCCGCCGGCAGCACACAGCGCACGGTGAACGGCTGGTCGAAGAGCGCCGAGTCCATCAGTGGCACGAATCGCGACGGCGAGCGCTTCACCGCCATTCGCAACGCCACCGACACCACCAAGGGTCTCGTGGTGCCCGCCGGAACGGTCGCCGGCCCCGGTTATCCCACCGCCGGCACGGTCGTGCGTGTGATCTCGGTGCAGTCGGCCGTCAACGGCGGCACCCCCACCACCAACGAGCGGCGTGAGGTGCTGACCTACAACGGCAGCAACACGGCCACGCTCGTCATCACCGAGAACGGCACCACCAAGACCTGCAGCATCACACTGCCGCGCGGCCGGCCGTCCTGCAGCTGATCACACGACGGCGGCATACACGACGGCGGCATACACGACGTCAGCGAAGACGAAGCCCCAGGCGATGCGACACCGGTCGTCCGCCGCGCATGGGTTCCACGCTGTAGTCCACTGACAGTCTGTCCACCGTGAGCCCGACGCCCGCTGTCACCAGCGACTCGTCGGGCTCACGCGGCAGACGCAGTCCCTGACGCCACACGATGGACACGCCCTCGATGGGCACGTACCCCAGTTCGATGCCTCCGGCCGGTCTGACGAATCCATCGCCGTCCACACTGACCTGCACCTGCGCGCCCATGTCGAGGTACTCGCCCATGGGCATCATGCCACCGCCGAAGCCCAGCGTGTAGCGCTGCGGCAAGGGTACGCGTACGGCATCGAGCTGCGGGCGGACACCGAGATTCTGCACCGTGAAACTGAGCGCGCCCGGTCCGAAGGCACGGGCATAGCCGATATCCACGGCAAGCACCGCGTCCGATTGTGCGTCGATGCGCTCCTCGGCGTACTTGAGCGCCACACCGAGCCGCTGCCCCTTGATCACGCGGGCGATGCCGAGGGCCACCAGCTGACTCCCGGCCTCGCGCACACCACCGTCGCTGAGCGTGGTGGTACCGGTGCGCAGCACCTCACCATAGGGCAGCGATGGCGCGCGCCAATCGAGCACCTGCGCACCGAGCCCGATGGTGGTGCCGCCCACGGTGCTGATGGTGGACACGCTGCCATGCGTGGCGGCCGCGCCGTAGCGCTGCACGGAGGCCGACGCGCCGCGTGCCGTGATGAGCATGGCGGGCGAAAGAAATACCGCATCGGCGTCGGTTATGGCCGCGCCGGCATTGCCCAGGGCCAGCACTCTCGCACTAGTGGGCGTGCGCAGCACCAGCGGACCACTGCGTCGCTGGGCGGACAGATCACGCGGTGCGAGCGGCAGCGTGAGCAGGGTGAACGCGAAAACATGACACGCCGCGGTCAGTGCGCGGCGAACTGGCAGCTTGCGATTCGGGAGAAGCATGTGTCAAATGAACGCCATGTGCGCGCCGCCCGCCAGCACGGGCCGATGCGCCGTGCGCGCCCCCTGACCTTCGCCGATACCCGCGTGACTTCCGCGTCCTGGGAACTTGGTCCCGCTGTCCCGCAAACACACCGCCCGTGGCTGCGCCGACTCGGCCGCTGGTTGCTGAAACGCGCGGGCTGGCGTTTCACCGGGCACATGCCCGACCTGCCGCGCTTCGTTGTCATCGTCGCGCCGCACACGTCCAACTGGGATTTTCCGGTGGGACTGGCCGCCAAGTGGGCGCTGGGCTTCGATGCACACTGGTGGGGCAAGGACACGCTGTTTCGTCCACCTCTCGGCTGGTTCATGCGCGCCAACGGCGGCATTCCGGTGGACCGGCACAACAAACACAACGTGGTCGAGCGCACCATTGCCGCCATGCAGGCCAGTGAGCGCTTTGCCCTCGCGCTCAGTCCCGAAGGCACCCGCAAGCGTGTCACCGAATGGCGGTCGGGATTCTGGCATGTGGCCAAGGGCGCCAAGGTGCCCATCTGCTGTGTCGCCTTCGACTGGGACCGTCGCGAGATCCGTCTCGGCCCCGTGCTCACCGCCGACGAAGATGATACGGCCGCGGGCATTGCCCGGGTGCGCGCCGCCTTCGGCGACGTGCGTGGCTACGACCGCTCGCAACGCATCGCTCCCGCCTGAGCACCCGGAGGTCAGATTCATCCCTGGACCTCAAACGCGACGATTTCGTCGCGTTTTTTGCGTTCTCCCCCTTCCCTCTCCGCGCTCCGCATCGGAGTTTCCATGGTATCCCTCACGGAGAGAGTCCTGTATGCGTGTGACGACCGTCGGCGTGGTGGGCGCCGGCGCCATGGGAAGTGGCATCGCCGCTCTCGCAGCATCCGCGGGCTGCCGCGTGATACTGCTGGACATTCCGGGCGACCCCGATCCGGCCTCGCCCAATCGCAGCGCCCCGGCGCGGAACGGGCTGCAGAAGACCCTCAAGGCCAAGCCGGCGGCCTTCATGGACGCCAGCGCCGCGGCGCGCGTGCGCACCGGCAACACCGACGACCATCTCGCCTGGCTGGCCGAGTGCGACTGGATCGTTGAGGCCATCATCGAGCAGCCCGCCCCCAAGCAGGCACTGTTCGCGCGCATCGAAGCGCTCATGAAGCCCACGGCCATCATCTCGAGCAACACCTCGGGCATCCCCATGGCCGTGCTGCTCGACGGACGCGGAGAGAAGTTCCGTCGCCGATTCCTCGGCACGCACTTCTTCAATCCGCCGCGCTACATGCATCTGCTCGAGCTCATCCCCACGCCGGACACCGATCCGGCGGTCATCGGGGCCATGCGCGCCTTCGCCGAGCGCACGCTGGGCAAGGGCATTGTCATGGCCAAGGATGTACCGGGCTTCGTGGCCAATCGCCTGGGGGTCTACGGCATGGTGGCCACCATGCGCCGCATGGAGCAGCACGGGCTCAGCATCGACGAAGTGGACGGCCTGACGGGCGCGCTCATCGGCCGCGCGCGCACGGCCACCTTCCGCACCGGTGATCTCACCGGCATCGACGTGCTGCAGCACGTCACCCGCAGCATCGGTGCCGCCACCGGTGAGGACTTCGCCATGCCCGCCTGGGTGGCGGAGCAACTGGTGGCCACCGGCAAGCTCGGTGACAAGACCGGCGGCGGCTTCTATCGCAAGGCGAAGGACGGCACCTTCACCTTCGACTGGAAGACCCGCGACTATGTGCCGCAGCAGCGGCTCGAGGGCGGTGAAATCGGGCAGCTCCTGCGCCTGCCGCTCGCGCAGCGTCTCAAGGCCGCAGTCAAGCTGCCCGGGGCACACGGCGCCTTCCTGCGCGATCATCTCGCCGACGTGGCGCATTACACGCTCAGTCTCGCGCCGCAGCTGGCCTACGATCTCGTGGCCATCGATCGCGCCATGGAGTGGGGCTACGGCTGGGAAGCCGGCCCGTTTCAGGTCATGGACGCGCTGGGACTCGACTGGTTGCGCGCCGAGTTCGCGTCGGAAGGGCGCGACGTGCCGGCTCTGCTCGAGCACGCGCAGGGCGCGTTCTACAAGGGCGACGAGGCGCTCACGTTCGACGGCAATCTCGAGCCCGTGCCGGCCGTGCCGGGGCGCGTGTCGCTCGCGGCTCTGGCGCAGGCTGGTCGGGTGCTCGAAGACAACGGCCTCTCGCGTCTGCTCGACATGGGCGACGGCGTGGCCTGCTTCGAGTTCCGCTCCAAGATGAACAGTCTCGGACAGGGCGTGCTCGAGGGGCTGGCCAGCGCGCTGCGCAAGGTGGAGAAGCTGGGCTTCAACGGACTCGTCATCGGCAACGAAGATGCGCGCGCGTTCAGTGTTGGTGCTGACCTCTCGCTCGTGTCGTTCGCCGTGGCGGCTGGCGCCTGGGAGGACATCGACGCCTCCATCAAGGCCTTCCAGGACGCCACCATGTCCATCCGGCGTGCACCGTTTCCCGTGGTGGTTGCGCCGGCTGGCATGACGTTGGGCGGTGGCGCCGAAGTCACATTGCACGCTGATGCGGTGCAGGCGCATGCCGAGACCTACATGGGACTCGTGGAGGTCGGCGTGGGACTCCTGCCGGGCGGCGGCGGCACCAAGGAACTGCTCATGCGCTTCACCGGCGAGTTGCAGCAGTACGAGGAGCTCGATCTTTTTGCGGCGGTCAAGCGCGCGTTCAAGCTCATTGCCTTCGCCACCACGAGCACCTCGGCGCATGAGGCCCGCAGTCTGGGTTATCTCCGCCAGAGTGACCGCATCAGCATGAACCGCGATCATCTGCTGGCCGACGCCAAGCAGCGTGTGCTCGATCTCGCGCCGGGGTATCTGCCGCCGACGGAGCGCACGGTGCGCGCTCTCGGGCGCGAAGGTCTTGGCAATCTCGAATATGCGCTCTGGGCGGCGCACGAAGCCGGACAGGCCAGCGCCCACGACGTGCGGGTGGGCCGCGCCGTGGCGCATGTGCTGTGCGGTGGCGACGGCGCCCCGCGTGATGTGACGGAAACCGACCTGCTGGACCTCGAGCGCGAGCACTTCCTGTCCTTGCTGGGCACAAAGGAAACGCAGGAGCGCATCGCCTACACCCTCAAGACCGGCAAGCCGCTGCGCAACTGAGCGCGAGGAGCAGATCGATGACTGAAGTCGTGATCGTGAGTTGCGCGCGCACGGCCGTGGCCCGTGGCAAGGCCGATGGCGCGCTGGCCACCGTGCATCCGGTGGACGTGTCGTCGGCCGTGATGCGTGCGGCCATGGAGCGTGCTGGCGTCAACCCGGCCAGCGTGGAAGACGTACAGTGGGGCTGCGCCATGCCCGAGGCCTCGCAGGGCCTCAATCATGCGCGGCTGGCCTGGTTGCGTGGTGGCTTTCCGGTGGAGACCGCCGCGGCCACCATCAACCGCTTTTGCTCCAGCGGACTGCAGGCCGTGGCCTACGCCGCGCAGGCCATTGGGGCCGGACAGGGTGACGCGGTGTTGGCCGGTGGCATCGAGATGATGTCGCAGGTGCCCATGTCGGGCTACAACGCGCGACTCTCACCGGAAATCGTGGAGTCCTACATCGGCATGGGCTTCACCGCCGAGCGGGTGGCGAAGCGCTGGGGCATCACGCGTGAGCAGCAGGACGCGTTTGCGCTGCACAGTCAGCAGAAGGCCGCCGATGCGCTGGCACGCGGCGTGTTTGCCGACGAAATCGTGCCCATCACCGTGCCGCAGTACCGCTGGGAGGGTGCCAAGAAGACCGTGAGCGAGCGCGTGTTTGCCGTGGACGAGTGCCCGCGTCTCGACACCACGGCGGAGGGCCTCGCCAAGCTGCGACCGGCCTTCGTGCCCACAGGTACCGTGACCGCCGGCAATGCCAGCCCCTATTCCGACGGTGCGGCCGCTGTGCTGGTCATGTCGGCGAGCGCGGCCAAGGCGCAGGGCCTCACACCACTCGCGCGCTTCGTGAGTTTTGGTGTGGGCGGCGTGGACCCGGACATCATGGGAGTGGGGCCCATCAAGGCGGTGCCCAAGGCGCTCAAGCGCGCGGGGCTCACGCTGGCCGACCTCAAACTCATCGAGTTCAATGAAGCCTTTGCCGCGCAGGCCTTGGCCGTCATCAAGGAACTCGATATGCCCACCGACATCATCAACGTCAACGGTGGGGCCATCGCCCTCGGCCATCCGCTGGGCGCCACCGGTGCCAAGCTCACCACGCAGCTCATTCACGAGTTGCGTCGGCGTGGCGGCGGCTACGGCATGGTCACCATGTGCATCGGCGGCGGCATGGGCGCCGCCGGCATCTTCGAGGTGTACGCCTGAGGCCTTCGTCTGAGGGCCCAAGCCTGAGGGCCCGGGCCTGAAGGCCTACGCCTTAAGGCCTACGCCTGATCCGTCAGGCGACGCTCGAGGGATTCACCCCACGCAGCAGGAACACACGCGCCACCGCCTGTTCGATCTTGTTGTTGGGCGTGCTGGCGCCGGCTGTGATGCCCACCCGCAGTGGACCGCTGGTGGCAGGCACCGGGGCACCTGGCCCTCCGGATGCTGCTTGTCCATGCCCCGGTAGTGCCCCCCCTTGGCCCCCCCCTCGCGTGCATCGGGATCGGCAAATCGGT
>JACVCT010000227.1 GCA_016741895.1 Gemmatimonadaceae bacterium | reverse complement strand
GCCATAACCACCAGCGGCCCGGTGGAAGCCCGCCGCTCTTCATCGGCGCTGACGACCGCCCGGTCCGCAGCGGCGCCATCTGACGCGGCCCCATCGGGCGCGGCGCGGCAGCCGCTGCCCACCAGGACAGCGACGGCCGTTGCGGCGAAACGGAAAACCCGTCGGCCGATGCGACGGGCCACGTCAGCGGTTGAAGGTCATGACGGCAAAGATGAGCGCCGTGAGCGCGGAAAGCGATGCCAGCGGCGCCACGCGCTTCATGCGATCCATGGCGGCCATGTCCCCGGCGCGAACGCGCCCCTTCTGACTGTGCATGAATCCCACCACGAGCGTGAGCAGCACGACGGCGGTGAGTTTGACGTGGAACTGCCAGGGCATGCCGGAGAATCCGCCGTACTTGATGTACAGCAGGGCGGGCCCGGTGAGCCACAGGAGCGCGAGCCCAATGTCCCCCACGCGCATCATGGCCATGGGAAAGCGACCAAGCACCGGCTTCTCGCCGGGTGGCGCGGCGGCGATGAGTCCCGCCATGACGATGTTGGCGAAGGACACGGAGAAGCCCATGGCCAGGCCAATGAAGTGCAGAACGCGAAGCGTGATGAGCATGGGGAGTGTCAGGAGAATGGGTTCATCGATACAGCGAAGTCCGATACGTGGATGTTTCGCGCGCTGTTTCGTGACCTGCCCTGTCCGCCGTCGGCAAATCCGGGCCGAGCCGTTACGGCGGCGTGGTGCGGCAGTCGCGTGGCCGTCACACGGTGGGCCGAACTTCATGCTCCATGACGCCATGGCTCCGGGGACTCGACGCGCGCGATCACGCGCTGTTTGCACGCTGCGCACTGACACCGGCCTGCGCGCTTTCCGCGCGGCGATTCTGGATGAGCATCACGCATCTTGGCGGCGCCCGAGGCAGCATCGGAACCTGTCTGCTGGCCCTCGGCCTGCCCGACGTGACGCCGATGCTGGTGTGGCACGTCCTCCTGCTGCTGGGCGCGTCGCATCTGGTGGTGCAGATCGTGAAGCGCAGCGTGGGTCGCCCGCGCCCCTCGGTGCGCCTGCCCATCGAGGCGCTCATTCAGGTGCCCGACCGCTTCTCCTTTCCCAGCGGCCACGCCTGCGCAGCAATGGCGGTGGCGGTGGGTTTCGCTTCGGCGTTTCCGGCGCTGGCGCTTCCCCTGATGCTGCTCGCGGCGGTGGTGGGATTCTCACGTGTGGCCCTGGGTGTGCACTATCCGGGTGATGTGCTGGTGGGTCAGGCCATCGCCCTGCTCTGCGCCTGGCCGATGTTCGGCTGAGCGTCCACTCATGGGAACACTGCTGAGTGCCGCGTCGCCGCAGGACGACGGGGTAAGCCAGTTGTCTGCAGCACTTCCGGTTCGCCTGCGCCCGGCCGCCGCGCTGGGCGTGCTCGACGTCACCGAGTGGTTTGGTGACACCAGCGGAGGCATCAAGACCTACCTGCTGGAGAAGGCGCGCTATGTGGCCGCGCGGCCCTGGTTGCGGCACGTAATGGTCGTACCCGGTGATCGCGACAGTGTGCGTGATACCGAGGGCACGCGCATGTATCGCCTGCATGGTCCGCCCATTCCCCGACAGCGGCCCTATCGCTTCATGCTGGCCACGCGCTCCATCACACGCATTGTCCAGTATGAGCGTCCGAATCTCATTGAAATTGGCAGCCCGTTCATCGTGCCGTGGATTGTCCGCCATGCCACCCGTGCACTCGATGTGCCGCTGCTGTGTTTTCACCACACGAACCTGCCGCACTACTTCGCGCCCGAACGCGCACGCTTCCCGGCCGTGAATCGCCTCGTGCACGGCGCCGCCTGGCGCTACATGCGGCGACTCGACCGCCTGTTTCCCGTGACCATTGTGTCCACGGACGCCGCCGCCGCAGACCTCGCGGCCGCCGGCATCGATCGTGTGGCGCGGGTACCGCTTGGCGTGGACCTGAACACCTTCACGCCCGATCGGAAATCGCACGCCGCACTCACCCGCGCGCTGCATGGCCTGCCCGATACGCCGCTGGTGGGCTACGCCGGGCGCCTTGCGCGCGAAAAGGAGCTGCACGTGGCGCTCGATGCCTGGGCCGACGTGGAACGGCGCACCGGCGCCCGTCTGGTACTGGCGGGTGCGGGTCCCATGCGGGAGCGCCTGCGCGCCCACCCGTACGGTCACCGTGTGATCATGCTGCCCTACCAGCACACGCGCGAAGGCCTCGCGGACCTGCTGGCAGCCCTCGACGTGTATCTCGCGCCGGGCCCCATTGAAACCTTCGGCCTGTCGGCGCTCGAGGCCATGAGCTGCGGCACGCCCGTGCTGAGCTGCGATCAGGGTGGTGTGCCCGAGCACGTGCAACGCAGCGGTGGTGGGCGTCTCTACGTGACCGGTTCGGCTGCGTCGTTGGCCGAGGAGGCGGTGGCACTGCTGCAGAGCGACGTGATTGGGCTCGGGCGCAAGGCACGACAGCATGCGGAGCTTCACCATGCGTGGGACGTGGTGTTTGATCGCCTGTTCGCGGTGTATCGTGAGGTGCTGGCAGGGTAAGGTGTGCGGATCGGCGAACTTGAGGGTGTGCGGATTGGAGATTCGGAGGAGCACGAAGGCAGGTGCTGCGGTAGTCCCGATGGCGGGTCGAGCGGACCCCCCCCCCGCGTGCCTCAGTCCGCCCCCCCCCCACCCCCCCCCCCCGCACCCCCCACTCCCGCCTCACACGCACCCCGCCGCATCAACCGGTCGAGCCTCCGCAACTCCGCCCCGGCCCCGAAGCGCTCGGCATGCCGCCGCGCACCGCAGCCCAGTCGCACACGGAGCGCCGGGTCATCAAGCAGACGCAGCATGGCCGACGACATGGACGCCGGATTGTTGGCCACGCAGGCCAGCCCATTCACCCCGTCGAACACGTGCTCGCCCACACCGCCGGCTGGCACCGCCACCACCGGCGTGCCTGAGGCCATGGCCTCGAGCACGGAAAGCCCAAGGGTCTCCGTCGTGGAAGCAAACAGCAGAGCATCGGCGTCGGCGTACAGCTGCGGAAGCTCCGTCTCGCGTGAGCGCGCGCCGAAACAGTGCACCACGTCCGGGGCGTGTCGCACAATCCAGTCCTTCACCCACTCGGCCAGGGGGCCGTCGCCAACGATCTGCAACTGCATGGGCACGTCGGGACGCGCCAGGCGGGTCGCGAGAAAGGCGTCGAGCAGCACGGGCAGATTCTTTTCCGGCGCGAGGCGACCCACGTAGAGAAACGTGAACGGCGTACGCGCTCCCGGCACCTCATGCACATCGCGGCGTCGATGGCGTGGATGGAAGTGCGTGGTGTCGATGCCGCGTCCCCAGACGGCCACGCGCCGAAGCCCCCGGTCGTGCAGATCCCGGCAGGCCGATTCGGATGGTGTGAACGTCAGCGCAGCACGCCGATGGCTGTGCGTGAGCCAGCGCGAAACAGGTCGGCGCAGCCAGGCAATGCCATAGCTGCGAGTGTAGCTCGCGAAGTCGGTGTGGTAGGACGTGGTGTAGGGGATGCCGCGACGTGTGGCCTCGATGCGTGCCATGCGTCCGACCACGAACTCAGTGGCGCAGTGCACCAGATCGGGCTGCACACGATCAAACGCCTCGCGCACCCGCGCCCACTGTGGACGCGCGACACGCACATCGGCGTATCCCGGCAGCGAGACGGCATCCAGCCAGCGCGGATTGCCTGGCGCTGCCTCCTGTGCCCGATCCCGAGCGAGACGCGGCGCGAGCACATCCACCTCCCAGCCAGCGTCACGCAGACCATCCACCATGGTGGCGGTGACCACGCTCACGCCGTTGAGCTGTGGCTTCCACGAATCGGTGGCCATGAGCAGCCGCAACGGACGCGGCGCGGATGGCGAGGTTGCATGGGACATGAAGGAACGCTGGCGCGCATGCGTTCCGGTGGCATCACCTGCTCGTCACGGCCGGGTCACGTCCATGCAGCCCAGCGCTCAGCGCTCAGCGCACGAGCCCCCGAGTCCAGCGACCGCGGGCCAACAGGCTGCTCACGCCCCACGACAGCACAAAAACGAGTGCGACGGTCAGCAGGTCGGCCAGCACACCACGTGGTCTCGGAAGTTGCGGCAGGACGAGATCAATGATGAGCGGGTGCACCGCGTAGATGCCGAGCACCAGTGGACCGAGTTGTGCCAAGCGCGAGCGGGCCAGCCACGCCGGGTTGCCAAGCGCGAAACAGGCTGCCCCCAAGCCGCAAAGCATGGTGGAGAATACGGCGTCCTGCGCGAGACTGCGCCCGTAGCTCACGCGCAGCCAGGTCAGCTCGGCGGCCGATAGGAGAATGCCCGTGAGCCAGAGTCCGAGGCCCCAGCGTTGCCAGGCTCCTGGTGACTGCGCAGGCGAAGACGCGCGGAACGCGAGCGCAATGCCGAGCGCGAAGGGGAGCAGCGCAAAGGCCGGACCATTGCGCGGATTGAAGCGCACGGGGATGCCGATGGGCCACTTCACGTAGGGCCGCATGAGCATGGCGAGTGCGAACAGCACGACGCCGACGAGCAGCAGGGAACGCCAGCCACCCCAGCGCAGCCACAGCGTCGAGATGCCGACGGCGCTGGCGAGTGCGACAAGAAACCAGAGATGTGTCTCCGTACCCTGAAGCGCCACCAGCAGCTTGTGCGAGCCAATCCACCGCAGATTGCGCTCGAGAATGTCACCGTAGCTGGCCGGCCAGTTCCTCATCAGACGTCCCGAATCCCAGGGCAGCGTGTAGAGGAGCGACCAGCCCACGAACAACAGCAGGAGACGCTGCAGCATCTGTCGCGTGACCGGCCAGCGCCGTACCGGGCCAGCCGTGCGCTTGGCCCAGAAATAGCCCGAGAGCACGAAGAAGCACGGCACGGCGAAGCGCGCGAGCTGATTGACGATGGTGGGCAGATTCCACTCGAGACCAATGCGCGCCGGCGGCGCACCATGTGTGAACGGCGTCACATGGATGACGATCACCGCCAGAATGGCGATGACGCGCATGCTGTCCACCGCGGCGAGGCGCGAGGCGGTCGGCGGCGTTGAAGCGGACTGCGGCAGTTCCCGGTCGCCGTCGCGGTCGCCGTCGCGATCGCGCGCTCCCTCGCCAGCAACGCGCTCGCCGTCGGGCATTACGGCGAGGGGCGCTGGTAGCGTCCCGTGAGCACGCCCTTGCCGCGAATGTGGCCCGTCATGGCACGCAGCACCGCATCACGGGTGGCAGCGGGCGACATGGCCGTGGGTGCAATGTTGAGCGTGATGTCGAGCGCGTAGAGCTCGAACACATAGTGATGCGGCGGCCCTGATGCCGGCGCAGCCGGCCCACGATAGTACGGGCCGCTCACGCTGATCTGCCGCGTGCCGTTGTCGAGTTGTGCCCCGCTGGGGGCGCCGGCCGGCAGCGAGGTGGCGGTCGGTGGAATGTTCCACAGCATCCAGTGCAGCACGTCGTCGGTTCCGTCGCCCACCAGCGCGTCGAGATCACGCACGATGAGCACCAGGCTGCGTGTGCTGTCCGGCACGCCACTCCAGGTCAGCGGAGGAGACACGTCGCGCCCTGCCTGCGCGTGCGCGGCAGGAATGAGTGCACCGTCAGCAAATGCCGGGGAGCTGAGCGTGAGCACCGCACGCGGCGCCGGACGCTGCGCAGAGGCGGGACCGGCCACGCCAAGCAGCAGCAGGCCAGCGGCCAGAATACGACCGAATGAGGAAGTCGGAGCCATCGTCTGTGTTCTCACCTGAGTCCTCACTTGAACGACGCCGGCTGCGTGCGACGCCACGCATTGTAGCGGGCGCGCAGCGTCTTGACCGGATTGAGGTTCTCACCCGGCTTGATGGCATTGGGACCACCCTGCGACGGTTGGGCGACGGTGAGATACATGGCGTAACGTCCGTCGCTGTGCGAGCTGCCGGACGGGTCGTTGGCATTGGCCATGAGGATGTAGGCGATGTACGAGGTACGTCCTTCGCAGGGAATGGCCGGCTTGCTCATGTCGGCCGGCAGTGGCGGGCACACGCAGCGGCTGTCACCTCCGTACTGATCGGCGGTTTCCAGCGCGGCCATGACCCGATCAGTCAACGAGCCCTGCGTGTGAACAAAGGCCCGCACCGCGTTGGGAATCACATCGCCGGTGCGCAGGATGTTGCCCTGGATGGAGTAGTAGATCTCCGTGCCCGGCACCTGTCCCTGCATATCCTGACTCACATAGCCGTTGGACAATCCCGAGTGGCCCGCGTGGCGACCGCTGAGGTCCACGATGCCGAACTGCCGGCTCTGATAGGCCGGATCGGCGCTCAGCATCTCGATGATGCGCGCCGGGTCGGTGCCCTTCTGCAACTCCCGATATACCAGCATCTGGTTGGCATGGGTACCGTCGACGGCTGCCTGACAGGCCGCCACACCCTTGCCGGGCACGACGACAGCCTGGATGCCGCGCAGAAAGGCATCATCCCGATCGACGCAGGTGGCCGAGGCAATCACGACGCGTCCCGTGGCCTTGTCGACGGCAATGACCGACCAGGTGGCGTGAGCCGTGGAGGGGAGCAGCAGGAAGGCGAGGAGGAGGATCAGGCGCATGGGCGTGGGGCGGGGATGGGAGGATGCTGCTCCCTTTATGCGCGGCGGGCGCCGATCGGGCAAGTGCTGTTGGTGCGGCGGCGGGGTCGCGTGTTTCGGCGACACCGTTGAACTGAAGGTGTGAGGATTGGAGGATCCGAGGATTGGAGGGCGGCCGGGGGCGTGTTCAGAGTTTTGTGTGCACGCCGACGGATGATCAGGCGGCCACCTGAAAGCGGTCACCGAACTGAATCGCAAACTGCGCCTTCGCCTGCTGCCACGCCACCGGCGGCCGTTTCCACT
>JACVCT010000226.1 GCA_016741895.1 Gemmatimonadaceae bacterium | reverse complement strand
TAACCGGGGCCTCCGCAGGTGAACAGGGCTCTCCCGTCGCTCACCGGGCCCACGGGACCCCTGGAGGCGGGGCCAGTGGCCTGGACGCCCAGTCTGCGTCTCGCCATCTCGGGCCAGGGCCGCATCGACCAGGGGCTGCAATTCCCGTTTGTATACAACCGCCGCGCCGACGGGGGCATCGACAGCACGCGCTTCAATGCGAGCCGCCGCAACATGCAGTTCGCCTTCGATACGCCCATCAAGATCTGGGACTTCCAGTGGCAGAATTCGTTCACCATCAACGAACAGTTCCGCGACTTTCCCGAGCAGCGTGAGATCGTGGGGGTGCGGGACTCTTCCCAGAAGGTCACGCGCATCTACGCGCAGACCTACGAGACTACGGTCGACTGGAACACCTCGTTCAACCTGCCACGATTCTTCCAGGGCACCTGGAACGTGTCGCCGTCGGTGAGCGTGGCCAACGTGGACCAGGGCGGTCTCTTCGTACGCACCGAACGCAGCAACGGTCGTTGGGTCGCGCAGAACAAGCGCCTCAGCTATGGCGTGAGCTCATCGCCCACGCTCTATGCCATGCTGCCGGGACTGGGGCCCGTGTCGCGGTTCCGCCATGCCATCACGCCGGCGCTGTCGTACAGCTATTCGCCCGCCGCCTCGGTGAGCGACGAGTACCTGCAGGCCATCGGCCGCAGCCGGGTGGGCTACATCGGGGCGCTGGCGCAGAATCGTGTGGCGCTCACCATGTCCACCAATCTCGAAGCCAAGCTGCGCGCGCCCAACGACTCCAACCCGGACGCGGGCCAGAAGATCAAGCTGCTCTCGCTGGGTTTTTCGTCGCTCACCTATGACTTCGTGCGCGCGGACACCACCGGCAACGGCTTCACCGATCGCACCTTCTCCATCAACGGGCGGACGGATCTCCTGCCCGGTCTCGACTTCCGCACCACCTACGAGCTCTTTCAGGGTGACCCGGCGTCTGACACGGCGGTCTTCAAGCCCTTCCGCACCGAGTTCGGCGTCACCTTCTCGCTCAACAGCAAGTCGGGCATCTTCGGCATTCTTGGCCGGCTCTTTGGCGTGAAGACCGACCTGTCGATGGACTCCACCTCCACGCAGGCCAGCGATCAGTCCATCGATCGCCAGGCCCGCAGCATGAACGCGGCGGGTGGCGGATCCATGCGTGGCATGCAGTTGTCGCTGCCCCAGTCGGGTGAGGGCTGGAACCTCAGTCTGCAGTACAACGCGGCGCGGCAGCGGCCTCCGGTGGGCGGCACCCAGATCAGCAACGACCCGGCCGCGCTCTGCGAGGGACAGCGGCCGCTTGGCGTAATTGCCTACGAGCGGTGCATTCTGAACGCACAGAGTGCGCCGTCCACCGGACTCAACTCGGGCCAGAGCGCCATCGGCGCACCGGTGTTCATCCAGCCGCCCACGCAGAACGTCTCGGCCAATCTCTCGTTCGGCATCACGCGCAACTGGTCGGCGCAGTGGTCCACACAGTACGACGTGGAGCGCGCCCGATTCTCCAGCCAGCAGGTGGGCCTGCAGCGCTCGCTGCATGACTGGAACGCCGTGTTCTCCTTCTCGCAGACACCCAGCGGCAATTTCGCGTTCAACTTCTTCATTGCCCTCAAGGCGCAGCCGGAACTCAAGTTCAACTACGACCGGCAGACTTACCGCTCCAGCAACTTCTGAGCACCGGCCATGCTCTCGAGCCGGTATCGTCCGTATCACGTTCCCATTTTTCTGGCCAAGTACGCCTGGCTGCGGCTGCACCGCCGGCCCGTGCTGCTGAATTTCGAAGTCACCATGCGCTGCAATGCGCGCTGCAGCTTCTGCAACTACTGGCAGACGCCGGCCAGCGCCAAGGCACAGGAGCTTGCCGACTTCAGTGCCATTGCCCGCCGCTTTTCGCCCATGCTGGTGACCTTCACCGGCGGAGAGCCCACGCTGCGCCGCGATCTTGAGGATCTCGTGCGCGCGGTGCGGCAGTCGGTGCGCTACACCTACGTGCAGCTCATCACCCATGCGGGCATGCTGTCGCTCGAGCGGGCGCAGTCTCTCTGGGACGCGGGCGTGGATCAGTTCAACATTTCGCTCGATTATCTGGACGGGCGCCATGATGAGGCACGCGGCATCCCCGGGCTGACGAACAAGATTCTTGATCTGGTTCCTCGCATGCGGGCGGCCGGCATTGGCGGCATCAAGTTCAACACCGTCATCAAGCGCGACAATCTGGACCAGATCCTGCCCATTGTGCATCAGGCGGCGGCCATGGGGGCGGGGGTCAATTTCTCGGTCTACACGGCGCTCAAGAACGGCAACCGCGACCACCTGCTGCAGGATCTCGATCCGGCGGAGCTGCAAACCGTGGTGGACGAATTGCTCGCCTACAAGCGCCGCCGGGCCGGTGTCATCACCAACTCCGATTACTACCTCGAGCAGATTCCGCGCTATGTGCGCGGCGAGATGACCGAGCCGTGTGAGAGTGGCAACACCACCATTCACATTGACCCGCAGGGCCAGGTGCGGCGCTGCCCTGACTTCCCGCCTGACGGCCCCTGGGAGCAGTACAAGGGCTATGCCCCCATCAACTGCAACGACTGCTTCTACGCCTGTCGTGGAGAGGCGCAGGCCCCCCTGCGCGTGATGTCCCGCATCCGCGATGTGATGGCCACGGTGCAGCCGGAGACGCCGTTGGACGCGGCACGCCCGGAACGGATGCTGCCGGTGGTGAGACCCTGAGGCACGGGGCGTGGGGCAGGGGGCGGCCGCTGGCGTTGCGTGGTCTGTGCACTCCTCGTCTCACACCGGGGCTTCGCGTCCCTTGAACGTGGACGATCTTCGGGGTACGATCCCCGGGTCCCGTCCTCCCTCCGGGCCCCTCGGCCCTTCCGTCACGTGGAGTCAGCCTCGAACGCATGTCCAACGCCGCGAAGCACCGAAAGAAGGCGGCTGAGTTCGAGCAGCTGAAGCAGATCGACCGCGCCATCGCCTCCTACGTCAAGGCCATCGAGGAGAGCGAAGCCGCCGGCGAGGACATCGACGTCGCACTGCTCAACAAGGTGGGCGACCTCGCGCTGCGTCAGGGCCGGGTGCCCGACGCCATCACGTACTACGAGCGCGCCGTCGAGCACTACGCGACCTCCGGCCTGTTCAACAACGCCATCGCGCTCTGCAACAAGATTCTGCGCAATGCGCCCGGCCGGGCCAATGTGTATTTCACCCTCGGTCGCATCTGCGCCCGCAAGGGACTGCGCGGTGACGCCACGCGCAATTTCCTCGAGTACGCCACGCGCATGCAGCAGGAAGGACGCGTGGACGAGGGCATGCGTGCCCTCGCCGAGGTCGCCGATCTCATGCCCGAGCTCACCGAAGTGCGTCGCATGGTGGAGGAGCATGCCCAGCGCGCGGGCATCACCCTGCCGCGTCGCAAGACGCCGGCACGCAGCGTGGCGGTCGAGAGCGACGCGCCGCCGGGCCGTGAGCTCAAGTCCGCCGATCTCGTCTTTCTCGACATCGACTACGGTGCGCCGGGCTCCCGCACGCCGATGTCGGCGCCGCGCATCCCCACGCCGGTCGCCACCACCAAGGTGCCCACGCCGCCCGAGCCCGTGGTGGAGCTCCCGTTCATCGTGGACACCCCGCGCCCGGCAACCCCGCCGTCGGTCAAGCTCGTGACGCCGCCGCCGGTCAGGCTCGTGACGCCGCCGCCGGTCCCGATCATTGAGCCTCCAGTGGTCGAGGAGGCCGGTATCACGGCACCGGTCGTCGAGCCCCCGGTCCGTGAAACGCCCCCGTCGGTGCGACTGGTCACCCCGGCGCCGACGGAAACAATCGCGCAGGCGTCGGAGACGCCCCCGGCAGTAGAGCCGCTGGCTGGCCTCGAGTCCAACGGGGAATTCAGCGGCGACAACATCCCCATGCTGGACGGCTTCACCTCGGATGACCTGCCCAAGGTCGAGTCCGATGCCGCGGCCGAGGTCGTCGCGACGCCTGACCTGACCTCGCGGGGCGGAGCTGCCGAGGCGGACAGCATTCCCATCCTGGATGAGCTCCTCGTGGAGGACTTCCAGGGCGGCCCCAGCGAGGAGGCGGTCTCCCAGACTTTTGGTGTGCCGTCGGCTGCCACGGATCAGCCGCCGCGGCCCGTGGATCCCACTCCACTGGTGGTGGATGCCCTGCTCGACCTGACGGTGCCCGAGCCCGTCGAATCCACCGGACTGGCCGCAGCAGAATCCCCCGCGCTCGACATCGAACCGGTGCCCGAGCTCGACGCAGCCATTGCCGCCGGCGAAGAGCTGGTAGCACGGGCTGAGGAAGCCGCCCGGGTTGCAGACGCCATGCGCGCCGTGCGGCCCACCCCACGCGCCACGCCGGCCATTGAACTCGAAGCCATCGAAGAGTTCTCCCCGCCGTATCGTCCGCCGTATCGCATAGACCCGCACGATTTCATTCTGCCGGGCGAGCTGCCGCCGCTCATGCTCGATGACGGGACCGTGGCACTTGGCCTCGACGCATCGTCGGCCAGCGAACCCGGTGGCGCCCTCATCGGGGCACCGGCCGTGCCAGGCGCGTCGGGCGAGCTCGATCTGTTGTTTGATCCGGCACTCGAAGAGGCCGATGAGGAGTTGGCCGAGCCGGCGGACACCGCGCCCTCGGACGTCGCGCTCATTCACAGCACGCCGGTCAGCGCAACGCCAGCAAGTGGCACCCCCGCGTTGGGCACGCCCGCGTTGGGGACGCCCGCGTTGGGTACCCCCCCGCTGGACGACGCGGTCGTGGGCGATGCGGAATCCGACGCGGAGGATGACGCCGACAGCTCTGCAACCGGTACTGCGGACGCGGAGCCCCTGATCGAGGGACGTCCGGTGTCCATTACACCGGCGCTGCCCATCGCCGCCGTCGCGGCCGAGGCCCAGCAGGTGGCCAGCGCACGTCGGGATTCCTTGCGCGCGGCGGTGGCGCGCATGCCCCAGAACTGGCTGCTGCGTCGGCGTCTGGCCGAGGCGCTGTTCGAGGCCGGGGAGCGCGATGCAGCGCTCGCGGAGCTTGAGACGGCGCAGTCGGGACTCCAGGCGGCCGGAGAGTTCGAGTCGGCGGCCGAGATTGCCGACGAGTTGGTGCAGGTGAGCCCCGATCGGGTGCCCTACCACCAGCGGCGGGTGGAACTGGCCGTGCAGACCAACAGCGAAACGCGTCTGCGCAGTGCCTATCTCGACCTTGCCGACGCGCTGGTCCGCATGGGAGAAGAAGTGCGGGCGCGGGCCGTGTACGCACGAGTGCTCGAGATCGACCCGCATGATGATCGGGCGCGCACGGCGCTGGGGGCGGCCGCCCCGCCGCCTCCTGCGCCGGCCTCAGCCGTTCCCGACGACAACTATGTCGATCTGGCGGACTGGCTGCGCGACGACGACGAACCGGCCTCCACTCGCATGCGGATGCGTGAGCCCACCATCACGGGCGACGAGCAGGCCGATTTCGACTCACTTTTACGGCACTTCAAGGAGGGGGTCGCGCGTTCACTGGGAGAAGACGATTTCGAGAGTCATTACGACCTCGGGGTCGCCTACAAGGAAATGGGCCTGCTGGAGGACGCCATCGCGGAGTTCCAGAAGGCCCTGCGCAGCCGCTCGCACCGTCTCCCTGCCTACGAGGCCCTCGGCCAGTGTTTCGTGGAGCAGGGACGGCACCAGGTGGCTGCCACCATCCTCTCCCGGGCCCTGCACGAGCCCGGACTCAACGACGACCAGCGGGTCGGGGTGCTGTACTTGTTGGCATATGCCTGCGAGGCCCTGCAGCGCTGGGACGAGGCTCGTAGCTATTATCAGCGTGTGTACGCCACCGACATCCAATTCCGAGACGTGACGGCCCGCCTGGCAGCCGTCGAACAGGCCTCCCGATGACCCTGACCACGCGGACTCCGTCGGCGCTGGCCGCGGCATTGCGCGACATCCAGTCACCGGTGCAGGCCGAACTCGCCGCCGTTTCCGACGAGCTCTGGCGCATCGTGGCGGCCGACGTGCCGCTGGTGCAGGAGGTGCAGGGACACCTGATGGGCATGAAGGGGAAACTCTTCCGGCCCACCCTCCTGCTGCTTGCCAGTCGCATCGAGGAGCGCAGCTCGTCCAAGGCCGTCACGTTTGCGGCCATCATCGAGCTCATTCATCTCGCCACGCTCGTGCATGACGACGCTGTCGATCATTCGGCGCTTCGTCGTGGCATGCCCACCGTCAACGCGCTGTTCAGTCATCAGGTCTCCGTCATCATGGGAGACTATCTGTATCTGCGCGCGCTGCGCGAGCTCGTGAGCATCGGCGATCTCGAGGCCATGCGCAGCATCACCTTTGCGTCCAACGAAATGACGCTGGGCGAGATCCGGCAGCTGGGGGCCTTCGATGCGCTGGCCTTCTCCGAGCGGGACTACGAAACGCTCATCCGCGCCAAGACGGCGTCGCTGTTCATGGCGGCCTGCGATGTGGGGGCGCTCTGCGGCGCGCCGCGCTATCGCGAGCCCCTCACGCGATTTGGCGAGCGACTCGGCATGGCCTTCCAGGTGGCCGATGACCTGCTGGACTACGCGGAGCAGCAGGAGATGACCGGCAAGCCCAGTGGGCTCGATCTCAAGGAACACAAGGTCACCCTGCCGCTCATCGCGGCCCTTCGCGAAATGGACCAGACTGCCCGCGCTCGCGTCGTGGCGCTCTTTGCCTCGCCTGAGCCCGTGGACGAGGCCATCCCCGGGGCTCTGGGCCTCCTGTGCACTCATGGCGGCCACGAGTATCGCCGTCGTGCCGCCGACCCGTTCTCGCGCGATGCCGCCGCGGCCCTGCCCCGGCGGCCGGACGCGACCCCCCGGACCCC
>JACVCT010000225.1 GCA_016741895.1 Gemmatimonadaceae bacterium | reverse complement strand
CGCTCGGGTGAGGCCGCCGCGGCCGGGGTGCTTCGGGATATCGAGGCCAGCGGTCGGCGCGGCTTCGTCTATCAGGGCAACCTGGCCACCCGTGAAGCCAACGACGAGTTCGTGGCGCAGGCCGTGGGGCTCTGGGGCGGCGTGGACATCTTTGTCGGCAACTCCGGCATCTGGCCGGATGAGGCGGTGCCGGTCTCGGCGCTCGACGAAACGCGTTGGCGGGAAACGATGGCCACCAATCTTGATGGCCTGTTCTACGGTGCCCGCGCGGCGGTGCGTCACATGAGCGATGGTGGGCGGCTGGTGTTCATCTCCAGCACGGCGGGCCAGCGCGGCGAAGCGGGACATGCCGACTACGCGGCCAGCAAGGGCGCCATGATTTCTTTCGTGAAGTCGTTGGCGGTGGAGTTGGGTGCGCGAAACATCACGGTGAACAGCGTGGCGCCGGGCTGGGTCGATACCGAGGCCGTTGCGCGTCCCTTTGCCGGTGAGGGCCTGTCGCGCATCGCGGCCAACATTCCGCTCGGACGGGTCGCGTCACCGGATGACATCGCCGGCCCGGTGGTCTTTCTCGCCAGTCCCCTGGCGCGCCACATCACGGGAGAAATCCTCAACGTGAATGGCGGCAGCGTACTCTGCGGGTGACGCCACAGGCTGAACGGAACCGACTGCGTCCACCCGCGCCGGTCGTGGAGCTGGCCGCCACGCTGCAAAAGGCGGGTTTCGAGGCGTGGTGTGTGGGCGGCGCGGTGCGTGACGCCCTGCTCGGTCATGCCCATCTCGATTGGGACCTGGCCACCTCGGCCACACCGCGCGAAGTGCAGCGTCTGTTCCGGCGCACGGTGCCGGTCGGTATCGAGTTCGGCACGGTGGGCGTGATCGATCGGGAGGGGCGGATGCACGAGGTCACCACGTTCCGCCGCGATGTGCACACCGACGGTCGTCACGCCGTGGTGGAATTTGGCGTGTCGCTCGACGACGATCTGGCCCGGCGGGATTTCACCATCAATGCCATCGCCTGGGACCCCATCGCGGAGCGCCTGCACGATCCGTTCGGCGGACGTGAGGATCTGGCGCGTGGTGTAGTGCGGGCCGTCGGTGTGGCCTCCGAACGACTCACGGAGGATCGGTTGCGCGCGCTGCGAGCCATCCGCTTTGCGTCGCGCTTCGACTTCACGCTGGACCCTGCCACCTGGCAGGCGGTGGTGGAAAGCGCGCCGCATCTCGGACGCCTGTCGCCGGAGCGGGTCAAGCAGGAACTCGAGAAGACCATGGAGCAGGTGGAGCGGCCGTCGCTGGCGCTGCAGCGCTGGCGTGACGCCGGTGCCTTTGCCGTGCTCATTCCGGCACTGGCCACCCTCACGGATGAGCAGGCCGAGGTGGTGGACCAGCTGCCGAGGCCCGGGCTTCCCACGCGTCCGCTGCGCAAGGCCCTGCGACTGGCCGCCTTGTTTGCCGGCCTTGATGGCAAGCGCACGGAGCAGGCGCTGCGCGCCCTGCGCTTCTCGAACGTCGACATCTCCACCGTGGGTTCTCTGGTGGATCGCTGGCATCGCGAGGGCGCGGCGCTGACGGCGACCATCCGTTCCGGTGCGTCCCCCGATGATACGACGCTGCGGCGCCTCGCGGCCCGCGTGGGCCGTCTTCGCGTGGCCGCCTTCATGCGTCTGGCGGCGGCTCACTGGGCGGTGCGCGGTCAGGTGCCAGCGGTCGCGTGGCGCGCGCTCCATCGTCGCCTGCTGCGCATCGCGTTCCGCGACGCCATCGAAGTGGGAGACCTCGCCATCGATGGTGATGATCTGCGCCGTCTTGGCGTGCAGCCGGGTCCGTTGCTTGGGCAGTCGCTGCACGAGTTGCTGGAGGCAGTGTTGCGTGATCCGTCCTGCAACACGGTGGCGCATCTTTCGGCCATGGTGCGCGCGCGTGTGGACGCGGGCTCAGCGCAGGGCCAGAGCCGGTGAGCGAACTCGCGTGGCGTGCGTCGGTTCATGGCACGCGCTTTCGTCATGGGGCGGCGTGGTACGTAACCTGCCCGGCCCAGGATGCCGTCGCCGAATCGCAACGTGGTGTTCCCGAACGCGGCGCGTCACCCGCACCGCACCGGGTATGGCGAAGCATCGTTGGCGCGCCGGCGGAGCAGGTGATGGATCTCGTGTATCACTTGCTGTCATTCCTCGATCCGGCCGTGGACATGATGCTGCGTGACCTGCGCTCCGGTCGGACCTGGCAGGGCGCACTGCTCCCATTGCCGGAGGTGCGGGAAGCGGTGGGGCGTCTGCGACAGACTTTCGTGGCGTTCGGCGCCGTGGAGTGTACCGTCTACACCGATCAGGATCAGTTCACCATCACCCGCGACCGGTTGCTGATCATCGATTCCCGCACTGACCGCTGGACCTATCGACTCGACGCGGCCGGTTTCGAACCACGCGCGCAGTTGCCATCCCCCACCTGGAATCCGGAGCGCGCGGTTCGCCGCCGTGATGCGGCGCTCGAGGAAACCCTGTGGGTTGCGGCCGAGCGCCTCGGCCTCGAGGAGCGGCGCACATGAGCACGCGCAGGTCCGAAGGGCCGTCACTCTTTGCATCGCCTGACGCCGAACCGCTTGCGGCGCGCATGCGGCCCGAGACGCTGGAAGACGTGGTGGGGCAGCAGCACCTGCTGGGCCCGGGGCGCCCGTTGGGGGATGCCATCCGACGCGGCACCATTGGCAGTGTCATCCTCACCGGTCCGGCGGGCACGGGCAAGACGACCATTGCCTCACTGATCGGACGCTACACCAAACAGGTGGTGGTGTCACTCAACGCGGTGACGGATGGTATTCCGCGATTGCGCGCCATTGTTGATGAGGCGGCCGAGCGCCGTGATTTCGATGGCACGCGCACGCTGGTGGTGGTGGACGAAATTCACCGCTGGGCGCGCACGCAGCAGGATGCCCTCCTGCCGCATGTGGAGCGTGGCGTGATCACGCTCTGTGGCGCCACCACGGAAGTGCCGGCGTTTGCGGTGGTGGGCGCGCTGCTCTCGCGGTGCCGCGTCTACGCGCTGCGTCCGCTCGCTGTGGCGGACATCGTGACCCTGATCACACGGGCTCTCAGCGACGAGCGCCGCGGCCTCGGGCGTCGTGGGTTGGTGGCGGACGCCGATACCGTCACGTGGTTGGCCGAACAGTGCGACGGTGACGCGCGCCGCGCACTCGGAGCGCTGGAGGCGGTCGCGCTCACCCTGCCCGACGGCGACACCATCACTGTCGATGCGCTCTCCGGCGCACTTGGTGTGCGCGTGGTGAGTTATGACCGGCAGGATGTGGACTCCCACGCCGTGCTCTCCGCCTTTCACAAGTCCTGTCGCGGATCCGACCCGCACGCGGCCTTGTACTGGCTGGCGCGTGCGCTGCAGGCCGGCGAAGATCCGCAGGTCTTTCTGCGGCGACTGGCCGCCATTGCCACCGAGGATATCGGCCTCGCGGATCCCGATGCTCTGGGTGTCGTGATGCACGCCTGGGAGGCCTTCCGGCGCCTCGGGCCGGCCGAGGGGGAGCGCGCGGTGGCGCAGGCCGCGGTGTACTGTGCGACGGCGCCCAAGAGCAACCGGCTGTACCTCGCCTGGGCGGCCGCGCGCGCGGCGGCGGAGGCCACACCGTCGTTGGCCGTTCCGGCGCACCTGCTCAATCTGGACAACAGCCAGCGTCCCGACCCGTCGCGGCGGGCGAACTATGCCTACCCGCATGACTTCCCCGGGGCATTCGTGGCCCAGGCCTACCAGCCGGCGGAACTGCAGGGCAGCACGTACTATCAACCAGGACCCTTTGGCGAAGAGCGACAGATTGCCAAACGGCTGGCCTGGTGGGCGGAACGCGGCGGACCGCCGCTCGAAACGCCGGGTACCACAACGGCAGCCGTGAATCCTGATTCGTCGTCCTCCCACTCTGGAGACTCTCTGTGATATCCACACGTCGTCGTCTGGCAACGCGCGCGGCCGGCCTGCTGGCTTTCGTGGCCTTTGGCACGGCCGCGGCAGGTTGCGCGTCGCTTGGTCGGGCCACCTTCAAGGAGCCCGACGTCCAGCTCAAGGAAGTCGTGGTCACCGGCCTCGGGCTGACCGGCGGCAGCGTGGATGTCGTACTGTCGGTGCACAACCCGAACGGCTACAAGCTCGACGCCCTGAGCATGACCTATCAGGTCGACATCGACGCCATCAAGCTCGGTGAGGGAGAACTCGATGGGCGCTTTGTCGTGCCGGAGCGCGACTCGTCCACCGTGCGCCTGCCGGTGCGCTTCACCTATGCCGGCCTGGGCGCTGCGGGCCGCGCCCTCATGCAGTCGGGCAGTGTGAACTACCGTGTGCGCGGCGACTTCACGGTGTCCACCCCCATCGGCAACTTTACGCGACCCTACGATCGCACGGGTCGCTATTCCACCATGACCGGCAACGCGCGCTGACGCGCCGCGAATTGCCGGAACCAGGACTCGTCTCATCAGTCGCGAAATCATTTCCCTGACGCCGCCCATCGAGCGCGCGATCCTCGTGAGTGCGCCCTTCAAGCGCAGCAGTGCCAAGCACCACGTGGAGGAGCACCTCGAGGAACTCGCACGTCTCGCCGACACGGCCGGGGCCGTCGTGGTGGGCACGCTCACGCAGCAGCTCGACCGGCCGCACCCTGCCACCTACCTCGGCACCGGCAAGGTCGAGGAACTCAAGCTGCGCATTCAGGAACTGGGCGCGACACTGGTCATCTTTGACGACGAGCTCACACCGGCGCAGGGCAAGAACGTCGAGTTGATGGTGCACACGCGCGTCATGGACCGCGCGGAACTCATCCTCGACATCTTTGCCACGCGCGCGCGATCGAGTGAAGCCCGCATGCAGGTGGAACTCGCACAGCTCGAGTACATGCTGCCGCGGCTCACGCGCATGTGGACGCACCTCGAGAAGATGCGCGGCGGCATCGGCATGCGTGGTCCCGGTGAAACGCAGCTTGAAACCGACCGGCGTCTCATCCAGCATCGCATCCGGGTGCTCAAGGAACGGCTTGCCGATGTGGAGCGGGCGCGCGAGATCCAGCGGCAGCAGCGGCAGTCGCATTTCCGCGTGGCGCTGGTGGGGTACACCAATGCCGGCAAGTCGTCCGTGCTGCGTGCGCTGGCCGCCGACGGGGAAGTGTTCGTGGAAGACCGGCTCTTCGCGACGCTCGATCCGCTCACCCGCGAGGTGGACATCGGTGACGGCTACACCGTGCTGCTCACCGACACCGTGGGGTTCATCCGCAAGCTGCCCCACCATCTCGTGGCGTCGTTCCGCGCCACGCTGGCCGAGGCCCGCGAGGCTGATCTGCTGCTGCACGTCATTGATGCCAGTCATCCCGCGTGGGAAGAGCACCGCGATGTGGTGGATGGCGTGCTGGCGGAGCTGGGTCTGTCCAGTCGCCCGCTCATCTACGTGATGAACAAGATGGACGCCGTGCCCGGGGACATGGTGGATGCCGTGCGGGCCCGTGTGGCCAACCTGATGCCGAACTCCCTGTTCGTGTCGGCGCTGGCCGTTGATGGACTCGAGCCTCTGCGCCGCGAGCTGCGCGAGAGTCTCAAGCGGCAGCGTCCGGTGCTGGAGCTGCGTGTTCCGGCGTCCAACGGCCGCCTCATTGCGGAGATCCACCGCGACGGTGAAGTGCTCGAGCAGTTCAACGAGGATGATGTCATGGTGCTGCGTGCGCGGCTCGACGAGCGAACCATTGGTCGCGTGCGTCAGGCCGGCGCCCGTATCATCGTCACGCAGCGTGCCGCGCAGGGTACCGCGCATGGTGCCGTGCAGGCGCTCACGCCTGGCGGCAGACCCGGCGAGTCGGGCCACACGGCCCAGCCTGAAATCGAGAGCGTGCCGCTGCCCTGAGCAGCGCGCAGGTGCGCCGAAGACGCTGGGCCAAAACACGAAAGCCGACCATGAGAACATGGTCGGCTTTGGTGTTTTGACGCGAAGTGGGCGCGCAGGGACTCGAACCCCGGACCTCTGCTGTGTGAAAGCAGCGCTCTAACCAGCTGAGCTACGCGCCCGTTTGTACTGCTGCCGCCCGTTTGCTGGGCGGACCAAGAACGTAACGGGAGAGTGGGGGAGAGGGAAGCCCCCCAGCGCGCCGCGTGACATCCTGCGCAATACCTGCCGTCCTGCCATGGTCCGGGTGGGACTTGAACCCACGATCCTTCGATTATGAGTCGAGCGCTTTGACCGACTAAGCTACCGGACCGAACCCGCGTGATCAGGCCGACGCCCGCCACACCGGGAATGTACCGCGACGTCGTGCCGTCGTGCCACCCGCGCGGCGCGTCTAGCTGCTGTGGAGATGGTGGTCGTAGGCCTCGAGCACTTCGTCAGGCGACACGGTGGCCGCGCCAAGCTTCCCGACCTCCACGCCGGCCGCGAAGTTGGCCACCACGGCCGCCTCTCGGGCCGTGGCGCCCGCCGCCAGCATGGTAGCGAGATATGCCGTCACTGTGTCGCCCGCGCCCACCACGTCGTACACCTCGCGTGCGGTGGTGGGCACCCGATGCACCACGCCTGTCGCCGCCGTATCGGCCGACACCAGCGCCATGCCATGTTCGCCCAGCGTGAGCAGCAGGTGCTCCACACCGAGGCGCGCCAGCGTGTCCGGCAGGGTCGCGGGATGATCGAGATCCACCGCAGCGCCGAGGGCGCTTTCGAGTTCGCGGCGGGTGGGGTTGTACACCCTCGCCCCGCGATCCTCGACGAAGTTGCGGGACTTGGGGTCCACCACCACGGGCATAGCCCGCGCACCCGCCCTCGCGGCAGCCCCCCCGCGCACCCCGCGCCCCAGCCACCCCTCTGTCTGATCCTCTACACCGACCCCCACGG
>JACVCT010000224.1 GCA_016741895.1 Gemmatimonadaceae bacterium | reverse complement strand
TCAACGCGCGAACGGCGGCCAACGTGAGCGTGAACGCACCCAGCGGATCCCCGGCCAGGCAATCGAACCCGGCGCTGATCAGCACCAGATCGGGAGTGAAGTCCTGCGTCGCCGCATCGATGGCCGCGAACAGCGCATCCGTGTATCGCTGCGGCGCGAGTGACGGCGGCATGGGCACGTTCCACACACTCCGGTGCGGCCCGCGATCATCGGCCGCCCCCGTGCCCGGATACCAGGGCCACTGATGCATGCTCACAAAGTGGATGCGCGGGTCATGCTCCACAAGCGCCTGCGTGCCATTGCCGTGGTGCACATCCCAGTCCACCACCAGCACCCGCTCACAACCGTGTGTCGCCACGGCGTAGTGAGCCGCAATCGCCACATTGCCGAAGAGACAGAATCCCATGGCCCGGTCCCGCACCGCATGGTGTCCCGGAGGACGCACCGCACTGAAGCTGCGCAGCGCCGTGCCCGCAAACGCCAGGTCCACGCCATCGAGCACACAACCGGCGCCGGCCGTGATCGCGCCCCAGGACCCCGGGCTCAACACGGTGTCGGGGTCCATGCGCCCACCGCCCTGCGCGACCGTGTCCCGCACCTTCGCGATGTAGGCCCGGTCGTGCGCCAGCGCCAGCTCATCCTCGGTCGCGTGCCGTCCCTCGAGATGCTGCAGCGCATTGAACAGGTCGAGCCGATGCTTGAGTGCGCGCGGGATCGCGACAAGACGGCCCACATGTTCAGGATGCTCCCAGCCGGTATCGTGTTCACCACAATCGGAGTGGGACAGCAGGGCCACGCGAGTACTCATGTCGGACCTTGGGAAAGACGGTAGTCGGGCCGGACGCTTCAACGAAGGCCGCGCAAACGACGCGACCCCCATTCCACACACAGCAGCACGATGGCCAGCACGCCCAGCCACGCCGACCACGGCGTGCGGGCCGATGTGGAACGTGTGACCTGAGCCGCCGTCTGACCAGAGGGGGAGGTCGGAACAGTGACCGTATCGACCGGCGCACCAATCCGGCCAACCAGATCGGCGTAGGGTGCAGCGTCCCCGGCAAACACGCTGCGCGCTGCGGCTGCGTGCACAGCGGCCGGCGCCGGCGCGCCCGCCGTGGCCAGCACATCCTGCCACCAGCGCCGATGGGCCTCGAGGCCGTTGTCCGGCCCCTCCATGCGCCAGCGCCACAGTTCGCGGTAGGCCGACGCCACCACGCGCCCGGTACCGACACGCCGTGCCACCAACAGCGGCTCGGCATGCGCATGGCCCGCCGCCGCATCGCCGCTGGCCTCCTGGAGCACCTGTGCACCCGCGAGTGGCGTCAGCTCCCAGCGCTCGAGCCCCGTGAGCGGTTGGTCCGTTTCGAGGCCGCCGGCCACTCCGCCATGCCGCTCGCTTGCCCGCGCGGGACGCAGCGCCGCGAGTGCCGGGATGCGCAGCGCATCACCCAGCAACACCAGACCACCACCATCCTGAACAAATCGCCGCAGGCTGGCCGCATCCACCTCGGTGCTGTCGGTGATGATCACCACGGCATGGCGCGATGTATCGAGCGGCGCAGCGGTCCCCAACGTCACGCGGGCGGTGGGAGAAACACGCACGGCGCCGTCCACGCGCCAGCCGGCCTCCTCGAGCGCGGCCACGGTGAACTTGAACTCCCAGCCCGGCTCGCCCATCACCCGCAGCATTCTGGGCGCCGACCGCGGCGGCGTGGGCAGCGACATGGTGCCCTGTGCGGTCTCGAGGCGGAGTGGCGCCGAGGCCGCGCGCAATTGCCACGCGATCAGACTGTCCCGGTTCACCACCAGCGAATCCAGCAGCCCGCCAGCGTCCCGCAACGTCGCCGTGCCGCGCGGCACGGCGGCACGCACATGCAGCGGTTCGCCGGGCCCCGCAGCGCGCAGCACCTGCGCCGCCAGACCGCGACTGGCGCTGGCATCCTGCCATGACAGCACCGCCCCGGACATGGCCAGCGTGCCAAGCATGGCCCGCTGAGTCGGTGACGGCAGCTGCGCAATGCGCAGTGACACGGTGTCGGACGGGGCCGCCGTTCTGGCCCGAATGAGTTCGGCCGCCAGCATTGAGTCCGTCAGCGCTGCAGACACCACCAGAGGCGCTGCCTGCTGCTCACGACCCGCCGCCTGCTCACGGCCCAGGCGCCACAGCGCAGCCGCCAACGCCAGCACGGCGCCCAGACGGCACAGGCCCTCCAGAACAGCACGCCCCCGAATGCGTGTGCGGTCCGGCATGTGGTCCGGCATGTGGTCCGACAAGCCGCGGCGCTCAGCGGGTGAGGGCATACACCACCAGATTCACACCGAACTTGGTGTTGTCCACCGACAGAAAGCGCTTGTTGTCGGGATGGAAGCTCCACTCGGAGCTGTAGTCCTTGTTGGAGAACAGCACACGAATGCGTCCCTCGTGCAGCACCGCATCGAGATGCTCGTGGACGAGATTGTCCCCCCAGCCGTTCATTTCGTGCGAGGTGGTGGGCGGACCGTTCTCGAACACGAAGAAGCAGCGATAGAGCTCGTGGGTGTTGGGCAGCGGAACGAGAGGGCCGGCCACACGACGGATCTCTTCGCGCGCGGTCTTGTTGAACGCACCGTCCACGTCGTGATTGTGGTCGTCCACGAACAGCAACCCACCGCGCGCGAGGTAGCGACGCAGCGTCTCGGCCTCACGTTCGGTGAAGCGCACCGGCAGATGGCCCGTGAGATACAGCAGGGGGTACTGCATGATGGCGGTGGACGACAGCGGCACGATCACCCCCTGCGGCCGCACCGGTAGCGCCGTGTAGCGCGCCACCGAGTCAATCACGTTGGCCGGCACCAGCGGCGCCGAGTCCCAGTCACCGGACTCATACTGCGCCGTGGCAAAGACGAACGGCGCCTGGGCCCCAGGCGGGTGAATCCCGCCATGAGCGACGTTGTGATGGTCGTGTGGGGTCATGGGGGACCGCCGTTGCTCCATGGCGTCAGCTCGGTCCGTCGTACATTCCCCAGGACACGCCGCGCAGCCACGAGCGCGTTGGTCACATCACCACCTGCGCCCATCGCATCCAGCAGTCGCCCGAGTGCCGCGGCGAATGCCGGGTCGTCAGCCAGCGCTTCCGCACGCAGCACCAGCACGGTATCGCGCGCCATGCGCGCCCCGTTGCCCGCGGCGGAGGTGTCCTGCGCCAATTGCGCGGCCACCGCCACCAGACGTGCATCGCGCTGGGCAGACACCGTCGGAATTGCCAGCCGGCTGCTGCGCGGCCGGGTCTGTCCCGTGTCCTTTCCGGTGAGACGCACCTTGGCCAGGTCCACGATGACCTGCGGCGGACGCCCTCGCAGATACAGTCGTGTCGCGGCCCGTGAACGCTCGATGGCCTCGAGTGCCCGGCGCATGGCCGGAATGGCAGCATGCGGATCGCCCTGTTCAAGAGCGCGCCCTGCATCCCACATGGCGTTGTAGGCCTCGAGCAGCGGTTTGTTGATGGCCACAATGGGCGAGTCGTTGCCCTCTTCCAGCATGCCCGTGCTGCTGTTGGTGCTCATGGCCAGCTTGCCACCCTGCTGATCCACCCCATGGTCATGCCCGTCGCCCGCGTAGTGCGCATGCTCGGCGCTGGACTCGCCGCTGAGCCGCTGAAACACCACATCACCAACGGCCAGACGCAGCTTTTGCTGATCACGCGCCAGACGCAGCGACTCACGCAGCACCTCTGCGCGCGCCATGCGCTTCTGCCGCGCATCGAGTCGCTCGGTGAGCATGAGCAGCATCCGCTGGCTCAGCAGCGATGAATCCACCGCTGGCGGCGGAGCCGGCTCCACGGCCACCGAGTCATACTCCGCGGGTCGCGCAATGCGAAAGGCGCGTGTTTCGCTCGTGCCATACTCCCGGGTGGCCAGCGGATGGGCATCACGCGCCACCGCGCGCAGATGCACCACATCTCCGGGCCCAAGGCCCAGCGCGGCCAGGTCCAGCGTGCCGCGCCAGTTCGCGCGCCGTGCAGTCGGCGCAAGCTGCCGGGCGCCGATGTGCACCGTGCGCACCGTGAATCGCTCGCCCTCGCCGGAGCTCACCACGAGTTCGAACGACGCCGAGGCCACGCCCCAGTCGTCAGTGGCTCGTGCCTCGAGTGCCAACACGCCCCGTGGCTCGCGAAACCCCCTGTCCCGCGCAGGCGCCTCGAGGCTCACACGTGGCAGCGAATCGCGCACACCCTCCACGATCAACAGGCGTGAGGCTTCGCCGCGGCGCATGGTGAGTGCCAGCGGCACGTCCTGCGCCACCAGGCGCAATCGCCACCCATCGGCGGTGACGGGTTCAGCCGACAGCTCGCTGGGCGCAGCGCGGCGTGTGCTGTCAGTACCAACGATGGCCAGCGTTGCGTCAGGCCCGAGGCCTTCGCCCTCCACCACCACCCGACTGCCGCTGAGCGCACGCAGGCTGCTCACGTCCTCGAACACGCTGTCCGGGATGCCCGCATAGCGCGGTGCCTCGACGCGAATGCGCAAGCGGCCAAGGCCGCTCGTGGGGCTGGCTGGCGCAGGCGGCGTGCGACCGTCACGGCCTGTCACCGTGCGAACGGTTCGCGCGCCGGCGCCGCGAAGCCAGAGCTCGCCCGTGAACAGCACCACCGTCGCCCCCGCCACAAAGAGCAGCGGACCACGCCACAATGTCCAGCGACGACGGGAGAGGGCGCGTGGCAGTATCCCGGCGTCTGCGGCGCGAGCCACAATCCCGGATGCCGCCTGATTCAGCAGATCGTTGGGGGCGAGTGAGGCCGATGTGTCGCCTGCCAGCTCCGTCCAGGTCACCAGCGCGTGCGTCGGTGTGCCCTCGAGCTGCTCCTCGATCCAGAGCGCCACGCGCGACAGCGGTGGCTCCGCCCATTCCGCCCGACGCGCACGCAGCACCGCCACCGCCACCGCCACCAACACGGAAAGTGCCGCGACAGCAAGCATGACCACTGTTGAGGCCCCATCACCCGCACCAGGGCGCGGTAGGGTGCGCGCAAGCAGCGGGAGCGCAAGCAGCAGGCGCAGCAGCAGCACCGCGCCCAGCATGGCGGCGGCGGTCAGCAGCAGCACGCGTCCACGCCGCTGCTGCGTCAGCGCACGCTGCGTGTCCCGCAGCGCCGCACGGGTGGCGTTGGCCAGGGCGGTCGTCATGCGCGCAGCCGCCACTCGAGCAGCAGGGCCACACCGGCCAGGGCCAGCAGCGCCCAGGTCCACCGCATGTCGGCGGCGCGAGGCGGCAAACTCACACGGGCGCGCAGTCGTTCCGCCGGAACCGCCATGACCACCGACGACGCTGAAGAGTCGGACGCCGAGGGCTGCTGCAACGACGCACTGGCCACCCCCCGCTCCGAGCAGGCGTTGACGATGGCGTCGAGCAGTCCCCACGCATCCGGAGACAGCAGCAGATCACTCCCCGCCGCTGCCTCCACCCGCACATCCACCATGCAGGCCCTCCCTTCCTGCCGCGCAAAGGCGGCGGGCTTGCCGTCACTCCACCACGCAATGCTGCGCCACGCCGTTTGACGCCGTGCGGCCGCATCGGGTGATGCATCGGGCGCTGCATCAGGCGCTGCATCAGATGATGCATCGGACATCTGCCACCGCTCGCTCAGCGGACTGGGGGGCGCGACGTCTCGCCGCACAAACGGTCCCACCACCGTGCGACCGCCCGCAGACACCGCAGCGATGGTATCACGCACCGCACCACGTCCGTCCACCCATTGCACCCACACGCCGGCATAGTCGCCGGGCATGCGTACGCTGTCCGCGCGGGCAACGGTGACCGGACTGAGCGCTGCGTCATTCGCCTGCACCGCCGCGTCACGAGGCAACACGCGCCATCCGTATTCCGACCCGTGTCCCGAGCCATGCACCACCAGAGCCGATGACACCACATCATCGGGCGACGCGCCACGCAGCAGCACGCTGCGCGTCGGCGCGGCAGGCCCCGCCTCGCGTGTCACCACGCGCACAGGCCCCGGCCACTGTGCACGCCATGCATCCCACCCCTGACGACTCTCCACCGCCGAGGGCAGCGCCACCGCCAGTTCAATGCGCTCGATGGACGGATACGCGGTGAGGAGGCTTGCGACATCCGACCAGACGCGCGCCAGTGCCACACCGGGGTCCGCGCGCAGATCAAGACGCTGCCAGCGCCCTATGGTATCGCCGGCAGCACGCGTTACCGATACACTGTCCAGCGACGGCACATGCGATTGAGCCGTTGTTGTGTCGAACGTGGCGTCTGCATACACCAGCCGCGCATACTGCGCCCCGCCACCGGCACAGCGGACACCGGCAAGGGCCGCACCAATGGCCAGCAGCGCGACCGCACGCAGCAGCAGGAGCAGCAAATCGTTGGGCTTCGGTCGGCGCGCCACCGCGCGGGCATCGGCTCCGGGCACAAAGCGGGCCGTGGGCAGCAGGAGTTCCGGAGGCTGACGCACCGACAGCAGGTGCCACACAAAGACCACGACGCTGCCAAGCAACGCCGCGCCAAGCATCCACGGCAAAAGGACGGTGATCATGACGACACGGCGCTGACAGACGCCGGCAAACCGGCAATCACCGCGCGCACGGCGCGCGCCGCATCGTCGTCGGTGCAGACCTCGCGGTAACCGGCACCGATGGCGCGCCAGCGCGCGGCCACGTCCGCGCGGAACGCCGCAAACTGCTGTGTGTAGCCCGATCGGCCACGCGCCGGCAGCACGGCTTCGCGCGCACGATCCACCGGATCGCGGGCCAGAAACACACCGGCCGGTGGTTCGAGTTCCTCACGCGCCACCACATGCACAAAGTCCACCATGGCGCCGCCAATCACCTGCGACGCGGCGGTCCTGAGCAGCGCATCGAGATCGCCCAGCGCATCACTCACCACCACCACGCGCG
>JACVCT010000223.1 GCA_016741895.1 Gemmatimonadaceae bacterium | reverse complement strand
GTACGCGATGTGGCAGCACGCCGAGGATCTCGCGAAGACCGTCGAGAAGGGCGGCCGCATTGGCGTGGGCAGCCACGGGCAGCTGCAGGGGCTCGGCATGCACTGGGAGCTGTGGCTCATCCAGTCGGGCGGCATGAGCACGCACGATGCGCTGCGCGCGGCCACCATCGTGGGCGCGGAGGCCATTGGGCTTGGCGCGGAAGTCGGCTCACTCGAGGCGGGCAAGTACGCGGACCTGCTGGTGCTGAACGCCGACCCGCTGGTCAACATCCGCAACACGAACACCATCGACAAGGTCATGGTGAACGGGCGCATGTACGACGGCAATACGCTGGATGAGGTGTACCCGCGCCAGCGGCCGCTGGCCAAGCAGCCGTGGAGCTACACGGTGCCGGTGGCGGGCGCGGGGATCCGGCCGTAAGCGGGTGGTTGTGCTGAACTGACAACTCACAACTTGTACTCAAAGCTCAGAGCTTACCGACAGTTCGGTCAGCTCTGAGCTTTGAGTTGAAGTGTTGAGTTTGAAGTTGCGCGGACCTATAGCTCGGAACCCGAACCCAAGACTCAGAACTGATCAGTTTCGAGTTCTGGGTTCGGGTTTCGTGTTCTGAGTGCTCATCGCCTTACGGCGCCAACACCTGCGCCGAGGATGGCGCCGAGTCCGGCAGCGACACCACCGCCCCTGAGAATCGTTTGGCGGTTCTTGGCGGATACCGAGCAGTCAGGCGGATCAGTAAGATCGCAATTGCCCCCGATTTCAGCGCCGATGGCGGCGCCCGTCGCGAAGCCGAGTACTGCCCCGACGGCCGCCGAGCGCAGGATACGGGACTTGCGACTGCGCTGAGGTTTGGGCTCGTCTGGATTCGTCGGCACAGCACGCTGCGCGGGCAGCGGCGTATGAGCCGCAATCGCGAGACTGAGACTGGGCTCCGGCGGCAGGGCCTGAAGGGCGACCGGCCTGGGCGCATTGTGTGGCACAAACGACTGGGCCGACGCGCTGATGGCAGTGGAAGCGAGGAAGAAGAGGACGGCAGAGATACGGCGCATGGCACACCTCAATGGTGAATCGGGCAAACTGACAACTCAAAACTTGAACTCAAAGCTCAGAGCTTACCGACAGTCCGGTCAGCTCTGAGCTTTGAGTTCAAGTTCTGAGTTTGGAGTCACGCGGACCTACAGCTCGAAACCCGAACCCAGAACCCGAAACTGATCAGTTTCGAGTCTTGTGTTCGGGTTCCGAGTTGTTGGTTACTCCGTACCGGGCCCCAAGTTCACTTCGGCCCGATCTGGTACTCCTTCGGCGGCGTGGCGCCCATGAGGTGCTGGACGAAATAATCCCAGCGCCGGCGCATCATGTAGTTGCTGGCCGCACCAAAGCCGTGGGCGGCGTTGGGGATCATGAGCAGATCGAAGTCCTTGCCGGCCTTGATGAGCGCGTCCACCACCAGGTAGGTGTTGTCTGGCGGCACGTTGTCATCGAGCGTGCCATGCGCCAGCAGCAGCTTGCCCTTGAGGTTCCTGGCCAGCGTCTGATTGGCTTCGGCCTCGTAGTTGTCGCTGTTGCCCTGCTTGACCAGCAGGCCGTGGTAACGCTCACCCCAGTCGTCTTCGTAGTTGCGATTGTCGTGATTGCCCGACTCCGCGATGCCCACCTTGAAGAAGTCCGGGTAGCGGAACATCGCGCCAGCCGTGGCGAAGCCACCGCCCGAGTGGCCCCAGATCCCCACCTTGTCGAGGTCAATGAAGCGATGCCGCTCGGCCAGCTGCTTCATGGCCGCGATCTGGTCGGGCAGTGTGTTGTCGCCCATGCGGCCGTAGTAGGCGTCATGGAAGGACTTGGAACGCGTGGGATTGCCCGTGCCATCAATGGCCACGACGATGAACCCGAGTTCGGCGAGTGCCTGATTGTCGCGCGTGGCCGCCGTGAACTGGCGGCTGCCCACCGATCCACCCTGCGGGCCCGGGTAGATGTAATTGATGATCGGGTACTTCTTCGTGGAATCGAGCGTCGTGGGCGTCCACATGAGGCCATGCAGATCCCACTTGCCGTTGCGATCCTTGGTCACGATGCGCGTGGGCGGCTTCCAGCCCGTCGCCACCAGCTTGCTGATGTCACCTTCTTCGAGCGTGGCAATCAGTTTGCCCGTCTTCGCATCACGCAGCACGGCCACCTGCGGCTTGTCGGGACGTGACCAACTGTCCACAAAGCGCAGCCCGTCGGGCGAGAGGAAGGTGTTGTGGTCGCCGTCCTCCGGGGTGAGCAGCGTGAGGCCCTTGCCGTCCATCCCGATGTGATAGAGATGCCGGAAGTACGGGTCGCGTCCCGCTTCCTTGCCCGCCGCCCGGAACCAGATGCGACGGGCCTTGCTATCGATGCGCACGATGTCGAGCACCGTGCCCTCACCGGTGGTGATCTTGTTCTTGAGCTGACCGGTGGTGAGGTCGTAGAGGTAGAGCTGGCCCCAGTCGTCGCGCTCGGAGAACCAGATCACCTCGTTGCTGGCCGGCAGCACACGCCAGTTCTGATCGCCGTCGCCACTTTCGAACTGTGTGGCGACTTCCTCGCGCAGCACATCACGCACGTCACCCGTGCTGGCATTGGCCACACGCAGCGTGGCGATCTTGTGATCGCGTGAGTTGGACAGGAAGGCGACGTGACTGCCGTCCGGGTACCATTCGGTGTCGGCCAGCTTGCCGCCGCAGGCAATGTGATCGCAGACCGAGCTGCGGTGCTGATCGGCGGGCATCTTGAAGCGCACGACACGCGGCGTCGTGGCCGACAGGTCGATGACCACGCGCTCGATCATGGTGACCGCACTGTCACCGGGCAGCGGGTACTTCCACTGCATCAGTTCGGGGTGCCCCACCTTGTAGCGCACGAGGTACATCTCGCCCGTCTTGCGCTGATCCTGCTGGAAGGTCGCGATCTTCTTCGAGTCGGGCGACCAGAGCAGAATGGCGCGATCGGAGTGCACCCAGCCCGCGTTATCGGTGGCGTAACCGTAGTCCTTCACGCCATCGGTGGTGAGCTGGGTCTCCTGATTGCTGGCCACGTCGCGCACCCAGAGGTTCCAGTCCTTGATGAACGCGGCCTTGGTGCCGTCGGGTGAGAGCACTTCGGGCCTCCGGCCACGCGCGGCGGCTGGCGGGCCTCCAGCGGGCGCGGCCGGCGCGGGCGGGCAGGCGGCGGGCGTGACAACGCAATTCGTCTTGCGGCCGCGTGTGTCCACCAGCATGAGCGGCGAGGAGCCGTCGGGCTGACGCACGCGGTAGGTGAAGCGTCCGTCGGGCAGCCAGGTCGGGCTCACCCCCGTGTTGCTCACGAGGTTCTGGGTGTTGAAGCCCAGGAACTTTTCGGCGCGGGCGTAGTCGGCAGCGGTGACAACACGGGTCTGCGCGCCGAGCAGCTGGGCGGAGGCGGCGAGCGGGACGAGCCAGAGGGCGGCCGGGGCGGCCAGTCGAGCGAGTCGGGGCATCAGCGGTTGGGCTTGGTGGGAGGAACCGTAGAAAACTGGCCGCTGTGTGGGCCCGAGGGAACGGGCCGGCCGTACGGAATGCGGGCATCTGTGGCCGTGTTGTGGCTTGCCTCTTGGCGGGCCAGTGGCGAGCGTGGGAGGTGGTCTGGCGCGCCCGGTGGCGTGCCCTCGGCCCATTCACCGCCTTTGCCCGAGGTTTTCATGATTCGCACTGGTTCGGCCGTGTGGAACGGCACCATCAAGGACGGCAGCGGTTCGCTCACCACGCCCAGCGGGGTGCTGAGCGGCACGCCCTACTCGTTCAAGATGCGCTTCGAGGACGAGACGGGCCGCAGCGGCACCAATCCGGAGGAGCTCATCGCCGCCGCGCATGCCGGCTGTTTCTCCATGGCCCTGTCGGGTCAGCTCACGCGTGCCGGCTTCACGCCCGAGTCGCTGGCCACGTCGGCGGCGGTGACGCTGGAGCAGAAGGACGGCGGCTTTGCCATCACCAAGGTGCATCTGACGCTCGAGGCGAAGGTGCCAGGCATCACGGAAGCGCAGTTCCAGGAACTCGCGGGTGCGGCCAAGGCGGGCTGCCCGGTGTCGAAGGTGCTGAATGCGGAGATCACGCTGGCGGCGACGCTGGCGTCATAAAGAGCAAACAGCGGTAGCGCGGTGCCGGAAGCCTGAGTACCAGAAGCACTCGGCGGGAGCCTGAACCGCAGAAGGCGGTACAAGGCTTCTGCCGTATGGCTTCTGCTTCGGGGCTTCCGGCACCGCGCTACCGCGGTTTGCCTTTAGTGTATATATTCGTATGTCTGCATATTACCCGTAGCCCGGAGTGTCCATGGCGTCCAAACGCATGAGTCCCGAACTGCTGGAGATGGTGGCCGAGCGCTTCAAGGCGCTCAGCGACCGGGCCCGGCTGAGTCTGTTGCAGGAGTTGCGCGGCGGGCCGCGCACCGTGAACGAACTGGTCGAGGCCACCGGTATGGGGCAGGCCAACGTGTCGCGCCATCTGTCGCAGTTGTTTGCCAACGGCCTCGTGGCCCGTGAGCGCGATGGCGTGTACGTGCGCTATGAACTGGCCGACAAGGATGTGCTGCGGCTCTGCGAGCTGGTGTGTGGACGGCTGGAGACGGAACTCACCGAGCGCCGCAAGGTCGTCACCGGTCGCTGAAGTCGGCTCCTCATCCTGCGGAGGCGCGGAAAGTAGGCCGAGTATTGAACCCCCGGCTCCACGACCGTAACATCGCATGACGTACCGAGGTGGCGCTGTTCAGGCCACCCCGTGATCGGCGTTCATGCCCCGACTGGAGTGTGCAGCGTGAAAAAGTGCAATGGCATGTTGGTGGCGACGCTCGTATACATGGGTTTCGCAGCCGAGGGCAGTCTTGGAGCGCAGCCATCAGAAACAGTCAGACTACGCGATGACGCGCCATCCTGCACATCGTGCGGTGTGCGGCTGGTGCCCGTGCGCCAATATGGTGATGCGTCGGGCAGAGGCGCATTGCGTGGCACGGTTCGCTTGGTCGTGCGCGACGCCGCGAATCGACTCTGGGTGACATACGAGGATGGTGGGCCACCTCAGGTGTTCCAGCCGGACGGCCGCACAGCAGCAACGCCGTGGCGTTCCGGGGATGGACCCGGTGAGTTCAGAATGCCTGCTGGCGTGGTGCCGACTGGCAGTGGCGAGACGCTGGTCTTCGATGCCATGCTCAAGCGGGTCAACGTCTTTGACGCCAATCTGCGTTTCAAGTCCAGTCGCGCGGTCGACTTGACGCCATATGATGCCGTACCGTTCCGGGCCGGTGTATTCGTTGCCGCCGACGTTCGTTCGGGGCAAGGTGCAGGCAAACGGTTCCACCAGTTGAACCAGAATGGCACGGTGCAGGAATCGTTCCGGCTTGACGGGCTCGAGGCGTCGGCGGCAAACGGGCGATTCGAGCGTCATCATGTCGCCGTAACGTCCGACGTTCGGTGTGCTGTAAGGGAGTGGCAGTTCGCCATTGCCTGTGCTGCCCCCGGAGCGTCGTCCTTTACCATGCGAATAGAGGCGCCATGGTTCGACACGAAGCCTCGACGCATCGGAACTGCCAACGCTCCGCTGTCGGCGCACATCAAGGCCCTGGTGGCACTGGACAATCGCCACATGGCGCTTGCCGTTCTCAGACCGTCACCCACGTGGGAACAGCACGTTGTGGCTCGCAACGGACCTGATGGGCGCTCACTGGAGATCGAGGACTATGACGGATACTTCGACACGGTCATTGTAGTGGTAGACGTGGTGAACCGTCGTCTTGTCTCAACGACTCATGTACCTCAGGCCGTGCTTTATGCACCCTCACGAGGGCACCTTGCCGGGCTGGCTGCAACAGACGCCGCGGAGCAGGTGGTGCTGTGGCGCGTGGAAGCATCGCTGCCGAGGTAGTGCTGCCGGCACCGGCCAGACCGATGCCGGCATTCCAACGTCAACCGCGCGGCGCCGTGCTGCAGCCAAACCACCCGAAGCGCGCGAACAGCTTCTCGGGCAGGCAGAAGTTGGTGAAGCTCGACTGCAGCAGATTGGCACCGATGAAGGCGGTGAACCAGAAGAACTTGTCCGACACCATGAAGCCCAGGGCCACGGACAGCAGCACCATGATGCCGGCCATGCGGCGGATGATCTTGTCGTTGCACATCAGTTGTCGTGCTCCGTATGCAGGGGTGAGTCCACAGTGGGCGGCGCGTTCTTGCGCAGCTCCCAGTACAGCAACGGCACCACCATCATCGTGAGCAGCGTGGCCACGACGGCTCCACTCATGAGGGCCACGGCCAGGCCCTGGAAGATCGGATCGAGCACCATGACCAGGCCGCCCACCACCACCGCGGCCGCAGTGAGCGCAATGGGCCGGAATCGCACCGCGCCCGCTTCGAGCACGGCGTCCACTAGGTTGCGGCCACGCGCCTCTTCGAGCTGAATGAAGTCTACCAGCAGGATGGAGTTGCGCACGATGATGCCGGCCAGCGCGATCATGCCGATCATGCTCGTGGCCGTGAAGAAGGCGCCACTCAGCGCGTGCCCCGGCAGAATGCCGATGAGCGTGAGCGGGATGGGCGCCATGATCACCAGCGGAATGCTGAAGCTCTGGAACCAGCCCACCACCAGCACGTAGATGAGCAGCAGCACGATGGCGAAGGCGAGACCGAGGTCGCGGAACACCTCGATGGTGACCTGCCACTCGCCGTCCCACTTGATGGCCGTTTCCGTGAGCGACTCGGGCGGGACGGCGTTGTAGATGCCCACCGACGCGCCGCCTACCTGCAGCGCTTCGATCTGCCGGTTCATCTCGAGAATGGCGTACACCGGCGCTTCGATTTCGCGCGCCACGTCACCGGTCACGTAGATGGCCGGCCGCAGATCCTTGCGAATGCGCACGCCCTCACGCACGCCGTCCACCAC
>JACVCT010000222.1 GCA_016741895.1 Gemmatimonadaceae bacterium | reverse complement strand
CCGGGGGGCGTCCGCGGAGGGCCGGGGCCGCGCCCCACCCCCTCCGCGCTCTCGGGGCGGCGGACGGACCCCCGCGCGTCGCGCATCGGCCCCTAACGGGAGCACCGCGCCCAGCCCACGGGCTAGGCCCGCCGCTCCCCACGCAGCCGGCGGTGCAGAGCCTGCGCCGCCTGCGCCAGTTCCCCGGCGCTCAGTCGGTCGCCGCGCGCACTGCGCTGGGCCAGCACACCGGGTGCGAGTCGCAACACACCCGAAACCAGCAGCTGGGCTTCGCGCGCGTGGTCGTGCTCCGTGTCACCCGGGCCCACGCTGCCCTGTTCGGTCTCAGCAAGCAGTGTGCGACAACGGGCCAGCACATCACGCAGTGGAGACGACGACTCAGCCACTCAACCGTTCTTCCGCGTTGGCCAGCGCCAGCGCGTCGATGAATGGCGTGATGTCGCCATTCATGATGCCATCGATGTCGTACAGCGTGACGCCCACGCGGTGATCGGTGACGCGGCTCTGCGGAAAGTTGTAGGTGCGAATCTTGGCCGAGCGGTCGCCCGTGGACACCTGCGACTTGCGGAGGCGCGAACGCTCGGCTTCCTGCTCGGAGAGACGCAGGTCGAGCAGACGCGAGCGCAGCACATCCATGGCCTTCTGCTTGTTCTGGAGCTGCGACTTCTGATCCTGCTGCGACACCACGATGCCGGTGGGAATGTGCGTGATGCGCACGGCGGAGTCGGTGGTGTTCACACTCTGTCCACCGGGACCCGACGAGCGAAAGACATCGATGCGCAGATCCTTGTCTTCGATGCGCACGTCCACTTCCTCGGCCTCGGGCAGCACGGCCACCGTGGCCGCCGACGTATGAATGCGCCCCTGGGTTTCGGTGGCCGGCACACGCTGCACCCGATGCACGCCCGACTCCCAGCGCAGCACGCCGAAGGCGCCGTCGCCACTCACCTTGAACACCGCTTCCTTGACTCCGCCCAGGGCGCCCTCGGAGAACGAGATCATCTCCATGCGCCAGCCGCGTCGCTCGATGTAGCGCGAGTACATGCGCTGCAGGTCGGCGGCAAAGAGACCGGCCTCGTCACCGCCCGTGCCGGCGCGGATTTCCACGATGGCGGGCCGGTCATCCAGCGGGTCACGCGGAATGAGCAGCGGCAGGAGCGCCTTCTCCAGCGCGGCACACTCCGCTTCGAGGCGGGTAACCTCAGCGCGGGCCTCGGCGGCAAAGTCGGCGTCATCGCCTGATGCCATCTCCCGCGCATCGGCCAATTCCTGTTCGGCCTTGGCAAGGCGGTTGGCCTTGGCCACGACTTCCGCGAGACGGTGGTGTTCACGGCCGAGGTCCGCCAGGCGGGCGGCATCCTTGGTCGTTTCGGGGTCGGCCAGCAGTTGCTCCACCTCGGTGGCGCGCTCCAGCGCCTCCGTCATGCGGTCCCGAAGGTGGCTCAGCATGAAACTGGGACGAAATCGGTGATTCGGGTCACAGCGCGGTACGGACCCCGGACGTTAAGCTCCATCACGGAAAATACACGAGCTGAGGTGAGAGAACATGGTGACCTTTGGCACGCAACCGATGCGCTTTACGCCTTCCTCCATGAGCGTTTCGCTCGACCGCATTGCGGACTTCCTGGCCACGGTGCCGCTGTTCCGTGAACTGGACCGCCAGGCCCTGCGCGGGTTTGCCGAAGTCACCCGCGAGCAGCGGGTGGCCAAGGGGGCGCTGGTCGTCACTGAAGGTGACGCCGGCGACGCCCTGTACGTGGTGCGCTCGGGCGAGGTGAAGGTGGCCCTGCCCGGTGACGAGGGCCGCGAGGTCATCCTCGGCATCCTCGGGGTGGGCGACCACTTTGGTGAGCTGTCGCTCGTGGATGGCCGTCCGCGCAGCGCGCATGTAGTGGCCACGCAGCCGTCCACGCTGATCGTGCTGCGCCGCGCCGAATTCCGGCGTCAGGTGGAGCAGAATCCGCAGGTGGCCTGGGGGCTCATGGTGGAGCTGTCACGCCGTCTGCGTCAGGCCGATGGCACGATCGGCAGCCTCGTGCTGCTGGACGTGCCGGGGCGGGTGGCGCGGGTACTGCTCGAGCACGCGGGCCCCGGCGAACCGGCCACGCTGGTGAAGCAGCTCACGCATCAGACCATGGCGCACATGATCGGCGCCAGCCGCGAGACGGTGTCACGCGCAATGGCCGAGTTCCAGGAGAAGGGCTTCATCTCGGTGCAGCGGCGCGTGGTGACCATCACCGATCGGGCGGCGCTGGAATCCCGCTCGCGCCCACGGATCTGATCGAGGCGTCGGGCAGCTCATGAGTACCGGCGGCCCGCCGCCCGCCGCGCGCCCCGAGCCCATCAGGCCGAGGGCGCGCGTGCGCTTCTGGGGCACACGCGGCACGGTGTCGTCCCCCGGGCCACGCACCGTGCGCTACGGGGGCAACACGCCCTGCATCACCGTGGAGGTGGACGGCGAAGCGCCGCTCATTCTCGACGCGGGCACCGGCATTCGTGGGCTGGGTGCGCATCTGGTTGAGACCACGCGCGATGAGCCGCTCACGCTCATGCTCACGCACCGGCACAGTGACCATGTGCTGGGCCTGGCGCACTTCGCCCCGATGTTTGCATGGCGCTCGTCCATCACGGTGTACTGCGGCGACGGTGAGGCCACCTCACTCGAGAGCTTTGTGCGGCAATTGCTGTCGCCGCCGCTCGTGCCCTACATCGAAGGCGTGACCACGCGCCTCACCGTGGCGGAGTGGGCCAACCTGGCACCGTTGGCCCTTGGTGCGCTGACGGTGGTGCGCTGCCGGGCACAACATCCCGGTGACGCGGCTGTGCTGCGTGTGGATGATGCAGGCGGACCGCTGGTGGCCTACGCCCCGGACAACGAGCTCGCGTACCACGACGAGAGCGCGCGGGTTGAGAGCTGGCGACGGGAGTTGACCAGCCAATTGCACGGTGTGCCGCTGCTCGTACACGACGCCACGTATGTGGACGAGGAACTGGCCGCGCATCGCGGCTGGGGTCACTCGTCGGCGGCTGAAGCCACACGTTTCGCGCTCGAATGCGAAGCCCGCACGCTGGTGCTCTTTCACCATCATCCCGACCGCGATGACGCCGCGGTGGAACGGATCGTGGATCAGGCGCGCGAGCAGGTGCAGCGCGCCGGCCCGTCGCTGCGCGTGCTCGCGGCCTGGGAAGGACTTACGCTGGCGGTGTAGCGGCGTCCACGCGACGCTCGCCGGGTTTGCCCCAGCCTCCGCCGCCCGGCGTTTCGATACTGAGCACGTCACCGGCCTGCATGCTGACGCGCGTCTTGGCCGGCAGCAGCACGTCGTTGAGACGATTGACGCCACACTGACCCGCGGCGCCGCCCTCGGCACCTGGCGGTGGCACCTGCCGGCGCTCGGTGAGCAAGGTGGCCGTGCAGGCCTCGAGCGCCTGATAGCGCCGCACGACCCCATCGCCGCCGCGGTGCTGTCCGGCGCCGCCGCTTCCGCGTCGCACGGCGTACTCCAGCACACGCAGCGGATAGGCGCGCTCCAGCGCTTCAATGGGTGTGTTGCGCGTGTTGCTCATGCCCACGTGCACGGCGTCAGGCCCCGCACCACGGCGGCTGGCGCCCTGCCCGCCACCCAGTGTTTCGTAGAATGACCAGCCGGGCGCTCCCATGGTGACGTTGTTCATGGTGCCCTGTCCGGCAGCCGGCAACACCGGCAGCACGCCCTCCGTGGCCACGCAGAGGCGACTGCCCTCGGCGAGCGCAGCGAAGATGACATCGGTCAGACGCTGCGACAGTTCCACGTTACCGGCCGCCACCGCGCGGGGGCGTTTGGCGTTGGCCACACAGTCGTCGGGGATGGTGAGGCGCAGCGCGCGCGCCACGCCATCATTCACCGGCACATCGTCGTCGCAGAGCACACGCAGCACGAACACGGCGGCCGCGCGGGCCACGGCGGGTGGCGCATTCACATTGCCACGCACCGCCGGACTGGTACCGGTGAGATCAAGATGCAGCGTGCCCTGCTCCACCTGTGCCTGCACCACGATGGGAATGGCGCGGTCGTCCAATCCGTCGCCCTCCAGCACATCCTGCGCGCTGCCGCGCAGGCCTTCGAGCGCCACGAGCCGCATGCGCACGCGGCGTTCGGTGTAGTCGAGCAGCGCATGCACCGCGTGCGAGAGTGTGGCCTCACCGAGCTGCTGCCAGAGTGTCTGCCACCCGCGTGTGCCGGCGGCACAGGCCGCGCGCTGTGCCCGCAAGTCGCCGTCTCGTTCGTCGGGTGTGCGCACGTTGGCCAGCACGAGACGCCGTACGTCGTGTTGCGTCACGCCGGCACGCTCGATGCACACCGGCGGAACGACGAGGCCTTCCTGATAGAGCTCCGTCGCTCCGAAGGGCATGCTGCCCGGACTCATGCCACCCACGTCGGCATGATGCGCGCGCACCGCCGTGTACCCGATGATGCGCGTGGACTCCTCCGGGTGCGCCACGGCCTCCACCATGGTGAGATCCGGCAGATGCGACCCGCCGTGTGAAGGGTCGTTGAGCAGATACACATCGCCCGCCCGGGCCCCCGCCTCGCGCACCGCGGCCACGGCTTCGGGCATCGCGCCCAGATGCACCGGAATGTGGGCGGCCTGCGCCACCATGCGGCCCTGCGCGTCGAAGACGGCGCAGGAGGCATCACGCCGCTCCCGGATGTTGGGCGAGATGCTGGCGCGCTCGAGCAGCGTGCCCATTTCCTCCGCGAGCATGGCCACGTGCTGCGCGAAGACCGTGAGCTGCAGCGGATCGAACGAGGTCGTCATGCGTCGGGGGCCACGAAACCCAGTTCCACAACCGCAGCCTGACAGCGCGTCTGCCACTGCGCCTGCAGGTCCGCCATACGTGAACCCTTGCCACGATTGGGCGCCATGGACAGCAGCCCCTGGGCGCTCGGATGCACCACCGACTGCGTGCGCAGTGTGAGATCCGGTCGTGTGGTCAGGAGGAACTCGACCGTCGTCGTGGCCACACGCCCGAGCGTGAGAATGCCCGTGAGACCACGCGGCAGCAGGCGCTCGATGTCGGCGGCGAGTCGGGCCATATTGGCGGGGTGCTGCAATTCGCGCCGCGCTGGTGCGCGGAAGCGGAAGCCATCGTCCGTGGGGCAGCGATCGAGGGCATTGGTGAGTGCCACACCCTGCGCCGTGGGCTTGAAGGCGCGCCGGCGCAGCGCGTTGCCGTCCCAGGGCACGGTATCGTAGGCACGCGGCAACGTCACGGCGCCAAGGGCGGCGAGGGCGGTGTAGAGATGCTTGCCCGCCGCGTCACCCCAGAAAGGGATGGCGCTCTTGTCGGCGCCGCGCGGCCCGGGGGCCTCACCCACGATGAGCACATGCACCGGGCCGTCGCGGGGCACGAGCATCGGCACGGCCGCGCCGATGATGCGACCGGCCAGGGGATGCTGATCCTCGGTGTCGACCGGCACGTCGCGTTCGCGGTTGTCGTCGCGAAGCAGCTCCCGACCCATGGCAATGAACAACTGTCCGTCAGGCTTGCGCACGTGCCACGCTCCAGGGAATTCAGGTGAGGCGTTCGAGCATCCAGCCACCGACATCGAGCGCAGTGGCCCGCCAGCCACTCGCCACATGCAGCGTGGCATCGGGCAGCGCAATCACGGCCGGCCCGTCGAGCGGCTGCGCCATGGCCGCGGCATCGCCCGCCGCCCGCTCGAAGACCGCGGGCCAGGCGGCATGCTGCACCGCCGTGCGCAGACTGATGCACTCGACGTCGCGTGGCAGTTCGTAACCCGTTCGCTCCCGGTGCCGATCGGCAAAGTGCGCGATCACGTCGGACACACGGTCGTGCAGCGACACCGGAATATCGAGCTCGTAGCCCTGCCCCACGTAGCGCGTGCGCAGCCACCAGCTCGTGTCGGCAGACCCGCCACCCAGCGCTTCCGCCGCCTCGCGCAGTGTTGCGTGCATCGCCTCATCCGACCACGAGGCAAGCGCCACCACGCAGTTGCTGATGCGCTCACGGCGTTCCGGCGCCATGGCCAGGCCGAGCGCACTCAGCACCCCGGCATGCAGCGGAATGACGACACGTGTCATGCCCAATCGTTCGGCGAGCCCACAGGCGTGCAGCGGCCCACCGCCGCCAAAGGCCATGAGCGGCATGCCACGCGGATCGATGCCACGCTCCACTGAAATGCGGCGCAGGGCGCGCGCCATGGTGGCGTCGGCGGTCTGTACAATGGCCTCGGCGGCGCGTGTCACGCTCACGCCCAGCGGTTCGGCCACGCGCGCCACCGCCTGCTGCGCCAGATCGGCGTGAATGTGCACGCCACCGCTCCACGCACCAGTGGCAATGTGGCCCAGCACGACGTGCGCATCGGTGACCGTGGGTTGCGTGCCACCGCGTCCGTAGGCGGCAGGTCCGGGACTCGCGCCCGCACTGTGCGGTCCGGTGCGCAGCGCGCCCCCGTCGTCAATCCAGGCCACACTGCCGCCACCCGCCGCCACGGCTTCCACGAGCACACGCGGCAGCGCGATGGGCACACCGCCCACGCCGCCACCACGCTCCACCAGCGGCTCACCGCCGTCAATGAGCCCCACGTCGGCGCTGGTACCACCAATGTCGATGGTGAGCGCGCGCGAGAGCCCCAGCACGCGGGCAAAGGCCGCAGCCCCCGTCACTCCCCCGGCGGGGCCGGAGAGCGCGAGCGCCGCCGCATGCTGCGCCGCATCGGACGCGGGCAGCGTGCCGCCAGAGGAGGTCATGACACGCGGGGCCGGATAGCCCTGCTGCGCGAGACGGGTGGACAGTCCACCCAGATAGAGACGCACCGCGGGACGGGCATAGGCCTCGGCCACCGTGGTGGCACTGCGCTCGTACTCGCGCATTTCGGGCAGCACGGCATGACTGCACACGACGTCCACGCTGAGAC
>JACVCT010000221.1 GCA_016741895.1 Gemmatimonadaceae bacterium | reverse complement strand
GTATACGAACGTGCCTTTGGCATGGCCGATGTCTCGGCGCGCATACCGGCAACCACCAACACGCTGTGGTACGTGGCGTCCACCAGCAAGTCGTTCACCGGCTTTGCGGTGAGTCTGCTGGCCGACGCCGGACGTTTGTCATTCGACTCGGCGATTGCCACGCTCCTGCCGTCAGCGCGTTGGCCCGAGGGCGTGAACGCGGAGCGTCTCACCCTGGCCGCGTTCCTGAGTCACACGCACAACCTGAACGACGTGGCCGTGACGCTCAACGCGGCCTTCACCGGCATTCAGCCGGAGTCCGCATGGCCCGGGCTGCTGCAGCATGCCAGTGTGCGCGCGCAACCTGAATTGGTGTACAGCAACGTCGGCTACAATGTGGCCGCCATGGTCATCGACCGGCTAGAACCGCGCGGATGGCGCGACTGGATGGCACGCTCCGTGTATGCCCCCGCTGGCATGCAGCAGACGTTTGCGTATGTGAACGGTCTCGACGCGCGACGCATCGCCAAGCCGCATCAGCTCACGGCTGCAGGCACCTTTGTCACGGCACCGTTCTTCAAGGTGGACGCCACCATGAACTCGGCGGGCGGCCATCTCAGTACACTGGGTGATCTCGCCCGCTGGACCATTGTGCAGATGGACAGTGGCCGCATTGATGGCCGCCAGGTGTTTCGTGCATCGGCGGTGGCGCGCAGTCACGCACTGATTGCGCAGCACACGCGGCCTGCCGGACGACGGTTTGCCTACTTTGATCGCGAAGGCTGGGCCGCTGGCTGGGACATCGGCCACTACGAAGGGGAGCGCATGGTGAGCCGTTTTGGTGGCTACCACAGTTTTCGTTCGCATCTCTCCTTCCTCCCCGCACGCCGCATTGGTGTGGTGGCCGTGAGCACCGGAGACCCCGGTGCAGCGCTCACCGATGTGTTGGCAGCCTATGCCTACGACCTCGAAGCCGGCCGTGTGGACGCCGAGCGTCGCGCCACGGCGAGATTGGACAGCGTGGTGGCACGACGCGCGCAGCTGGTGCAGACCGCGCGGGCGCAGGACAGTGTGATGCATATGCGTCGCGCCCTGCGACTGCCGCTGCCCATGGCGGCCTACATGGGCCGTTATGCGTCGGCCACACTCGGGGATTTCGAGGTCACACAGGACCCACGAACCCAGGAATTGCAGTATCGCTGGGGCGCCGTCCACGGCACGCTGCTGCCCCAGGATACGAGTGGAGTGACGTTCCGCATGGCCTTCGTGGGCGACGAGATGGGCCTCAGTTTCGAGCGGGCGGACGACGGTTCGGTGACGGGATTGCGGCTCAACGGGCAACGCTTTGTGCGCGCGCTGCATCCAATGCGCTGACGGACGCCGTGGGGGTGTCCGTGCTCACCCTGTCCGCCCGGTCATGCTGCTCTCCCTGCTGATTCCCGCCGTCGTGTCATCACTGCTTGCTCCGACCACCTGCGGCGACCTGCCCGGCGCCTCGGCGCTCGTCTCCCGCGCGCGACTCAACTACCTGCTGGTGGGCGAGTATCACGGCACCGTGGAGATGCCGCAGGTTGCAGCCGACCTGCTCTGCGCGGCGGCGCAGCAGAAGCGGCCGGTCGTGCTTGGGCTCGAGTTCACGGCGGAGAACCTGGCAACGCTCGAGGCCTATCTGCAGTCGGACGGCAGCCCTGCCGCGCGTGAACGGGCACTGGCCGCGCCCGCCTGGCAGCAGCCGGATGGCCGCAATTCGCTGGCAGTGTTCGAACTGCTTGAGACGGCGCGACGTTTGCGCGCGGCGGGGCATACGGTGAGTGTGGTAGCCTTTGACCTCGTGCCGGCACCCGCGGTGTCGCGCGCGCGCGAGACCGCGCTGGCCGAGGCCCTGGTGGCGGCGCGGGCTCGTGTCCCAAACAGCCTGGTGATTGCGCTCACCGGGGCCGGCCATGCGGGCAAGACGCCGTGGAGTTCACAGAATCCGCCGTTCCCGTCCACCGGACAGTTGCTGCCCGAGGGCGAAACGATTGCGCTGACCTTCGCACGGTCGGGCGGCCGCTACTTTGGCTGTCGGGCGGCCACGGCCGAGGCGCCAGGTGGCTGCGCCGAGTACGACATGCCGGCCCGGGAACCTGTGCGGCCGCGTGGCATTGAAATGGATGCGAGCCTGCGCGAGGGCTTCGAGGGCGTGTATTCTGCAGGAGGGCCGTATACGGCGGCACGCCCAGCCCGCACCTGAACCCGTTTCCATGGCCACCACAGACACTGCGTCCTCGTCTTCACGTTCGCCCCGCTTTGCGGCGGCGGGCGCGCTCATGTGGTGGGTGTTTGTGTGCTACGGGGCCTCGGCCATCGGCGCGCTCGGCACACGCAATGCGCCGGTGTTTTATGCCGGCCTCGACCTGCCCGGCTGGGCCCCGCCGGCCTGGGTGTTCGGACCCGTGTGGACGGTGCTCTACGCCATGATGGCCGTAAGTGCGTGGCGCATGTGGCGGCGCCGTCCGTTTGACGGATCGGGCTTCAGCTTCGGGCTCTTCGGCCTGCAGCTGGCGGTGAATTCGCTGTGGAGCTGGGTGTTCTTTGCGTGGCGCCAGGGGATGTGGTCGGTGGTGACCATCGTGGTACTGTGGGCGCTGGTGTTCACGGTGCAGTGGCGCTTCCGCCGCGTTGATGCGACAGCCGCCAACTTGCTGCTGCCTTACCAGGCCTGGCTGACCTTTGCCGCGGCGCTGGCGTGGGTATCGTGGCAGCGGAATCCGGGGATGTTGTAGGCTTCGCCGACTAACTCGAAACTCAACACTTGAACTCAAAGCTCAGAGCTCACCGACAGTCCGGTCAGCTCTGAGCTTTGAGTTCAAGTATTGAGTTTGGAGTTGCACAAACTCACGACTCGAAACCTGAACTCAGAACCCGGAACTGATCAGTTTCGAGTTCTGGGTTCAGGTTCCGGGTCGTGAGTTGTCAGGCAGCCATCGCTACTACTCCAGCGGCAGTGCGCGCCCCGCCACAATGGTCACGTTGTCACTGCCCCCGCCGTCAAGCGCGCGCTGCATGAGCGCCCGGCAGAGCTGCTCGCAGTTCGTCATGCGCGCGCACTCCTCGGCAATCTCCGCATCGCTCACGTGCTTGGTGAGCCCGTCGCTGCACAGCAGCGTGATGCAGCCGCGCTGCGACACATCAACCCGCGACAGTTCCGGCAAGGCTTCGTCGGCCCCAATGGCGCTCGACAATACATGATTGAGCGGCGAGTTGTGTGCGCGCTCGGGGGTGAGCGCGCCACGGTCGATCATTTCCTGCGCCAGGGTCTGGTCGCGCGTGACCTGACGCAGCTGTCCGTCCTGGTAGTGATAGCAGCGGCTGTCGCCCACCTGCACCACATAGAGCCAGGGCCACACCACGATACCCACCGACAGCGTGGTCGCCATCTTGCGCCCTTCGAAGGCGGTGGCGGAGCGCTCCTTCACACGCCGGTGTGCTTCCACGGCCGCGAGGCGCAATGCATCGGTGAATTCCTGATCGCTGGATGCGCCCGCCGCATGCCAGCACTTCATGGCCGAGGCGAAGTATTCGGTGACCGCGATGGTGGCGAGACGGCTGGCTTCGGTTCCGTCGGCACTGCCGCCCACTCCGTCGGCCACCAGCATGACCGTGGCCACGCGCTCCCCGCGCAGACTGATGGCCGAGGTGTCGCTCAGGCTGGTTCCATGCACCACCACCTGCGGGTGCACCGTGCAGAGCAGGAACTGGTCCTGGTTGCTGCTACGCACCTTGCCCGGATGGGTGATGCCAAACAGATCCAGTTCATCGTCGCGCGGACGGACGAAGGCCAGTGTTTCAACGGACGCAGTGCTCATGTCTGAGACAATGCGGCCCAGCCTGCGTCATGGCAAGCTCGGGTGAGACGATTCGCGCACGCTGTCAGGCGCGGCTCAGGCCACCGCGGTTGACGCTGGCTCCGCAACGATTGGCTCGGCGGCGCTGCGCCGACGCCAGGCAAGCAGGCGCCGCAGGGACAGGGCGAGGCCCGTGTACACCAGAACGACGGCGCCGAGGGACACAAGGCCGGCGATGGTCTGGCCCCAGAAGCCCAGCACCTCGCCGGTGTGCGTGAAGCGCATGATGGAGCGTGTGCGGCGGCCCAGCGACTGATCGCCGAAGGCCTGCCACTTGGCTGGCTCGCCCGTGCGCGAGATGGTGAGCGTGGCGCGCTTGTGCGGTTCGCCGCCCATGCCGCGGTCGAGCGAGTACACGAGTGGCGCGTCGGCCGCCTTGGGCCAGGCCAGCGACAGTGTGCGCCAATCGGGCATGCGCGAGGCCGCCATGCCGTACACATCGCCAACGACTGGTACGTCGCGCGCTTCCTCGCGCGTGGCATCGCCAGCCTGGCTTCCGGCCCGCTGGCTGCCGGCTTCGCGGCCTCCGGTCGCTGCGCTCCCGCTGTTTGCCGTGGCTGTTGCGCGCGCCGGCGGCTCCTCGCCCACCACGCGATACACGAGGTCGCTGGCCCAGGGGAAGGAGATGACTGTCGCACTGGCCACCACTGCCACCAGCGGCAGCGCAGACCAGATACCAATCACGTTGTGCCAATTGAAGTCGCGCGCCTTGGCCGACAGCCCGCGACGGAACCACAGCACCTGCTGCACTGCACGTGCCGTGAGATTGCGTGGCCACCAGAGCACCATGCCCGTGAGCACGAGCACCAGAAAGGCCATGTTGCTCCAGCCCGTGACGGCCTTGCCCGTGCTGCGCCCGTCGTCCTTCATGGCCAGCCAGCGGTGCCAGTCGGTGGCCACCGAAAACACCTTGCGCATGCCGGCGCTGCCCGTGCCCAGCACCTCGCCCGTGTAGGCGCTCAGATACTGCCGTCCCTCGCGGCCGAACTGCACCTCCACCGGCATGTCGGCGCCGTTCCGCCACACGACATTGCTTGGCGTCCTGCTCTCACGCACCGCCACCAGCGCCAGCAGCGAATCGGGCGTGAGAGGCGTGGCGCCCGGCGTCGGCGGGCCGGCCTCGATGCCCCGCAGGTCCGCCCACAGCGTCATCTGCTTCTGGTAGGTCAGCAGCACACCGGTGACCGACATGATCAACACCACGGCACCGGAGATCACGCCGGCGACGAGGTGGGTCCAGAACAGCACGGGGCGGAGCGTACGCATGAGTCGCGAGCGCGGTTGCTTGTTGAGAACGATTTTCAAGTGATCATTGAAAACTATTCTCTAATCCCGATGCAGTCAATCGGAATTGACGGCCCCTGCCGCTACTCAGGATCGCCGGGCTGGGTCACAGCTGCCTTCAGCGAACACGAGCGCAGGTGCTCGGCCAACCATGCCACCCCGGGTGATTGGCGCTTGATCCGCCGGAATTCGGCCGACAACTCGGCCTCAGCCGCCGTGCTCACCTCGCTCGGTGGCAGCTGCCGGACAGCTGCGAGCCACCGCGCGGCCTGGGCCAGCATCTGCTCCGGATCCACACGCATCAGCTGCTCGACATCCGCGAGCGCCGCGGTTGGGATCTGCCCGGGCAGGTCGGTACTCGCCACCGCCAGCAGGGCGCGCAGCGCGCGCGCCACGTGGAACTGCGGTGCGCGTTCCGCCGTGGTGCCGAGATCGCGGACGGCGTCGCGCCAGGCCACACGGTCACAGCTCGTGGACGCCTTCACCGCGCGCAACAGCGTGCCGAACTCCCTGTCGCCACGCCCCGCCGGTTCACCGATCCAGCGCAGCGTTCCCGGCGAGACCAGCACGGCCAACTGTGCGGCTTCGGCGCCTCCTGCCAGCACATCGCCCTCGCTGGCACTGAGGGGCCAGCTGCCCAGCACGAGCGCCGTGCCACTACGCAGATCGGTCACGTCCAGACGGACTTCCTGCGCATTGCCGGCGATGTGCGCGCAGAGGTGCACCGGCGGGCCATCAGTGCAGGAAGCGCCTGCGGGGCGCGGCACCAGCAGCACGTCGGCGTGGGCCGCCAGGGTGCGACGCGCGCTCTGCATCACGGCCTCGAGTGCGCGGGACACCAGGCTGTCGGTGGCCGTGTCACGCAGCAGGGCCACGCGTACCGGTACCGGACCGATCACGGCGTTTGCCGGGGCGTCGACCGTGCGCGTTGAGCCTCCCCATTGGCCAAGCCGCTCGGCGATCAATGCGGCCGAGAAGATGAGTGCCGCCATGATGGCGATGCGCCAGCGTCGCCACCAGGAGGACTGGTATGTGCTGCTCACGTGTGATGCATGCTGCCTCATGCCAGGCGACAGCCCGGGTTGGCCCGCAGCCTCGGCAGGAGTCGGCGCCGTGTCCTCCTCTGCGGCCTGCGGTGCATGGCCAATGGCCGGTTCAGCCAGCGGCACACGCAGGGCATAGCCTTCGCCACGCACCGAGTCGAGCAGCGCGGGATCATAGCCCGCCTCCCGCAGCGCCTGCCGCGCCAGACGCACGCGTTGCTTGAGCGCGTCGGGAGAAATGTGCGTGTCGGGCCACACGAGCTCCTGCAAACGCCGCGCGTCCACGAACTGCGGGGCATGGTCATGCAGGGCAATCAGCAGCTGCATGGTGAGCCAGGGCAGATCCACCACCGTGCCCGTGGGCCCAATGAGCTGGCGCAACGCCCGGTGCAGCACGATGGCCGTCACCGGCTCCCTTCCCTCCGCTTCACCGTTCTTCACCGTGCTTCCCTGTTGCCCTGTGAAGCACCGGCGTACTCCTCGGGCGTGACGATACGTCGCAGTCCAGTCTCCCTTTCCCGCCGAGGCGCACCGTGCCCGTTGATGCTGTTGATGTTGCTGGTGATGATGCTGTTCATGATGCTGCGGCTGTTGCCACTGTCCTGGCTTGCCGTGCCACACGGTTTGTCCGGTCCCATGTGCGACCTCACGTATTGGGCGCGGCGCTGGTTTCGCTGACGGTGTGGCTGCATCCCACCGCCATGCAGTCGCAGCCGGCGACGCCGGCGCATCCCGACTCGGTGTTGGCG
>JACVCT010000220.1 GCA_016741895.1 Gemmatimonadaceae bacterium | reverse complement strand
TTCTCTATCTTATGTTTTCACAACCTCTCCCCGACACAAAGGTGGAGACCCCAGGGGCCCCCCCCCCCCTCGGCCCCAGGCGTTGGCTCCCACAAGGTTGGAGGAATGCCTAAACATCCCGTGCAGGGGGGGGACCCCTCCCGCCGCGACTTCCTGCGTGGCGCGGCGCTGATGCTGCTGGGCGGCACCGGCGCGGCCATGGTGGCGGGACAGCTGGTTGCCCAGACGCCTCAACCGCCAGTCCGGAACATGGTGGTCTACAAGGATCCCAACTGTGGCTGCTGCTCGCAGTGGATCGATCATGTGCGCAAGGCGGGCTTCACGGTGGACGTGAAGGACACCAGTGACATGGACAGCATGAAGTCGGCCATCGGGCTGCCGGCAGCGCTGGCCTCCTGTCACACCGCCAAGGTGGGCCCGTATATCGTGGAAGGGCACGTGCCGGCTGATCTCATCGTGAAGCTGCTGCGTGAGAAGCCGGCCGGGCGTGGTCTGGCCGTGCCCGGCATGCCGGTGGGTTCCCCCGGCATGGAGATGGGCAACCGCAAGGACCCTTACGACGTGCTGCTGTTCGACGCGAAGGGCAAGACCACGGTATACGCCAAACGGTGAGTGCGGCCGTGAGCGCTTCGTTGGGCGTGGTGGACCGTGAAGAGGATGTCCCGTCCCGTACCCCTCCGGCGTTTCGCGTCGGCGAGGTGACGGTTCACCATGCGGAAGAACGGGATATCCCGGCCATTGTTGCGCTCAACAATCTCTTTGCCCCCGACGGACTGACACTCACCCGCAGCCCGGACTTTGTCACGCAGCACCTGCAGGACTACCAGGTGGTTCGTGATGAAAACGGACGCATCCTTGGTCAGGTGGCGCTCGACGAGTATTCCCCGTCGCTGGTGGAACTGGTGTCGCTGGCGGTGGCCCCCGACCAGCAGAGCCGGGGGCTGGGTCAGGTGCTGATCACGGCCGCCGAGCATCTGGCGCGCGAGCGCGGGCACGAGGAGCTCTTTGCCATCTCGCTGGCTGAAGCGCTGTTTCTGCGCATGGGCTACACGCTCACCAGCATCGAGATCTATCCCGAGAAGATCGCGCGCTACCGCTCCATTTCGCGCTCCGAGCTCTCCATCGGCCGCAAGTTCTGCTTCACCAAGCGGTTGCGTCCGTAAGCGCGGCAGCGGGCGCCTCGCTCGGCACGGTCCGAATGGCGTCCCGCCCCACCACCTGTACGATCGCCGCGTGTGTGGCGCGCCAGCAGCTGACGGGCCTGCCGTCTGGCGGCGCGTGAGTCCACGACCGTGGCGGACATGGTCGGCAGCGCGGTGATGTCCACGCGCGCGTCCCGCAACCGTACCAGACGGGTCAGACTGCCGAGCAGCGTGTCGCGTCCCGTCCATGAGAGGACCCGCGCGTTGCCGCGCGCCGATGCGGTGAGTGCCAGGGCCTGCACGGGGACACCGGGCCAGACCGCAGCGTCGTAGAGCGCGCTGCGAAAGGGCAGCACCGCCCGCCCATCGGTGGTGGTGCCTTCGGGAAAGAGCAGCACGCGCTGCCCCGCTGCCAAACGTTCGCGCAGCAGCGGCAGACTGCGCAGCAGATCGCGTTTGCGTGTGCGGTCGATCCACACCACGCCAATGGCCTCCGCGCACCAACCCACGATGGGCCAGCGTCGGACTTCGCGCTTGGCCACGAAGCTGCAATCGGTCGAGGCGAGGACGGCCACGATGTCGAGCCAGCTGAAGTGGTTGGCCACGAGCAGTGCACCACCATTGGCGGGTTCGGCACCCTGCCACTGCACACGAATGCGCAGCAGGCGCAGCACACAACGACAGAGGGCGCGCACCACACGCAGGGCCATCGGGTGCGGGAGCGCCACGGCATCACCGGTCTGCTTGAAGGCAGGCATGAGACCTCAGCCGAAGAAGTGGCGGGCCGTGCGCGGATCGAGCTGTTCCTTGTCGAGCCAGACCACGTAGTCGGTAGTGCCGAAGGCCCGATCGACGGCGGGCGGACTGCAGACCCTGGCGCCGAGGCTGAGATAGCCGTCGAACAGCGGCGGCAGGGCGCAGCACGGGGCGTCTGCGGCCGGTCGTGTGCGTCCGTCATCGGCCAGGGCACGTACCTCGGGACGCGGACGTACGCGCACCTGATCATCAAAGGCTTCACGGGCGTGCAGGGTCGCCCAACTCTCCTCGGCAATGCGACGATCGGTGCCGGGCAGTGAGCAGCAGCCAAAGAGGTGGCGCTTGTCGTTCCAGGTGAGATAGCGCGCGAGACCCTGCCAAAGGAGTCGCAGCACGCGCCCGTTGCGGTGTCTTGCCGCCACCGCCGCGCGGCCCACTTCGACGGCGTCCGCCAGCAGGCTCGCGGGGATGGCCCCGAGTTCAAAGAGCGTCGCGCTGTAGAAGCCATGGCGTGTGGCGGCCATGACCGCGGTCTGCAGACGATAGGTGCCCACCACCGCGCCGCTGCTGCGCTCGACGATCATGAGGTGATGAAACCACGGGTCGCGCGGATCACAGTCGAGGGCCGTTGTCGGGTCGTGTGAGCCGTGGGCTGGCTGTGCTGTCACGCCGACGGTGGTGACAAAGACCTCGGCGCGCAGTCGCTGCACCGCGAGCAGGTCGGCGCGCGACCAGGTAAAGCGCAGCGTGTAGGCGCCGGCGTCCACCGTGCCGGGCGGGATGAGGTCGGTGTGGTGCGGGAAGACATCGCCGTCGAGTGGGGAGGGCGTATGCGAGGGCGTATGCGAGGGCGTACGCCTGGTCTCGAGGACACGGGCGGGGTCTGCCATGACACCTCCGGAGCTTGGGACCGCCAAAGGACCGCCTGTTGGCGCTGGTCCGGACGGGAGTCGTCTGGACAGGTCAAGATCCGGGCAGCCGGTGACACGGGACCACATGCTGCGCAACGGCCGTGTCACCCTCCGGCATCAACTGCCACCAGGGCTGTGGCTCTGGCAGGAGGACCGACAGCGGGCGAAGTTGAAGGGATGTCCCCACCGTTCGTCGATCCCGCCCTGCCCAAGCGCATCGATCGCTGGCGCAGTCCGGCGCTGGGTCTCGAGATGCCCATCGTGAGTTACGGCTGGCGCGGCCTTCCCGTGCTGCTCTTTCCCACCGCCGCCGCCGACTTTCTGGAGAACGAGCGCTTCTGGCTGGTGAAGGCCGTCGAGCCGCTGCTGCAGCAGGGTCGCATCCGCGTGTTCTCCATCGACAGCATCAACCGCATCGCGTGGATGGACCGCGGCCTGCCGGTGCGCGAAAGCGCGCGACGCCAGGCGCTGTACTCGCGCTATGTGGAGGATGAGGTCGTGCCCTTCATCCGTCACGTGTGCGGGGATGGCGGCGCACGCGCCATCACCACCGGCGCCAGCTTCGGCTGCTTTCACGCGGCCAACGCCTTCTTTCGCCGCCCCGATCTCTTTGGCGGGACCATCGGCATGAGCGGCTTCTTCGACCTGTCGCACAGCTACCTGCACGGCTACTCCGACGACAACTGCTACTTCAACAATCCCATGTGGTACGTGGCCAACATCGAGGGGCATACCCTCGATCTGCTGCGGCATCACTCACGCATCGTGCTGGTGAGCGGACAGGGGGCGTACGAGCGGCCGGAGTACACGCGGGAGTTTCACGAACTGCTGGACCGCAAGGGGATCGGGCACCGATTCGACTTGTGGGGGCATGACGTGAATCACGACTGGCCGTGGTGGAGGAAAATGCTGCCTTTCTACCTCAACGAAATAGGGGCGTAAGGTGAGGAGCGTAAGGTGAACGGCGCGAAGGGAGATGACCGCGGTCGGGGTCGGGGTCTGGGTCGGGGTCGGGGCGGCACGGTGGCAGGTCTTGCCATGTGCGGTGCGCTGCTGCTCGCGCTCGTGCCCGCAGACGCCGAGGCGCAGGGCGGGACCGGTCAGCGCTACCGCGACTCCTCGCTCACGGCGCGGGTGGCGCATGTGCGTCGGCTGCTGCGCAGCACGCCGCTCGTCGATGGCCACAACGACCTGCCCTGGGCCATGCGCGAGGAGAAAGAGCGGCCGCTCGACGTGGTGGCCTACGATCTGCGCCGCACCACCAAGGGCATGACCGACATCGCGCGCCTCAGGCGCGGTGGTGTGGGCGGGCAATTCTGGTCGGTGTACATCCCCGGCGAGATCCGTGACAGCGGCTACGCGCGCGTGCAACTCGAACAGATCGACATCGCGCGCCGCACCATCGCGCGCTACCCCGACGTGTTCACGCCGGCCACCACGGCGGCCGAGGTGCGCAAGGCCTTTGCCGCCGGACGCATCGGGTCGCTGCTCGGCATGGAAGGTGGTCACGCCATCGAGAACTCGCTGGGGGCGCTGCGGGCGTATCACGCGCTGGGCGTGCGCTACATGACGCTCACGCACAACGTCACGCTCGACTGGGCCGATGCCGCCGCCGACGTGGCGCGACACGGCGGCCTCACCGAGTTCGGCAAGGAAGTCGTGCGCGAGATGAACCGCCTCGGCATGCTGGTCGATCTCTCGCACGTCTCGCCGGGTACCATGAGCGACGCGCTCGACGTCACCGAAGCGCCGGTCATTTTCTCGCACTCCAATGCGCGCGCGCGGGCCAACGTGCCGCGCAACGTGCCCGACTCCATCCTCGCGCGGCTGCCAAAGAATGGCGGCGTCGTCATGGTCACCTTTGTCCCCGGCTTCGTGTCGCAGGCCGTGGCGGATTACGCCGCGCAACTGGGACGGGTGCGCGATTCCGTGGCCCGGGCCGCACCTGGGGACAACGACGCGCAATTCCGCGCCGTGGCCGCGTGGCGCGCGTCTCATCCCAGTCCTGTTGCCACCATCGCCGATGTCGCCGATCATCTCGACCACATCAGGCAGGTGGCCGGCGCCGCACACGTCGGCCTGGGCGGCGACTTCGATGGCATCACCGAGACCGTGCAGGGGCTCGAAGACGTGTCCAAGTATCCGGACCTGCTCGCCGAACTGGTGAAGCGCGGTTGGACCGACGCCGAGCTGCGCGGCCTGCTTGGCGAAAATGTGCTGCGTGTGCTCACCCGTGCCGAAGCGGTGGCCGCGCGACTGCAGAAGTCGCGTCCTGCCTCCACCCGCACCATCCAACAGCTCGACCGGAGACCCACCCCGTGACGCTCGATCGCCGTACGTTCCTCAAGACTTCTGCCGTCGTTGGCGGTGGCCTTTCCCTCGGCCTCCCGGCTCTGGCAAACGCCTTCGGCAGCGACGGCGTGCGCCTCGCGGCCTATCGCCCCGAAACGGGCAGCGCGCAGCCCAAGCCGCTGCGCATCCTCATCCTCGGCGGCACGGGCTTCATCGGGCCGTATCAGGTGCAGTACGCGCTCGATCGCAAGCATCAGGTCACGCTGTTCAATCGCGGCCAGACCAACTCGAATCTCTTCCCCGGCGTGCCGCGTCTCGTGGGCGATCGCAACGCGCCCGATGGTCACGCCGCGCTCAAGTCGGGCAGCTGGGACCTGGTCATCGACAACCCCACCACCAACCCCAAGTGGGTGCGTGGCGCCGGTGAAGCCCTCAAGGGTCGCGTGGGGCAGTACATCTTCGTGTCCACCATCTCGGTGTTCAGTGACTACTCGAAGCCGGGCATGGACGAGAACGGGCCGCTGCACCAGCCCACGGACATCGACAAGCCCTTTGATCGCGCCGGCCAGTTCTACGGCCCGAACAAGGTGCGCAGCGAAATGGAAGCCGTGGCGCAGTTCGGCAGGGACAAGGTCACCATCGTGCGGCCGGGTCTCATCGTGGGCCCCGGTGACCTCAGCGATCGCTTCTCCTACTGGCCCGTGCGCATCGACAAGGGCGGCGAGATTCTGGCGCCCGGCACGCCCAATGATCCGGTGCAGTACATCGACGCGCATGACCTGAGCGAGTGGATCGTGCGTCTGGGTGAAACGCGCACCACGGGCACCTTCAACGCCACTGGCCCCAAGTCGCCCACGACCATTGCCGAGATGCTGTATGGCATCAAGTCGGTGACATCGAGCGACGCGAAGTTCACCTGGGTGCCCGCCGATTTCCTGGCGCAGCATCAGGTGCGCGCGTGGAGCGAGATGCCGGTGTGGCAGCCGGGCCAGGGACCCACGGCGGGCTTCATGGCCATCGACTGTCGCAAGGCCTACGCTGCGGGGCTTACCTGCCGTCCATTGGCCGACACGGCAAAGGCCACACTCGACTGGTACAAGACACGTCCGGCCGCCGAACAGGAGCGCGCCCGCGCCGGCATCGCGCCCGAGAAGGAAAAAGCCGTGCTGGCCGCCTGGCACGCGAAGAACGGCTGACGCAGGCCCGACATCTCACAGCCGTCCCCTCCGGCTTCCTCCTTCCGATCCCTCCCGTGGCCCTTCGCATTCTCATCCTCGGCGGCACCGGCTTCATTGGTCCGCATCAGGTGCAGTACGCGCTGTCGCGTGGCCATCAGGTCACGCTGTTCAATCGCGGCCGAACCAATCCCGGTCTGTTCAGGAACGTCGAAACACTCATTGGCGACCGAAACGCGCCCAACGGCTATGCGGCCCTCAAGGGGCGCACCTGGGATGTGGTGATCGACAATCCCGTGCAGGTGCCGCGCTGGGTGCGTGAGGCAGGTGCCGCGCTCGCGCCCAACGTCGGCAAGTATGTGTTCGTGAGCACGCTGTCCACCTATGCCAATCGCGGCAAGATCGGCATCACGGAGACCGACACGGACCTGCTCAATGCACCGGCGGCGCCCGATGCCACCGAGCGCGACGCCAGCTACGGCGCGCGCAAGGTGCGTGGCGAGATGGATGCCGTGGCCACCTTCGGGGAAAGCAAGACGCTCATCGTGCGCCCCGGACTCATCGTGGGGCCCGGCGATCTCACCGATCGCTTCTCGTACTGGCCCATTCGCGTGGAGCAGGGTGGGGAAATGCTGGCGCCCGGCACGCCCGACGATCCGGTGGCCTTTGCGGACCAGCGGGACCTCACCGGGTTCAAGGTGCGGCCCTGCGACAGGAACGCCA
>JACVCT010000219.1 GCA_016741895.1 Gemmatimonadaceae bacterium | reverse complement strand
GGTCGTGGTGGCGGGCACACGCGCCACCAGCGTGGCGGCGTTGACGAGCTGGGGTTGCGACCCCTGTGTGTTTCGGTTGCGCTCCGCCACCTTGCGCAGGGCGTCGAGCAGGGTGGCTTCACCGCCCGCATGATGATGTCCGAAGGTTTCGCCGTCGGTGCAGAGCATGGTGGCGCGTGGTTCGCGGGCCAGCTGTTCAGGCGACCAGTCGCGAAACGGTGTGAAGCGCTGAGCGAGCGCCTCGGCATTGCGCAGGAGCCCACCAAACGCCACGTCACCGGCGAGACTGCCATCGTAGGGCACAATGGTCAGCGTGCGTCCGCCGCTGCCCTCCCAGCGCAACGGCAGGCCACGGCCGTCGTGCCCTTCCACCTGATACGGCGCCAGAATGACGAAGCGCAGGCCTTCGTCGGCCAGTGCGTCGAGTGTGGCGTCATCCACCGCGCATTCGGGCAGCCAGAAGCCTTCGGCCTCGCGGCTGAAACGACGCTGGAAGTCGCGCAGGCCCCAGCGGATTTCGGTGCGCCGTTCACGCGGTGAGGCCAGCGGCAGGATGACGTGATGATACGGGGCGGCGATGGCGTTGCCGTGCCCCCAGCGCTGCACGCTCGCCGCGTCGCCCTGTTGCATGGCGCGCATGGTGTGTGGGGCCTCGCGGTCGAGCCATTCACATAGCGTGGGCCCCACGTCAAACGAGCACCAGGCGTAGAGGTTCACCACCTGCGCGAGGCCGGCCCGCGCGTCCGGATCGTTGACGGCCGGTGGCCCATGCGCGGCGCCGTGCTGCTGCCAGCGCTCGGCCGCGGCCTGCCGGGCGTAACATTCGCGAGTGATGCGCGCATTCCAGTCGTGGTCGGGGGCGGCCGACGCTTCACGCGGTACCAGCTCCAGCCACGGATCTTCACGTGGGGGCTGGTACAGGTGCTGATGGACCACGAGCCAGTGCACGGAGCGCTCCGTCAGCCGCGGCGTCGCGCGATGTCCAGTGCGCGGCGATAGACCTCGGCGTAGCGTTCGGCCGATCGTTCCCAGCTGAAATCGCGGCGCATGGCCGTCTGCATGCGGGGCAGCCAGGCGCGCGGATCGTGGAAGCGCGCAAGTGCGCGCGTGATGCCGCGGTCGAGCGCACGTGCATCGTACTCGTCAAACAGGAAACCGCTGGCGTCGTCCTCGATGGTGTCGGCAATGCCACCCACACGGCGGCCCACCGGGAGCGCGCCGTAGCGCTGTGCCCGCAGTTGCGTGAGGCCACAGGGCTCGTACTGCGAGGGCATGAGGAAGATGTCGGCGCCCGCCATGAGGCGATGCTCGAGGCGGTCGGTGAAATCCAGCTGCACACCCACGTGGCGCGGTCGCGCGCGGGCCAGTTGCAGCAGGGCCTGCTCGTAGCGCGCCTCTCCGGCGCCGAGGAACACGAACTGCGCATCGAGGTTCCAGATCTCGTGCGACCCGAGCATGAGATCGAGGCCTTTCTGCGACACGATGCGACCGGTGAAGCCGAAGAGCGGCGTGCGCTTGCGCTGCGGCAAACCGAACGAGCGCTGCAGCGCCGCCTTGCAGCGCTGCTTGCCGGAAAGATCGGCGACCGAATAGTTGGCCGTGATCTGATCGTCGGTGGCCGGATCCCAGACCTGCTGGTCGATGCCGTTGGTGATGCCGCTGAAGCGGTTGCCAAGCCACTGAAACACGTCGTGCAGGCCGAAGCCACCGCCGGCCGTGCGCAGTTCCTGCGCGTGCGTGGGGCTGACCGTCACCACCTGGTCGGCGAAGGTGAGGCCGCACTTGAGCAGATTGATGCGTCCATACCACTCGGCATGCCGGAAGTTGTACACCTCGGGCGGAATGCCGCAGTCGTTCAGCATGGAAGCGGGGAAGTGCCCCTGGTATCCGGCATTGTGCACCGACAAAACGGTGGGCGTGCCCGCGTACTGCGCATCGAGGCCGGCGTAACTCCGCATGTAGAGCAGCGCCAGCGAGGTGTGCCAGTCGTGCGCGTGCACCAGCACCGAACCGCTGATGAGCCGCGGAATGGCATCGAGCACGGCCCGCGAGAACAGGGCAAAGCGTCGCGCGTTGTCGGTGTAGTCCTTTCCGCCCTCACCGTAGAGACCACCGCGGGCAAAGGCGCTCGGGATGTCCACGAACACGACCTTGGGGCCCTTGCGCGGGTGCACTTCGCGAAAGAAGCGCACCTCCTCACCGCGGAAGCCGAGCTCCACCTGGAGTGGACGCCCCAGCGGGGCAAGGTCCGGTGCGTGGTCGCGCACGGTGCGATACAGCGGCAGGAACACCACCACATTGGCGCCGCCGCGTACCTGGCACTCGGCGAGGCCCATGACGGCCTCACCGAGGCCGCCACTGCGCGCAAACGGCGAATACTCGGCAGTCAGATGAACGATGGTGGGCGCGCCATCTGCGGGCGTGCGCACCAGCGGCGAACCCAACCCCGGCTGTGTCATGCTCAACCGACCGGTGGATCGTCGGGCGTGCTGAGCCCGAGCATGGCCGGCGCGTAGTACGAGCGGGCGTACTGCTCCACCATGCGACGCGAGGTGAACTGCTGGCCGGCCACGCGAATGGCGTGCTTCATCATGGTGAGCCAGCGGCGTGGCAACTCGTTGCGGTCGCGTTCGTAGTAGCGCGGCACGACCTCCTGTTCGAGGAGATCATAGAGCCGCTGCGCCGTGTTCCAGCCGGCGTCGTCGTCCACTTCGGGTTCGATGGCCCAGCCGTTGTTGCCCTCGTAGCCCTCTTCCCACCAGCCGTCGATGGTGGAGAGCTGCGGCACGCCGTTGAGCGCGGCCTTCATGCCGCTGGTTCCCGAGGCTTCGAGCGGGACGCGCGGCAGATTGAGCCAGAGATCCACACCCTGCACCAGCAGGTGCGCGAGATGCATGCCATAGTCTTCCACGAAGGCGACGCGGCCCTCGAAGCGTGGATCCCGCGTGAACTGGTACACACTCTGCAGCACCTGCTTGCCCGGCGTGTCGGCCGGATGGGCCTTGCCGGCAAAGACGATCTGCACCGGCCGCGACGGGTCGGTGACGAGACGCCGCAGGCGCTCGACATCGCGGAAAATGAGATTGGCGCGCTTGTACGTCGCGAAGCGTCGCGCGAACCCAATGGTGAGCGTGTTGGGATCGAGCAGGGTGCCGGCGCCCACGAGCTGCGTGGACTCCATGGCGCCACGCGCAAAGGCCCGTCGCGCTTCTTCACGCACCAGCCGCATGAGGGTGTGCTTGAGCCGCTGGTGCACGTACCACAGGCGCTCGTCGTCGAGCGTGAGCACTTCTTCCCAGAGGGCCGCGTCGTTGGTATGGCCCCAGGCCGGCCCAAGATGCTCGTCCAGCAGGCGCATGATGGGATTGGCCATCCAGGTGGCCAGATGCACACCGTTGGTGACATGCCCGACGGGCACCTGCTCGGCGGGGCGGTTGCCCCAGAGCGAGCGGCTCATGTCGCGTGTGACGATACCGTGACGGCGCGAGACGGCATTGACGTGCCGCGACAGACGCGCCGATGCGGCCGTCATGTGAAACACCTCGCTGCCCGACTCGGGATGGAAGCCGATGCGCAGAAAGGTTTCGGCGTCGATCCCCATGTCGTTCCACACACCGTTGGCGCAGGCGCGCACGTCATGCGTGGGAAAGTGATCGTGGCCCGCCGGTACCGGCGTGTGCGTGGTGAACACGCTGGCGTTGCGCACCTGCTTCACGGCCTCACTGTAGGCCAGTCCCTGCCTGGTGAGCTCACGGACGCGCTCGACCATCATGAAGGCCGCGTGGCCCTCGTTGGCGTGCCAGGCGGCCGGGTGAATGCCGAGGGCACGCAGCGCGCGGACCCCGCCCACACCCAGCAGCCACTCCTGCCTGAGACGCATGGCCGGCCCGCCTGAGTACAGCTTGGAGAGCAGGGGGCGATCGTCGGGATGATTCTCCTCGAGATCGGAGTCCAGCAGATAGACGGGCACACGGCCCACCTGCATGGTCCACACGCGGATGTGCACGTCACGGCCGAAGGTATTGACCGTTACGAGGTGTTTGGCGCCATTGCGACCGGGCAGCGGCGTGATGGGCACGTCGCGGAAGCTGATGCGCGCGTCGGAGTCCTCCTGCCAGCCATCCACACGAATGTGCTGGTCGAAGTAACCGTTGCGATAGAGAATCCCCACCGCCACCAGCGGCACACCGAGATCGGAGGCCGTCTTCAGATGGTCACCGGCCAGCACCCCGAGGCCACCCGAGTAGATGGGCACCGAGTTGTGGATGCCGAACTCGGCGCAGAAGTAGGCGACGGGCTTGCCGCGCAGGTCGGGAAAGCTGCGGGCGTACCAGGTGTGTTCGTCCGACTGCTCGGCCGCGAGCCACTGCATGGCCCGGTCGTAGCGCGCCAGAAACACGTCGTCGGCGGCCAGTTCCTGCAGGCGACTGGGGGCGACCTGCTGGAGCAGGGTAACGGGGTTGTGCCTGAGGCGTGTCCAGAGGGCTTCGTCGATGGCCTTGAACAGTGAACGGGCTTCCCGGTTCCAGCTCCAGGCGAGGTTCTGCGCCAGACGGGCGAGGCCACGGATGCGGGCCGGCAGCACCGGCGCGTCGGGGGCAAAGGGATTCAGGGGCGCAGTAACGGGTGCAGTCATGACGTGGGGCCGGTGTTGCCAATGGCCGCCCGAATGGCGACACGATGAGGTACCATGGGAAAGCTATGCAGGGACACACGGGTGTGGACAGGGAAGGCGGCGCGAACTAGAGTCGGAAATCCCGCAAAATGTCCCCAGACCCGATGACCCATGCCGAGCCGCTCCGCCAGTAAACCGTCCTCCCGCAAACCATCGTCTCGCCGTGCCGCCGCGCGGAGCACCCGGGGTACGACCGGCGCGGTGGAGGTCTACAAGTTCGGTGGCGCGTCGCTGGCCGATGCCGATGCCGTGCGGCATGCGATTGGCCTCATTGCCGACGCGCCGTCGCCGCGTGTGGTCACGGTGGTCTCGGCGCTGGCTGGCGTTACCGACGCGCTGCTGGATATTGCCGACACCGCGCTGCGCGGTGATGTGGCGCGCGTGGACAAGGCGGTGGATGCGCTGCGACTGCGACATCACGCGGTGGCCAACGGGGTGATGACGCGTCAGGCCGAGCGCAAGGCACTCTGCGCCGAGCTCGATGATGTGTTTGCCGAGTTGCAGGCGCTGGCGCACGGGGTGGCCAGTCTGCGTGAGCTCACGCCGCGCACGCGCGATTATCTGGTGGTGCGCGGGGAACAATTGTCGGCGCGTCTGGTGGTGGCGGGGCTCGTGGCGCGTGGAGTGAAGGCGCGCTACGTCGAGGCGGCGGAGGTGATTGTCACGGACGGGGTGTTCGGCAACGCGTTCCCCGATCTCGCCGCCACCGACAAGCAGGTGCGCGCCCGCATTCAGCCCTTGCTGGCGCGGCGGGTCATTCCGGTCGTGCCGGGCTTCGTGGGTGGCACGACCGGCGGGGCCCTCGTGACACTGGGGCGGGGGGGCAGCGATCTCACGGCCACCGTGCTGGGGCGATCGCTCAAGGCCGAGCGCATCACGCTGTGGAAGGACGTGCCGGGTCTCATGACCACCGACCCGCGCCTCGTGCCGTCGGCGCGCATCGTGCCGCAGCTCAATGTGCGCGAGGCGGCGGAGCTCGCGTACTATGGCGCCAAGGTGCTGCATCCGCGGGCGCTCATTCCGCTGGCGCGCACGGCGGTGCCGGTGTTTGTGCGTCCCTTTGCCACGCCCGATGCGCCGGGCACCGAAATCAGCACGCGGCACACGCTCGACAAATATCCGGTCAAGGCGCTGAGCATCGTGCGGCAGCAGGCGCTGGTGACGGTAACCGGAAACGGCATGCTGGGTGTTCCGGGCATTGCGGCGCGCACTTTTGCCGCGCTGCAGCAAGCGGGCATTTCGGTGACGCTCATTTCACAGGCCTCGTCGGAGCACAGCATTTGCCTGTGCATTCCGGCCGAGCGCGGGGATGATGCGCGCGTCGCGCTTGAGCAGGCCTTTGAGCGTGAACTGGCCCGTCGTGAACTCGAGGGCATGGCCGTGCAGACCGGCATGGCGACGCTGGCGGTGGTGGGTCTTGGCATGGCCGGCACCCCTGGCATTGCCTCGCGCATGTTCTCCTCGCTCTCGCAGGCGGGGGTGAACATCGTGGCCATTGCGCAGGGTTCCAGTGAGCTCAACATCTCGGTGGTCATTGATGAAGCGCAGGCGGTCATGGCTGCGCAGGCGGTGCACGACGAGTTTCAACTCGACAAGATCGGCGGCGGCGGCACACGAAGCCGCGACCGCCTTGATGTGGTCCTGCTGGGGGTGGGGCAGATCGGGCGCGAGTTGCTGCGCATGCTGCCGCGCACGCGGCGCCGCGTGAAGCCCACGGTGGTGGGGCTCATCGATCGCAGTGGTTTTGTGTTCGAACCCGATGGATTGTCGGCCACACAACTGCAGCAGGCCGTCAAACACAAGGCCGCCGGTGGCGCGCTGGCCACGCTGCCGTCGGGGCACAAGAGTCAGGCCACGCAGGCGGTGCAGTACATCGCGTCGCATGCGCTGGCGCAGCCCGTGCTTGTGGACCTCACGGCCGACGAGACCTTGCCGGCGCTGCGGGCCGCGGTGGGCGGCGAGATGGACATCGTGCTGGCCAACAAGAAGCCCCTCGCGGCGGCGCGCGGTGAGGTGGCGGCGCTGCACGCCGCAGCGGCAGCGCAGGGCGTGCGCATTCTGCATGAAACCACCGTGGGCGCCGGTCTGCCGGTCATGGACAGCTTTGCCAAGCTGGTGGAGACGGGTGATCAGGTGCTGCGCATCGAGGGCTGCACTTCGGGCACGCTGGGTTTCCTGCTCACTCAGATTGGCGCGGGACGCGCGTTCAGCGAAGCGCTGCGTGACGCCATGCAACGTGGCTACACCGAGCCGGATCCGCGTGATGATCTCTCGGGCATGGATGTGGCGCGCAAGGCGCTCATTCTCGCGCGCCTGATGGGCTTCGAGGGCGAGCTGTCGGACGTGCAGGTGGAATCGCTGGTGCCTGAGTCAGCGCGCCAACTGAC
>JACVCT010000218.1 GCA_016741895.1 Gemmatimonadaceae bacterium | reverse complement strand
CGGTGAAGCGCGCCCCGCGTCCGGCCCGTTCGCGGCCATTGCGGCAACTCAGCCGCGGCTGAATGGTGGCACTGTCTCCCTGTCCGAGTCGGAACACCGCCTGTCGCAGATCGATCTGCTCGACACGATCAGGCTGGTCAGCCGGTGGCGGCAGGGGCTCGGTCGCGCGGTCGGAACAGGCAACCAGCAGAGTGAGCGTCAACACACCGGCCGCCCATGGACGCAGAAGTTGCGGCAGAAGTTGTGGACGACGTGGTGGCGAAAGAAATGGTGTTTGCTGTGGCATATGAATGCTCGAGGTGCAGGTGAACCAAGTGCAGCGACTCGTGTCCACGCTCTACCTGCCACACGCCCCGACTGTCACACCATTCGCCATGCCCCACGCGCGTATGCGACCTCAGCCGTGGGCCGAGTTCAGCGACGAAAGGCCACACCGAGCTCCAGCAACCACACACCATTCCGGGCTTCGCGAAACCGGTTCCAGGTGGCGCCTGCGCGCAGGCCCAGATTGTTCTGGCCCAGCAGGACGCCCGCCACGCCGAGATGCGGGCCGTATGCGCCATCAGCCCCTCCACCACCGGCGCCGGCAATCACACTGACTCCCGCTGACGGCAGCAGATACACACCCTGCGTGATTTCCAGCGGCAGCGCCGCACCGCCACGAAGTCCGATGCCCAACACGTTGTTTGCCAGCAAACGTGGCATGGTGCCCACCGCGAAATCGGCAGACAGCCGACCCGGTTTCAATTGCGTCCACTGCACACCAATCGTGTAAAGCTCCCGGGCGGTTTCGCCCTCCGCGGCGGGGATGCCAACCGACACGCTGAGCAGAGAGGCTGCGCCACTGCCAGGCGACTGCCCGGTTTGCGCCGACGCCCGGCTGGTCGCCGCGATCAGGCACAGGAGCGGTATTCCCGTACGTCGAATCGTCTGCATCATCCGCGCCATCTGACTATTCCGCATCATGAGCCTCATACCTTGAGTCGATCCCGTCGATAGCGCTGACGAAGACTGCCCAGCATCCACATGGCATGCTTGAGCAGAAAGACAATGAGCTTGAATCGCTTGCCGGGCACACAGACCACCGCGCCACGCCGCGCGATCTGCGCCAGACTTTCGTTGACCACACGATCGGCGGACAGCCAGGCCCATGACGGAATGCCCTTGCGTCCGCTGCCGAGACGATCGTGAAACTCCGTGTACGTGAAGCCCGGGCAGAGCGCCTGCACGGAAACGCCAGTGTCCACGAGCTCCGTGGCCAGCGCCTCACAGTACACACGCTGATACGCCTTGGTGGCGTTGTAGTTCACGTTCCCGGCGGTTGGCGACCAACTGGCCACGCTGGCCACCACGATGATGTTTCCATCGCCGCGCTGCACCATGCCGGGCAGAGCCGCGCTCACCAATTCGTGGGTGGCCTGCACATGCAGACGCAGCATGCGCCGCTGCCTGTCCGGGTCGGCCGTGATGATTGTTCCGCGGGTTCCGAAACCGGCGTTGCTGACCAGCACGGCGAGTCGCCCGGTTGTGCCATCCGACTCCACACGCAGACGGTCGGCCAGTCGCGCAATGTCCTCGTCGGTGGAAAGGTCGGCCACGAAGGCTTCCGCGTGCACCGGCCACTGCGTCTGCAGCGCGTCGCACACCGCGCGCAGCCGCTCGCCATCGCGCGCCACCAGCAGCAGGTCGTGACCGGCGGCGGCAAGGCGCTGCGCAAACACATGACCAATGCCGGCTGTGCCACCGGGCACCACCGCGAGAGAACGGGAGTTGGGCATGGCGGGAAGGTAGAGGGCGTTGCGGCCCGCCGACAGCACCGGCCATCGTCCGGCTCAACGCGTCCGCTTGTGCAGCGGCTCCTTGCGCGATCCGTGTCTGGTGTACACCGCTTCGGCTTCGGCCCGTGCCGCGGCGCTCTTGCGGGTGGCATGCAGGCGGTCGCGCGCGTCCCGATAGGCCGTCGCATGATCGACGATCGGCCTTGGATAGTCGATGCCAAGCCGGAGTCCGGTCATGCCGGCAAGCATGGTCGGCATCTCATGCGGCGCATGCACGAAGTCCGTTGGTACGGCCTCGAGCTCCGGCACCCACCGCCGAATGAACACGCCCTCGGGGTCGTGCTCCAGTCCCTGCTTGTAGGGATTGTAGATGCGGACGGTGTTGATGCCCGTCGTGCCGGACTGCATCTGGAACTGCGAGTAGTGAATGCCGGGCTCGTAGTCGAGGAAGTGCGGCGCCAGAGCCTTGGATGTTGCCTGCCAGGGCAACCAGAGATGATACGAGGCAAAGGACACGAGCATGGCGCGCATGCGGAAGTTGAGCCAGCCATGCGCGCGCAGGGCCCGCATGCAGGCATCGACGAAAGGATAGCCCGTGCGGCCCTTAATCCAGGCGTCCAGTCGTTCGCGGTCTGCCTCGTCGGGGCGAAGGCCTCGATAGGCCCGCGAGAACTCCTCGTACTCGATGCGTGGTTCGTCCTCGAGTTTCTGCACGAAATGATCGCGCCAGGCCAGACGGGCCGTGAACGATTGCAGTGAGGCCAACCACCTGGCGTTGGCCCGCCGATCCTCGAGCAGTTCCGCGCGCCGTCGCTGCGCGGCCTGCCACGCCTGCCGACCGGACAGCGTCCCCCAGGCCAGATGCGCGCTCACGCGCGAGCAGGCCTCGAAGGCCAGGAGCGGCGACGACATGGCGCGGCGGTAGTCTTCGCCGCGCCTTGTGAGAAAGGCGCGCAGCGTCTTGCGCGCAGCACGTTCTCCTGCCGCGTGTGCGCCCGGCAGGCTGTCGTGCACTCCGTCGTGAAGACGCGGCGCCGCGCTGCGTATGCCAAGCGATGCGGCGGCGGGCATGTCACCGGCCTCGGGCACCCGCGCCGAATGCGCCGGGTCAGTCCAGGGCAGTGGCGCAAACTGCTGCGGAGGGTTGGCCACCGGCGCGCGCACTAAGGCCTCCCAGCGCTCGGCCCATCCATCACGCGACGCGAGTCGCCGCACCACGCCATTGCCCGGCAGTTCGTGAAACGGGAGACCGCGGGCCTTGGCCCAGGCCCGCACGCGGCGATCACGCGCATAGCTGAGCGCGTTGCCGGTTTCCTCGTGCGCCCACAGGGCCTCGGCACCGACGTCCTGCATCACCTGCTCGAGTATCGCCGGGCATTCCCCCGTGCGAATGAGCAGCACAGCGCCTCGTCTGGCGAGACGCTGGCGCAGCTCCGCGAGTGCCAGGGCTATGAAGCGATGGTGTTGCGCGTCGAAATCGTCGGCCTGCACCATGGAGGGCTCGACCACATAGAGCGCCACCACCGGACCCTGTCGTGCCGCAGCGGCAAACGGTGCGTGGTCGTGGAGGCGCAGGTCGCGCTTCAGCCAGACGAGTTGGACAGCCATGCTGTGCCAACGGTGGGAGGGCGCGGATGGTTCACCGCCGGCCCCTCTCGCCACAACGAAGATGTAGTCACCCCCACGGCTTGCGGCAAGCGCCCGGGGGGGTGGTACTGTCGGTGCCGTTGTTCACCCGTACCGGAGCGTGACCATGGCCACACATCCCCCCAGCGCATCGACGCGCAGGTCCTCATCGCAGACAACCGCAGTGGATGCCGACGTCATCATCGTTGGCGCCGGCCCCACCGGCCTTACGCTCGCGGCCGAGCTGGCCATTGCCGAGGTTGACGTACTCGTGCTGGAACGTCGACCCGATCAGCAGCTCGACGGCTCGCGCGCCGGCGGTCTCCATGCCCGCACCCTCGAACTGCTGGAGCAGCGAGGCGCCCTCGAGCCGTTTCTTGCTGCCGGATCACCGGCGCAGATTGTCGGCTTTGCCTGGCTGCCGCTCGACATCAGTGACTTCCCGACGCGGCATCCCCATGGGCTGGCGCTGCCGCAGCAGGACATCGAGCGTCAGCTGCTGGCGTGGGTCGACGCACTCAAGGTGCCGATTCGTCGGCAGGCGCATGTCGTGCGCATCGTGCCGGAGGGCGAGCAGGTGCAGCTGCAGCTCGCCGATGCGCAGGTGTTGCGCGCACGCTGGGTCGTGGGCTGTGATGGCGCGCACAGCATCGTGCGCCGTCAGGCCGGCATTCCGTTCGAAGGCTCCGACGCCAGCATCAGTCACCTGCTTGCCGAGCTGCGTCTGCGTGAAACGCCGCCGTGGGGACTCAGGCGTGATGCGCATGGCATCCATGCCATCGGTCCGTTACCCGAAACCAATCCGACGGCGTCGGAAGGCGCTCCAGCTGCGCCGCGCGTGCGGGTGATGCTGACCGAGGCGGCCGCTGGACGCACAACGGCTCCGTCGCTCGATGACCTGCGTCAGCGTCTCTGCGAAGTTTATGGGCAGGATTTCGGCGCACACGATGCCACCTGGCTGTCGTGGTTCACTGACGCAGCGCGGCAGGCCTCGGCCTACCGTGCCGGCCGCATGTTGCTGGCCGGCGACGCGGCCCATGTGCATTACCCGACCGGCGGCCAGGGTCTCAACCTCGGCATGCAGGACGCCTTCAATCTGGGCTGGAAGCTTGCGCAGGTGGTGCACGGGATCTCCGATGCGACACTGCTCGACAGCTACCAGCGCGAGCGTCATCCGGTGGCGACCCGTGTGTTGCAGAACACCCGCGCGCAGTCCGCCCTGCTGCGCACCGATGCGCAGACCGACGCGCTGCGCGAGAGCGTGGCCACGTGGCTTGGCATGCACGAGCCGCGGGTGGCGGTCGCGGCCATGCTCGCTGGCCTCGATGTGCACTACGACATGGGACAGGGCCATCCGCTGCTCGGTCGTCGTGTACCCGATCTGCTGCTCCACACGGCGGATGGCCCGACACAGGTCTCCACGCTGCTGCGTGCCGCCCGCCCGCTGCTGATTGACCTGGGTGTGCAGGATGGCATCGACATCGGAGCGTGGACGCATCGTGTGCGCATGATCAACGCCGAGTGCCGTGATCGCTGGGTGCTGCCGGTCTTCGGCGAGGTGACGCCGCCGCACGGACTCCTCGTGCGCCCGGACGGCCATGTCGCCTGGGTCAGCGAGGGTACAAGCGCCGGGCTCGCCGAGTCGCTGATGCAGTGGCACGGCTGCACCACCGCGGAGTCGCCGCTTGCCGCATCGAACGATGGACGTAGCTTCATCTAGGAAATTCCAATTCCCGGTATCCCTCCTTTCCCTCATGATCATGCGCCCCAGTCTTGCTCTGCTTGCCGTCATGTTCCTCGCCGTGCCGGCTGCGTCCGACGCGCAAAGCCTTGGCGAACGCCTCAAGCAGCGTGCGGCCGAACGCGCCAAACAGCGCGGTGAGGACGCGCTCAATCGCAAAACCGACGAAGCCGTGGACAAGGCCATCGACGGCAGCGTGAACGTGGTCAAGTGCGTTGTCACCGACACGGAGTGCATCAGCAAGGCGCGTGACGAAGGCCGCACCGTGGTGCGCACGGACAAGGCCGGCAAGACCATTCCGGCCGATGTAGCAGTTGAGAAGAACGCAGCCAAGAAGGCGACGGAGGCCACCGATGAAGCCGTCGCCGAATCCAGCGCGCGTCCGGCCGCACGACGTCCGGCTGCCGCCTCAGCCTGGGCCAACTATGACTTCGTGCCGGGTGAGAAGCCGCTGGTCGTGAGCGATTTCAGCAAGGATGTCGTCGGCGACTTTCCACGCTCGCTCGAGGCGGTGGGAGGCAACTGGGAGATTGTGGAGATCGACGGCGAACGCTGGATGCGCGGGAACGGCAAGCCCAACGAGTTTGCGGTGAAAGCCGCCGGCCCCCTTCCCTCGCGCTGGACGCTCGAGTTCGAACTGCTCGGCACCGATGGCGAATGCTGGGTATATCCGGGCGGTCAGGCCGAACTGCCGTATCTCAATTTCTCGGCACGTCACGATGGTGGCTACGTGCGGCAGAACGGGGAAATCACACGCGTGGATGCCAAGGATGACGAGGGAGTCGGCCAACCCTACCAGGCGCGCATCATGGTGGACGGCATCTACGTCAAGTCGTACATCGACGCAAAACGCGTGGTCAACGTGCCGAACCTCACCTACACGCGCAGTGATCGTGTGCACTTCTGGTGCGACGGCACCGAAGAGGATCCCATCTTCATCCGCAACGTGCGACTGGCAGGCGGTGGCCGGAAGCTGTATGACGCGCTGGCCGAGTCGGGTCGTGTAGCCACGCAGGGCATCTACTTCGATACGGGCAAGGACGTCATCCGGCCCGAGAGCACGCCCACGCTCAAGGAGATTGCGGCCATGCTCAGTGAGCACACCGACCTCCAGCTCACCATCGAGGGGCATACGGACAACGTGGGCGCAGCGTCGGCCAACCTTACGCTCTCACAGAAGCGGGCCGACGCCGTACGCGCCGCGCTCGTTTCGCAGTACGGCATTGAAGGATCGCGACTCACGGCGGTGGGCCGCGGTCAGTCTGCGCCCGCCGCGCCCAACACCACGGCGGAAGGCCGTCAACAGAATCGGCGCGTGGAGCTGGTGAAGCGCTGAATGACCGGCTGGCCGTTGGCGGCCGCGTCATCCGCCAACGGCCGCCGTCAACACGAGACGTTCACGTGTGGACACCACCACACCGCCGGGCGCTTCGAGCGTCACCGCAAACAGCGTGGCTCGACGCACCGGCACGCGGGCATCAATGACAACCAGCACCTCGCCGTCGCGGCCGATGTCGAACACGCCACCGTCCACCGGATAGCGCGCATCGCGTTCGGCATCGACAATCCAGAGCTGGTACTGCGCCAGGCGCGGATCGTTGGGCACGAGGCCACGGATGCGCAGCACGCCGCGCTGCCGTGCGGCATCCCACCAGACCTCCCCGTCGGCGTTCACTGCGGCCGGGTCTTCGGACTCGGCCCAGCGCACCGGCACAACGGCGGGATCGGCGCGCAGTTCCGCAAGCAACTGCGCCGCGGGCGACCGAACGGTGGACGAAGAAACCGTGGGCGTGGTGATATCCGCCGCACTGCCGCGCCCCAGCGGGGAAAGTCGCGGGAGCATCACGGCCAGTCCGGCGGCAACGGCCAGTGTCCACACCAACACCGAAAGAGCACGGCTGGCGCGCAGCGACCCCGTCCCGGGAG
>JACVCT010000217.1 GCA_016741895.1 Gemmatimonadaceae bacterium | reverse complement strand
CCCGCCGGTCTGGTGTTGCTCTGACCCCGTGTGCCTGCGCCCGCCTGCTCGTCCGTGACAAAGGCCGACACCGCCTGCGTGAGCCCCTCCGCCTTCTCCCGCAGTTCCACGCTGGCCGCGCTGCTCTCTTCGGCGTTGGCCGCCACGGCCTGTGTGACCGTGTTGATGTGCTCGATGGCCACGGCAATCTGCGCCACCCCCTGTTCCTGCTGGGTGGTGGCAGCCGCCACCTCGCCAATCGATTCGCTGACCTGATCGGCCTGGCGCGCAATCAGCGAGAGCCGGTCGAGCACGGTCTGATTGAGGCGCACTCCGGCATCGGCGCTGCTGACGCTGGTTTCGATGAGCTGCGCAGTGTTCTTGGCCGCTTCCGCGCTGCGCAGCGCGAGGCTGCGCACTTCCTCCGCCACCACCGCGAAGCCGCGACCGGCATCGCCGGCGCGCGCGGCCTCCACCGCGGCGTTGAGTGCGAGGAGATTGGTCTGGAAGGCAATCTCGTCGATGGTCTTCACAATGCGCGCCGTGGCATCGGCGCCGGCCTTGATCTGCCCGATGGCGTCGCTGAGCTGCCGCATGCCCTGCACGCCGTCGGCAGCCGTGGCGCGGGCCTCCTCTGCCGAGCGCCGCGCGTCGCGGGCGTGTGACGCGCTGGTCTGTGTCATGCTGGTGAGCTCCTGCAGACTGGCTGCGACCTCCTCCAGCGACGCCGCCTGACTTGATGCGCCATCCGAGAGGGTTTCGCTGCTTTCACGGAGCGACACGGAGGTCTCCAGCATCTCCTCGGACGATTGTGTCACGAGCCGCATGGTTTGCCCGAGTTCCTCCATGGCGGCATTGAAGCTGGCCGCCACCTCGGCATTGCGGTCGTGATACTGCCCCACGATGCGCACCGTGAGATCACCACGGGCGAGGCCCGCCAGCGCGTCGCTGATCTCCCCGAGGAAGCGCATGGCCTCTCCCTTGAGCAGCGTCTCCACACGCTCCTGTCGCGCATTGGTCAGCGCCGTGATGACGATGGCGATGTCGGCCTGCAGCAGCCGGTCGAAGGCCCGCTGAAAGCGACGGTACTCGGCCGGCGTCGCGCCACCCTTTTCCACGGCGATGAGCATGTGCTCGCGAATGACCTCGTACATGGCCACGTACCAATTGGAGTCGAGATCAATGCGCTCGTGCACCTGACCCACGTGGCGACGGTAATCCACATACTTGTCGTCCAGCCTGCCGGAGAACATGGCAAGCACGTAGCGGGTCACGAGTGGCCGCTGGCGATCCACCGACGTGTGCTTGTCGATGATGGCCTGGGTTTCCCGCGTGCCGGCGATGTGCTTGTAGAACTCGTCGATCATTGGGTCGCAGGCCGCCTTGCATGCCTCTTCCCACACCCGGATGACGCCGAGGTCGGCCGGAGTGACCTGCAGGAAATCGAGGCGTCGCCGCACATCTCCGTCCGTGATGGCGATTTCACCCTGGGGGTACTGCCGCTCGGTGCTGGTCGGTTTGCGCGTGAAGAAGGGCATGTTTGGGGCGGTCGGGGGAGGTCAACTGGTGCAAAAGGTGCACGTTTTCAGTTGTCGACCGTTACACCGCCCGGCATATAGTTTCATCAATGGCTCTGTGCAGTTCCTGTACGAAACTCGGTGCAAACAGAGCGGCGCAGAGTGCCGCGTGCCCCGCAGGAGACGCAGCCGACTGTCCGGAAATCAATCGGTCAGGCCGATCGTTACTCGTACCGCAGCGCCTCGATCGGGTCGAGCCGTGCCGCCCGCTGCGCGGGAATCATCCCGAAGACAATCCCAATGCTAATTGACACCACCACGGCAATGAGCGTGAGTGCGAGTGGTACCGGCGCGTCGATGTCCATGGCCAGCGAGACCACGCGCCCCAGCGCCAGACCCACCACGATGCCAATGGCCCCACCGATGCCGGTCAGGGTGGAGGCCTCCACGAGGAACTGCACCAGAATGTCGCGTTTGGTGGCGCCCAGCGCCTTGCGCACACCGATCTCGCGGGTGCGACTGGTGACCGACACCGTCATGATGGCCATGACGCCAATGCCCCCCACCAGCAGGGCCACGCCGGACAACACGATCATCACGAGGAAGAACACACCCGTGATGCTGTTGAAGGTGTCGAGAATCTGGTCCTGCGACACGAGGTCGAAGGTATTGCCGTCGCCAGGGCGGAGGCGGCGTGATTCGCGCAGGGTCATTTCCACGGCACTCTGCGCATCCCCCACCCGCACGCCGGCGCGTGGCTTGACCGGAATGAACAGCGCATTCGTGCGATCGATGGGATAGGCGCGGTCCATGAAGCGGTAGGGCACGATGGCGCCGACGGCCTGTCCGGGCGGGGCAAAGATGTTGCCGGGCTCCGCCCAGAGTCCGATCACTTCGAGCGGACGTCCGCCAACCTGCACCGACCGTCCGATGAGGCGCTCCTGCCCATAGAGGCGGCGCGCGGTTTCCTCCTGCAGCACCACCACCGGCGCGCCTGCGGTGATCTCGGCCTTGGTGAACCAGCGCCCGTCCACCAGTTCGCCACCCTGAATCTGTGTGAAGCCATCGTCGGCGCCGAAGATGGCCATGCCCTGTGAGCGGACACCGGGCGACTCGATGCGGGCGAGCGTCTGCGCCCACAGCGACGCATAGGCGATCTCCGGCAGGGCCCGGATGCGCTCCGCCTCGCGCTCCACAAGATCGGGCCGGATGCGCACATCCTTGGGCAGATCGTCGGGGTTGAGTGGTGTCTGCGAGAACTTCTTGAGCACGTAGAACGTGGTGGGGCCCGCCACCTCGATGGTATTCACGATCTGATCGCGAATGCCCTGCACGATGGCGGCCATGGCCATGACGGTGGCCACGCCGATCACCACTCCGAGAATGGTGAGGGCCGAGCGCATCTTGCTGACGCGCAGGGCCTCGAGGGCCATGCGGACGTTCTCGCCCAGCGCGTCCATGCGTGCACTCATGGCACTACTCCGTGCGCATGGCGGTGATGGGATCGAGGCGCGCGGCCCGTGCGGCGGGATAGACGCCAAACAGCACGCCAATACCGGCCCCCAATGCCAGCGCCACTGCCACACTCCACAACGAGACGCGCGCCGGCAGGGGCGTCACGGTGCTGATGAGCAGCGCGAGCCCCCATCCGCCCAGCACCCCCAGTACGCCGCCGGTGACGGCCAGCGCCACCGACTCCACCAGGAACTGCCGCCGCACATCGGCGGCGCTCGCGCCAACGGCCTTGCGCAGGCCGATCTCGTGCGTGCGTTCGGTGACGGCCATGAGCATGATGTTCATGATCACGATGCCACCCACCACCACCCCGATGGCCACGACGGCCGGCACCACCGCAAAGAGCACGCGCGTGAGCTGCTTCCAGAACGCCACGAAGGCTTCGCCGGTCCCGATGTCGAAGTTGTCCACGTCCGAGGGCCGCAGATGACGGACCACACGCATGGCCTCCTGCGCGCGGGCCATGGCCGGTGCCACTTCTTCGGCTTCGCGCATCTTCACGGAAACCACCGTGGTCTGGCGACGCCCGTACATGGCCTCGAAGGCGTTGAGGGGCACCAGCACAAAGGCGTCGAACGACTGACCGAGTACACGCCCCTTCGGCGCCACCACCCCAATCACGGTGAAGCGGGTGCCCATGATGCGGACCTCCTGATCCACCGCCTGCCCGCCGTCGAAGAGATCCTTGGCCACGTCGGCGCCGATGACAACCACGCGCCGTCGTTCGCGAATGTCCACCTCATTCATCGGACGTCCGCTGGTGAAGCGATAGTCCTGCACCACCTGGTAGCCGGGCGTGACGCCGAACACCAGCACACTGCCCAGGGTGCGATTGCGCCACACGATGTCTGAGCGTGGAGTGGGCCAGCCACTCTGCAGGCTGATGGCCTCGGCATCGGGCAGCGCCGCCTCCACTGCGGCGGCGTCGCGTTCGTTGATGCGCGGGCGCCGCTGCATGCTGCGGAACTCATCGTCCGTGAACATTCCGAGACTGATGGGCGTGCGCCGCACCTGGAAGGTGTTCATGCCGATCATGGCGTCGGCGATGTTCTCCTTCACATAGGCATTCATGCCCTGAATGATGGCCACCACCGCCACCAGAAAACCCACCGACACCACAATCCCCAGCAGGGTGAAGGCGGTGCGCAGCGGGTTCACGCGCAATTGCCCGAAGGCCAATCGGAGACTGTCGATGAAGAGCATGGGGGCCAGAAGGAACCTACTCGTACCGGAGGGCCTCCACCGGATCGAGTCGCGAGGCCTTGATGGCGGGTAACATCCCGAACGCCACGCCCGTCACCGCGCTGGCAACAAGCGCCGTCACCACGATGCTCGTGGGCAGTGACGCCGGGATGCTGGTATTGCTCCGGATGATCCAGGCCAACAGGGCGCCCACGGCGAGACCGATGAACGCGCCGATGCTGGTGAGCGTGGCCGCTTCCACCAGGAACTGCCAGCGGATGGTGCCGGCCGTGGCGCCGAGGGCCTTGCGCACGCCGATCTCCCGCGTGCGCTCGGTGACGGAGATCATCATGATGGCCACCACGCCCACGCCACCCACCAGCAGTGCCACCGCCGACAGCGCCAGGCCCACGGCGAAAATGGCGCCGAAGAGCTGGTTGAAGGTGTCCATGATGCGGTCCTGCTCGATGAGGTAGAACGTGTTGCGATCGCCCGGGCGCAGGCCGCGACGTGCGCGCATGGCAGCCATCACGTCGTCCATCACCACGTCCTGCCCCACGCCGGCCCGCGGCCGCACGAGCAGGGTCAGACTGTTTCGCCAGACATCGAGCACGCGCACCGCGGACTGCAGCGGAATGATGGCGCGCGGAGTTTCCGGTCCGCGTCCCTCGAGCGAACGCAGGAAGCCCGCCTTGGGATTGAACACGCCAATGACGGTGAACTGGCGGCCGTTGATGGTGATCTGTTTGCCAATGGGTTCCGAGTCGCCGAACAGCTGCGCCTTGAGGGTGTCGTTCACGAGCACCACCGGTTGGCCGGCTTCGTATTCGGCGCGGGTGAAGTTGCGGCCCGGTGAGATGTCCGATGCGTTCACCAGCGGCCACTCGAGACTGTAGGCGTCGTAGCCCACGCCATCCACGCGGGCGTTGCGGTACCCGAAATTGCCCGCGCCGCCCAGTACACCAATGGCGTCCTGCACCGTGGGAATGCGCCGGATCATGTCCCACTCGCTGAACGAGATGGGCGGGTTGCGGCGGTCGGGACACTTTTCGTCGGTACCGTCGCAGGCCTGAATGCCGGTGCCGCGGCGTTGCACGATGAAGGTGGTGGCCCCGATCTGCTCGAGGTCCTGTTCGAAGGAGCGGCGGATGCCGGTGACCACGGCGCCCATGGCCACCACCACGAACACGCCGATGGCCACACCGGCAATGGTGAGCGCGGCGCGCACCTTGTTGGAGCGAATGGCATCGAGCGCCATGCCCACGCCTTCAAACGCCAGGAAGAGTGAACGCATGGGCTTACTCCGAGCGCAGGGCGGCGATGGGATCGAGCTGCGAAGCGCGGCTCGCCGGATACAGTCCGGCGCCAATGCCCACGCCGGCGCCGGTCACCAGCGCCGCGACAATGGACCAGGGCGCGACGGCTGCCGGCAGTGGCGTGAGGGCGGCAATGATCTCGGCCAGACCGATGCCAAGGCCGATGCCGATGGCGGCCCCCATTGTGCTCAGCGTGGCGGCCTCCACGAGGAACTGGCTCATGATGTCGCGCCGCTTGGCGCCCAGCGCCTTGCGCACGCCGATCTCGCGCGTGCGTTCGGCCACAGCCACGAGCATGATGTTCATGATGACCATCGCGCCGACCACGAGGCTGATGGCCGGCAGGGCCGTGCCGAAGAGCACGAGACGGCCCTTGAGCTGCTTGATGAAGCCGAAGGCGGCGTCCTGTGTGACGAGGCCAAAGTTGTCGGGCTCCGCCGCGCGCAATCCGCGGAAGGCCCGCAGCGCCCCACGCGCCACTTCAATGCCCTCGGCCAGGTCTGCCTGTGTGGGCGCCTGCACGATGAGCGACGACACGTCGCGTTGCGGGCGGATGATGCGCCCCATGGGTGAGGTGTGGGGCGCGATGGCCAGTCGATCGAGCGAGAAGCCGAACACCGAGCCCTGCTTCTCGATCACGCCAATGACCGTGAAGGGGATGCCGGCCACCCGCAACTGCCGGCCCTCGGGGTCGAGACCCGGGAAGAAGTGCTCGGCCACCTCGACTCCAATCACCACCACGGGCGAGCCGGCGCGCACTTCCTGATCGGTGAAGGCGCGGCCGCTGGTGACGGCAAATTTCTTGATCGCGAAGTACTCGGCATCGGTGGCCACGGCCTGCACCTGACGCGGCCGCGCGCCAATGGCCGTGGCGTACTTGAACGTCTCGCTGGCCACCGTGCTCCGCATGGTGGCGGGCAGGGAGCCACGCACGACATCCACGTCGGTCATGCGGAGCAGCGGGCGGCGCTGCAGTTCGCGCGCAGAAAAGCCCCGGTTACCACCGGGGCCCACATTGTCGAATCGGCGCAGCGTGAAGGTGTTGGTGCCGATGAGGCGGGAGGCGAAGTCTTCCTCGACGTACTTGCCCATCCCTTCCACGATGGACACGACGGCGATGAGGAACATCACCCCGATGGTCACCCCGAGCAGGGGGAAGGCACTCTTGAGCTTCTGGACCCGGATTTGGGTCAGAGCCAGCAGGACAGCGTCACGGGTTCTCACCCCTGAAGCATATCGCGTCCCTACTCGTAGCGCAGCGCCTCGACCGGATCGAGTCGGGCCGCCCGGCTGGCGGGCAGCATGCCAAAGAGGATGCCCGTTACCGCGCTGGCTCCCAGAGCGGCCACCACCGCCAGGGGCGGGATGCTGGCCTCGATCGGCGTGAAGTTGCGAATGAGCAGGGCGCCGAGCCAGCCCACGAACAACCCGATCGCACCGCCGATGCCGGTGAGTGTGGCCGCTTCCACGAGGAATTGCCACAGGATGGTGGCCTTTGTGGCGCCCAGCGCCTTGGGCACCCCGATTTCCCGCGTGGGCTCGGTGACCGAGATCATCATGATGGCCACCACGCCCCCCCCGC
>JACVCT010000216.1 GCA_016741895.1 Gemmatimonadaceae bacterium | reverse complement strand
CGCATCCGCGGCCTTTCGCTCGGTGCCGACGACTACCTCACCAAGCCCTTCTCGCCGGCTGAACTGGTGCTGCGCGTGGCGGCCATCCTGCGCCGCACGGGCAACACGGTGCCCACCAGCGCCGACGCGCTGGTCATTGGTCCGCTGCAGATCGACCGCGCCGCCATGACGGTGCGCGTGAACGGTGAGCACGTCGAACTCACGCCCACGGAGTTCAAGCTGCTGCTCACGCTGGCCGAGCGTCGGGGACGGGTGCAGGGTCGCGGGCACCTGCTGGAGACGGTGTGGGAAGCGGCACCCGACATCCAGACGCGCACGGTGGACATGCACGTGCAGCGCCTGCGCACCAAGCTGGGAAGCGCCGGAGAACTCATCGAAACGGTGCGCGGCTTCGGCTACCGTCTGCGCGCCACGGCGTCCCGCGCGGGCTGAACTTGAGCCATCGGATGGGGTGGCGACGGCAACCTGCCGTCAGCCGCCGCGGTTCGGCCGCCGGGGGCAGGTTCGCCTGCCCGCAGGTACATTGACGCCGTGCGGCTGACTCAACGACTGGCGTTCAACAGCTTCCTCATCATCGCGTTGCTCATGGCGCTCGTGCTGGCCGCCGTGGAGTGGCGTGTGCGTCATCACGTGCGGGCCGAGGAAACCACGCCCGCGGCCTACGACCGCAGCAACGACGAATTGCTGCGCCAGATCCGACGCGACATCGGCATTGCGGGCGTGGCCACATTGGTCATCGGCCTCATTCTCGCGCGGGCTCTGGCGCGTCCGGTGGCTCGCCCCATCGAGGAACTGCGGGACATCGCGCGTGCCCTCGCCGCCGGCGATCTGTCGCGCCGTCCCTCACGCACCATTGCCGGGGGCGAGGTGGGGGATCTGGCCGAGGCACTGCGTCGCATGAGCGAGCAGCTCGAAACCCGCCTCTGGGAACTGCAGTCGGAAGAGGCGCTGCTCGTGGCGCTCACCGAATCGCTCAATGAAGGCGTGGTCGCGGTAGACGCGCGCAAACGCGTTGTGCGCATCAACGAGCGCGGGCGGCAGCTGCTGGGACTGCGTCAGGCCCTGCCCTTCCCGTCCAGCGAGCTGCCACCGGTCGCGGCGCTGCAGGACTCGCTGCAGCTCGTTCTCTCCGGTTCCGCCACCATCGTGCGCGAGATTCGTGTGGACGAACGCACCATGGTACTCACGGTGCGTCCGCTGCGAGGCGGTGGCGCCGTGCTGGCCCTGCTCGACCTGACCACCATTCGCCGCCTTGAAACGGTGCGCAGCGACTTTGTGGCCAACGTGTCGCACGAATTGCGCACGCCGCTCACCATCATCAGTGGCTTCGTCGAAACGCTGCAGGACGACGAACTGCCGCCCACGCTGCGTCATCAGTTTCTTGGCATGGCCGCCTCCAACGTGCAGCGCATGCAGCGCATCGTGGACGACCTGCTCGACCTTTCGCGCATCGAGTCGGGCGGCTGGGTGCCCGACCCCGACTGGCTCGAACTGGAGGGCGTGGCCAATGATGTGCTGGCGCCCATGCAGCAACGCGCCCAGGCCAAGGGCGTGCAGCTGCGCACGGAGCTGGCCGCGTCGATGGTCTTTGCCGACCACACCGCCGCCCGGCAGATTCTCAGCAATCTGGCCGAAAACGCGCTGCGTCATACGGCCAGCGGCAAGGTGGAGCTCTTTTCGCAGGCCGACGGCGAGGGGGTCTGGATCGGTGTGCGTGACACGGGTAGCGGGATCGCCGCCGAGCACCTGCCGCGCATCTTTGAGCGATTCTACCGCGCCGATCCGGGCCGCTCCCGCGAAGCCGGCGGAACCGGCCTCGGACTGGCCATCGTCCGCCATCTCACCGAGGCGCACGGCGGACGGGTGCGGGCGGAGAGCACGGTCGGGGCGGGCACGACCATCGCCGCCTGGTTTCCCACCCCGGCCTCCGGTCCCTACAGCGATCCCTTCGCCGACGCCGACAGCCCGGACGCGTACCCGGCCTGACGGCTATTCGGCGTAACGGCTACTCGGCCTGACGGCGGGGCCGGCGGCCGGCGAAGGCCTCGGCAATGAGACGTGGCAGCAGCACGGCTGCGGGCCCCTCGAGCGGCAGGATGCTGGGCCCCTTGCGCTGCCCTTCCATGCTGGGGTTCACCACAATGACCGTGGCCCCGTGGGTGGCGGCAATCCAGGGCAGCGAGGCCGCCGGCTCCACCACGTTCGACGTACCGATCGACAAGAAAACGTCGCAGGCAATGGCCGCCTGACGTGCTGCTTCGAAGGGCCCCATGGGAATGGGTTCGCCAAACCAGACCACGTCGGGACGCATCAGCGCCCCGCAGGTCGGGCAGCCGGGCGGTTCCGCACTGACGGGTTCCGCAACCTCCACCGCTCCCGGACAGCCGGCGCTGCACCGCACGTGCAGCAGGGACCCGTGCAAGCGGATGACATCGCGACTCCCGGCCCGCTCGTGCAGGTCGTCCACGTTCTGGGTGACCAGCGTGGAGTGGGACACGCGCTGGGCCAGCGAGGTCAGGGCCAGGTGCGCCGGGTTGGGTTGTGCCGCCCGCACGGTACTGCGCCGGCTGGCATACCACTGCCACACCCGGGTCGGGTTGCTGGCAAAGGCCGCCGGCGTGGCCAGTTCCTGCGGAGAGAACTGGGCCCACAGACCCGTCTGGGCTTCACGGAAGGTCGGCACGCCACTTTCCGCGGAAACGCCCGCCCCGGTGAGCACACAGACATGTTCGGCCGAACGCAGCGCCCTCGCGGCGACGGCCAGGGATTCCGCCCGGGTTTGCGGGTCGGTGGGCGGGGGCGAAGCGACGCGCCGCCGCGGCAGAGTCGGATCAGGTGGCACCATGCTGTCGCGACAATACAACAGAAGTCGCGTCCGCACCAGACGGGCAAACGCCCTACGGCCACGGCCCTGTCACGGTGCCGGCCCCATGTCACGGCGGACCCGTCTGCGGGCAAGGCCGTGACCGATTTGTTGCACGGCCGTGCGCTGATCGAGACGTGGGTCACGGAGCTTTGACGACATCCGCCCGACCTCCGATGGTCGGCCGTTACGCATCGCTTCTCCAATCTCGACTCTTCATGCGGACTTACGTCAAGGTGTTCTCCCGGATCGCGCGTCGCCTGATGCCTGCGGCCCTGGTCGCCGTCGTCCCCGCGCTGCTGGCTTCTGCTGCACTTGCCACCTCGCTGTCGGCGCAGGGCGCGCCGGCTGCCGGATCCACCGGGCGCATCACGGGTCGCGTCGTGGACGCTGGCACCGGTCAGGGCATCACCGATGCCGGTGTGCAGGTGGTTGGCACCATGCTTGGCACGCAGACCGGCGTGGACGGCCGCTTCACCATCGCCAACATCCCCGCCGGCACCGTGACCCTGCAGGTCCGGCGCATCGGCTACGGCCCCAAGACGGTCACCGGCATCGTGGTGCCGGCCAATGGCACCGTCGAACAGTCGGTCTCACTGTCGGCGGCCGAGCTGCAGCTGGCGGCGGTGAGCGTTACGGCCACGAAGGAAAAGGGCACGGTCAACGAGGCGCTCAACCAGCAGAAGAACGCCACCAACGTGGTCAATGCCATCACCGCCGAGCAGATCGCGCGCAGCCCCGACGGTGACGCCGCCGCGGCCGCGCAGCGCGTGAGCGGTGTGACGGTGCAGGACGGCAAGTATCTGCAGGTGCGCGGCCTGAGCGAGCGCTACACCACCGCGTCGCTCAACGGCGCGCGCATTCCGAGCCCGGAGCCGGAGCGCAAGGTGGTGCCGCTCGACCTCTTCCCGGCCTCGCTGCTGCAGGACGTCACCACCAGCAAGACCTTCACGCCGGACCAGCCCGGTGACTTTGCCGGCGCGAACGTGAACATCCGCACGCGCGAGTTTCCGGCGCGTCGTCAGATCAACTACTCCTCGAGCTTCGGCTTCGGCGACCGGGTGTTCCGTCAGTCGCTGCCCTTTGCACCACGCGCCGGTGGCGAGTTGTTCGGCATGGCGTCGTCCAATCGCCGCATCCCCTCGGCCATTTCCCAGGCCAACTTCCTCGGCAACGTCAGCCAGCAACAGTTCAACCAGATGGCGCTTGAGCAGCGCAACGTCTGGGCTCCGACACTGCGCGATGGCGGCATGAACGGCTCCTTCGGCCTGTCCACGGGCGGCAACACCATTCTGGGCAAGCGCATCGGCTACGTGCTGAGCGGCAACTACGGCTACAGCGAGGAAGTGCGCGCAGACGAGCGCTACGCGATCGGCAACCAGGGTGCCAACAACACCGTCGTGCCGCTCACTGAACTGCGTGGCCAGACGGGCCGCAGCAGCGCGCAGTGGGGTGGCATTGCCAATGTGTCCACACTGCTGGGCAAGAACTCGCGTCTGTCGCTCAACAGCACCATCACGCGCAGTGCCGACAACGAGGCCCGCACCGATCGGGGCTTTGACGAGAACCTGAACGACAGCATTCAGCGCACCACGCTCCGCTACGTGGAGCGCGGTGTGGCCACGCTCACCGGCAGCGGCGAGCATCAGCTGAGCGAGCGCAACAAGACGGCCTGGCAGTTGTCGTACGGCAACACCTCGCGCCGCGAGCCCGACCGCTCCGACGTGGTGTATGTGCGCGCCCCCGAGGGCGGCTATCAGATTCTCGCGTCGCTGGATGGTGCGCGCCGTCTGTATTTCGACCTCGAGGAGAACAACCTCACCGGTCAGGTGGACCACACGCTGGCCATCGGGAACGTCGCCAACCAGAACACGCTCAAGGTGGGTGCGTACCTGCGCACCACCGACCGCCGCTCCGACGCGCCCATTTACGCCTTCATCTCGCGTGCCTCGCAGGAAGTCGTGCGGCAGTCCCCCGACGTGATCTTCGGCGCCGGCCAGGCCTGCGATGGCTGCAGCAACATCAACGTGCAGCCCATCGGACAGGCCGGCTCGTACTCCGCCGATGACCGCACGGCGGCCGCGTACCTCATGGCAGACGTGGGGCTCACCGGCCGCACGCGCATGATTGCCGGTGCCCGTGTGGAACAGGCCCGCATCAATGTGGCGGCGAGCACGCAGGGTGGCTTCACCACCAACGCCGAGCTCGACAACACCGACGTATTGCCCTCCCTGCTGCTCAATACGCGGCTCACCGACAACCAGAACCTGCGCTTCGGTGTCACGCGCACCCTGGCGCGGCCCGAGTATCGTGAGCTGGCCCCGGTAACCTTCCGTGACGTGCTGGGCGGCGTGAGCGTGACCGGCAACGCCAATCTCGTGCGCTCGCTCATCGACAACGTGGACCTGCGCTGGGAAGCCTTCCCGAATCCGGGCGAGGTGCTCAGCATCGGTGTCTTCGCGAAGCGCTTCGATCGTCCCATCGAGCGCCTCGAGCAGGCCACGTCGGGTGCCTACCAGGCGCGCTTCCAGAACGCGCTCAGCGCCACCAACTACGGCGTCGAACTCGAGGTGCGCAAGCAGCTCGGCTTCCTCGGCAGCTGGGGCGAGGCCTTCACCGGCTTCAGCAACGTCACGCTCATGAGCTCGCGTGTGAAGCTCGACTCGGCGGGTGGCCTCACCGTGACCGACGCACAGCGACGCCTCGTGGGTCAGGCACCGTATGTGGTGAACACCGGCCTCACGTACAGCAACCTGTCGGGCAGCACCAACGCCACGCTGCTCTACAACGTGGTGGGTGAGCGCATCACCGCCGCCGGCGTGGTGCCGCTGCCCAACATCGTGGAGAAGCCGCGTCACCTCATCGACCTCTCGCTGCGCATTCCGGTTGCAGGCAGCCTCTCGGCGCGCGTGGACGCGCGCAATCTGCTCGATGCCCGCACGCGTTTCATGCAGGGCAACCTCGAACGCGAAGGCTTCAACAGCGGCCGCAGCTTCTCGATGGGTCTGAGCTGGCGGCAGTAAGTCGCAACGGGCCCTGGGGCCCGGCGTGACGCTCGTGACAGTGTGATGCACATGGCCCGGCACGGTGACACAACCGTGACCGGGCCATGACGCGTTCACCACACGCGCCGGCGTGATTGTGGTGAGCGGTGTCGACCTGCCGACGCCACGTGTTCCTCCAACCCGGATATCCGATGACGATGACTGCGCGCTTCCGCGCCCTCGCCCTCACCACGCTGGCCGCATTTGCGCTCGCGGCCTGCAGCGATGACGAAGACGGACCGACGACACCGCCGACGCCGACCAACGGCTCGCTCGCTGTCACCATCTCCGGCTTGCCAACGGGTACGACTGGCACGGTCACCGTGACGGGCCCGAGCAATTTCACGCAGACCCTCACAGCCACGCAGACCCTGAGCGTGGCGCCCGGCAGCTACACGGTCGCGGCAGCGCAGGTCACCAGCGGCACCACGCGATACAACGCGACCATCACCGGATCGCCGGCCACCGTGAGCTCCAACGCCACGGCCAATGTGACCGTGGCCTACGCCGTGGCGCAGAACCCCACGGTGGTGCTCTCCGGCTCCATCTCGGCCAACCGCACGCTCACGCCCGACACCAACTACGTGCTGCGCGGCTTCGTGTACGTCAACAGCGGCGCGACGCTCACCATCAACGCCGGTACGCGCATTGTGGGTGACACCACCGCGCTGGGCTCGGCCCTGTTTGTGCTGCGCGGCGCGCGCATTCAGGCCAACGGCACGGCCAGCCAGCCGATCGTTTTCACCTCGCAGCGCGCTCCGGGCAATCGCTCGCCGGGTGACTGGGGCGGCCTGATCATCGTGGGCAACGCCCGCGCCAACCGCACGGGCAACGTGATCGTCGAAGGCTCCAACGGCTCGGTGGTGGGTGCCGATCCGAACGGCATCGTGTACACCGGCGGTACGGTGGACAACGACAACAGTGGTACCCTGCGCTACGTGCGCGTGGAGTTTGCCGGCTACGCCACCCTGACCGACGCCGAGCTCAACTCCTATACCTTTGCCGCCGTGGGCAGTGGCACGACGGTGGAGTATGTGCAGGCGCTGGCCGGCCTCGATGACAACTTCGAGTGGTTCGGTGGAACGGTGAACGGCAAGTACCTGGTGTCGTACGAGTCCGGCGACGATCACTTCGACGGTTCCGAGGGCTACCGCGGCCTCAACCAGTCAATGATCGGTCTCCCGGTCGCCTATCTCACA
>JACVCT010000215.1 GCA_016741895.1 Gemmatimonadaceae bacterium | reverse complement strand
CTCCAGCGCGATGAGCTGATACGCCGGCGCTGCCACGGTCGTGACGGGCCAGGTGCCCAGCGTATCCCGCGCGCCCTTGGCCTGCAGGGACAGCGCCAGCAGGTCGCCCTCGGCCGAGGGCCGCGCCAGCACGTCATAGCGCTCGCGGCGCCAGCGCACGAGTGAGGAGTCGGCCGCCCACTCGGGCAGCGTGCGCTGCACGGGCCCCCACCACGCCGGCGCCTTCACGCGAATGGCCGGCAGATACATGGCCAGGGCTTCGCCGTCGGGTCCCTTGCCCGGCACCATGAAGGCAATGGCCGGATCCCGCCCCGCGTCCGTGATGCCGAAACTGGTGCTGTCGAAGACGAAGGAATCGAGGGATTCCACCGCCGCGGCCGCGCGTTCATCGCCCGAGGCGCCCGCCGCGCGAATGCTGTCGGTGAGCTGCGAGAGACTGGCCCGTGCCGTCGCCACGGCGCGCGCCGCCTCTTCAGGTCCAAGCACATCGGTCAGCGTCGCCCGGTGGCCGCTGCGCACGTCCACCACATAGCGGCGACCGGTGTGAATGTGTTCCGGTCCCCCATCGATGTCCACATCGAGCAGGTGCTCGAAGGTGAGATAGGGACCATGCGCATCGACAATCTCGATGTCGTCCTGCACGATGGTCTGCGGATCGTCCGGCACATCGTCCGCGCTCGGATCGATCTCACTTTCCCGCGGGTGCGCCCGTCGCCAGGCGGCGAGTTCGCGCAACACGGTGCTGTCGGCAAACAGCAGCGTGCTGTCGCGGGACTCGATGGCCCGTGACCACAGACGCGCCGTGGCAAACGAGGCGTCGGGGTATTCCGCGCCCTCGTCGCCGATGAAAATCTCGAAGAGGCGGCCGTCCACCTGCGTGAGCAGAATGGGCGCGCTGCGCACCCGCATGCCTTCGGCGTTGCTGCGCACCCAGTAAGTGGAGTCGCCGGCAGCCACCAGGAACTCGGCGGCCGGGGCCATGAGGGCAGCGTTGGGGGCGCGGCTGTCGGCCTTGCAGGACACGAAACTCCCGGCACTCGCCGCGAGCACACTACCAGTCAGCGCGAGACGCAGGCGGCGGGTCAGCAGGGAACGGGAGGCAGCGGTCATTCAGCGCACGCCCCGCTTGAGTTGCGCCACCCCGTCGAGCAGACGCGAAATCTCGTCGGCTGTGGTGTAGCACGCGCAGCCGGCGCGCACGAGCCCCTCCTCCGCCACACCAAGACGGCGGGCGACGGTGGTGGCATAGAAGTCACCGTGCGAGACGTACACGCCGCGCGGGGCGAGTGCGCGCGCCACGTCTTCCGAGGGCATGCCGTGCACACGGAAGGAGAGCGTGGGGGTGCGCGGCGTGCCCGGCGGCGGCCCGTACAGGGTCACACCATCCATGGCCTGAAGGCCCTCCCACAGCTGCTGCAGCAGGGCCTCCCCACGCTCGTGCAATCCCGTCATGGCCTGCGCGAGGCGTTCACGTCGGGGCGCGCCGGCATCACCGCTGAGCGAGGCAAGAAACTCTACTGCCGCCGCAGCGCCGACGATGCCCTCGTGATTCTGCGTGCCGGTTTCGAGGCATTCCGGCACCCAGTCGGGCGCGGGCTCGAGGCGCGGCAGGTCGAGCGAGGCCACGGTGGACGCGCGCCCGTACACCACACCCACATGCGGGCCGTAGAACTTGTAGGCGCTGCAGAGCACGAAGTCCGCGTCGAGCGCCACCGCGTCCACGAGCGCATGTGGCGCATAGTGCACCGCGTCCACCACCGTGAGCGCGCCCGCCGCGCGCGCCTCGGCCACGAGGGCCGGCACGTCGCTGATGGTGCCCAGCATGTTGGACGCCGCGCCAATGGCCACGACCTTTGTGCGCGGCGAGAGCAGTCGCGCCAGTGCGCCGGCCTCGTGGCGGAAGGTGGTAACGTCGAGCGGCAGCCACTTGAGCACCACGCCACGCTCGCGGGCCAGTGCCTGCCAGGGCGCCACATTGGCGTGATGATCGAGCTCGGTGACGATGATCTCGTCACCGGGCTGCAGCTGTCGTCCGATGGCCCGCGCAATGTGAAACAGCAGCGTGGTCATGTTGCTGCCGAACGCGATCTCGTCGGGCCCGGCACCAAGGAAATCCGCCAGCGCGGCGCGCGCCTGCGCCAGCAACGCGTCCGTCTCCACGCTCGTGGGATAGGCCCAGTGCGTGTTGGCGTTGTGATGCAGCAGGTAGTACGTCATGGCGTCGACGACCGTGCGCGGCACCTGCGTGCCGCCGGGTCCGTCGAAGTAGGCCACGGGCGCGTCACCTTCACGGCGCGCCAGCGCGGGAAACTGCGCGCGAATGGCGTCGAGCGAGGCAATGGTGGGCGACGTCATGCGTCGGCCGCTCCCCGGCCGCGAATGGTGACATTGGCGAGACGCTCCACCACCTGCACCGCCTCCACGTGATCGGCTTCCTCGCCGAGTTCACGATGCGCCTGACGGAACAGTTCCGAGGTGAGCTGCAACAGCGGCGCCACCACCTGCGTGTCGCGCGCGAGCGCCGCCGCAATGCCCACATCCTTGTCGAGCAGCGCGAGACGGAAGGTGCGCGGGAAGGCGCGGGTCAGCACGCGGTCCGGAAAGAGATTCATGCTGGCGTTGGAGCGTCCGCTCGAGGTGTTGAGCACTTCGAGCGCGACATCCGCACGCACGCCGGCCTTCTCGAGTGCCACCAGACCTTCGGCGGTGCCCCAGATGTGCATGGCCAGCAAGGCATTGTTGACGGCCTTGAGCGCGTCGCCCGCGCCCACCGGGCCGCAGTGTACGATGCGCTGACCGAAGCGTTCGAGCACCGGCCGCACCGTTTCGAGAGTGGCCGCGTCTCCGCCCACCATCACGGTGAGCGTGCCCTGCTCCGCCCCGGCAACGCCGCCAGACACCGGCGCATCGAGAAAGCCCACACCGTGCACGGCCAGCTGTGCCGCCATCTGCCGCGAGGTGGCGCCATCACCCGAGGTGCAGTCCACCAGCACCGCGCCGTGGCGCAGTGTGGCCAGCAGGCCGTCGGGACCGTCGAACAGCGACTGCACGTCGCGCGACACGGGCAGACAGGTCACGACCACGTCACGGTCCCGCGCCGCCTCGGCCGGCGTGTTGGCCACGCGGGCTCCGGTGGCGGCCGCAAAGGCGTCGGCCTTGGCCCGCGTGCGGTTCCAGACGACGAGATCGAAATCCGGGTGCGCCAGGTGGCGCGCCATGGGAGCCCCGATGGCACCGAGGCCGATGAAGGCAACACGCAGCATGCAGGCAACGGGTAAAGGCGGAACCACGACCGGGCATTGAACAGGATACGGTGGCCGTGGAAATTGAAAGATGCCACGACAGCGCATCCACGTGCAGATCGACGGCCTGCTTTCGGTGCACGCCGTGCGCGCGGCCCGTACGGCGCTGGGCAGCATCCCCGGGGTGGAAAGCGCCGAGGTGAGCATGCGCGGAGCCGTGCTCGAGTCCGAGGGTGCGGTGGCGGCGCCGCTGATTGCCGACGCACTGGCCATGGTCGGTCTGACGCTGAGCACCCTGCGAACGGAACCGGCGGGCCTGCCGGTGCTGGGGGACCGGGAGTCCGAGTCGGAACCGTAGTCGCCGTCGTGCTTTGCGCCTCGCAGGGGGGCCGCTAAGTTGCCCCTCAGCCCGCCGCCCCTTCGCCCATGACGCCTCGAGCCAACGAAGACCGGCCGCTTGCGGCGCTGATCGTGCCCGATCTGCTCGAACTCCTCGACGAGCATCCGGAAAGCGTCGGCCCGCAGACGGAGGAAATGCATCCGGCCGACCTCGCCGACGTGGCCGAGGCCATGCCGGAGGCTGCCGTGCGGGCGCTGCTGGCGGCGCTGCCCCGCGAGCGCGCGGCCGAGGTGCTGGAGTACCTCGACGAGGACCTCCGCACCATGGTGCTGGAGGAGCTGCCGGCCGATGAAGCGGCCGAGATCGTGGCCGAGATGGATCCGGACGAGCGCGCGGACGCGCTCGAGGAACTGGACGAGGAAACGGCCGACGAGATTCTCCAGGAGCTCGAGCCCGAGGAGAAGGCCGAGACCGAGCGGCTGCTGCAGTACGATCCGTACACCGCCGGTGGTCTGATGACCACCGAGTTCGTGTCGGTGGAAGAGACGCTCACGGTGGAGGAGTCGCTGCGCGCCGTGCGCGCGATGGCGCGTGGCGGTCGCCGCGAGGCCATGTACACGATCTACACCACCGACGCGAGCGGCCGGCTGCGCGGGGTGCTGTCGCTGCGTGAACTGCTGGCGGCGCCCGAGGGCTCGCGCATCAGCGAGCATGCCTGGACCGAGGTGGTGAGCGTCACGCCCGACACGCCACAGGAAGAAGTGTCGCAGGTGACCTCCAACTACGACCTCGTGGCGCTGCCGGTGGTGGACGGGCAGCGGCGCCTGCTGGGCGTGGTCACCGTGGACGACGTCATCGACGTCATCCAGGAAGAGCAGACGGAAGACGCGCAGAAGTTCGGCGGCATGGAAGCGCTCGAAGAGCCCTACATGCAGGTGGGACTCTGGCAGAACGTGCGCAAGCGCGGCGGCTGGCTGGCCATTCTCGCGCTGAGCGAGTTCTTCACGGCCTCGGTCATGGCGCGTTATGAGCACTCGCTGAGTGACGCCGTGTTTCTCTCGCAGTTCATTCCGCTGGTCATGAGCTCGGGTGGCAATGCCGGTTCGCAGGCCACCTCGCTCATCATCCGTGCCATGGCGCTCGGTGAGGTGCACCTGCGCGATTGGTGGCGCATCGTGCTGCGCGAGCTGCCGGCCGGTCTCGTGCTGGGCACGCTGCTTGGCCTCATTGCCATCACGCGCATTGCGCTCTGGCACGCCACGGGACTCTACGACTACGGCCCGTTCTCGTGGCTCATTGCGTTCACGGTGGGACTGACGCTGCTGGCGGTGGTGACCATCGGCTCGCTGAGCGGCTCGATGCTGCCCTTCCTGCTCAAGCGGTTGGGCTTTGACCCGGCCAGCGCCTCGGCGCCCTTCGTGGCCACCATCGTGGACGTGTCGGCCATCAGCCTCTACTTCAGCGTTGCCTACCTGTTCCTCGGCGGCAAGCTGCTGTGAGTGACGCCTCGGCGGCCCGCTGGCGTGGCACGCTGGCGGTGATCGCGTCGGCCTGTGCCTTCGGTTCCATCTCCCCACTCACCGTGCTGGCCACCGGTGACGGCATGGCGCTCGAGAGTGTGCAGTCGTGGCGCTATCTCACGAGTGCCGTGCTGCTGCTGACGCTGGGCTTTCTGCGCCGGTCCGCGCCGCCATCGCGCTCGTCGTCGGTGCTGATGACGCCATGGTACCATCCGCGCATTCTGCTGCCCACCGGAGGTGGCCAGGCACTGGTGGCCACCCTGGCCCTCGCGGCGCTGCGCTGGCTGCCCGCGTCCACCGCGAGTTTTCTCTTTTACACCTACCCGGCGTGGGTGGCGCTGCTGAGCGCCGCGCGCGGCCTCGAGCCGCTCGATCGCCTGCGGCTGGCAGCACTCGGCCTGGCTCTGGGTGGGGTGGCCGCCATGGTGGGGGCGCCGGACGCCGCCAGTCTCGATCCCGTCGGACTGGCCGTGATTCTCGCGGCCGCCGTGGTGTATGCGCTGTACATCCCGTATCTCAATCACATCCAGCAGGGGCGCGACGCCTACGATGTGGCGCGCGCCATTGGTGTGGGCGGCGCCCTGTGCTTCGTGGCCTGGTCGGCCACGACCGGGAGCCTCTGGCAGATTCCGTCCGCCCTCGCTTTTGGTGCCAGCGTGCTGCAGGGGCTGCTTGGCGCGGTGGCGTTCCTTGGCTTCCTGAGTGGCCTCCGTCTCCTTGGAGCCGTACGCACGGCCATCACGTCCACCGTTGAACCGTTCTGGACCACGCTATTGGGCATTGTGGTCTTGCAGCAGCCGCTTGGCGCCGGCACGATTGTCGGTGGGGTGCTCATCATGGCGGCGGTGCTGCTGTTGCAGCGCCGGCCGCGTGGCGAGGCCAGGTCCTGAATCGTCGTCCGCGCAAGCGGCCCCACGCGTTGTGCGTTGCCGGTCATCGTTCGCGATGACGTCTTCCTCTCCCTGCCAACACCTGCATTTGTCATGGCCAAACTTCTGGTTACCGGCGCCGCCGGCTTCATCGGCTATCACACGACGGAGCGCCTGCTGGCGCGTGGTGACGAGGTGGTGGGCTTCGACAATGTGAATGACTACTACGATCCCACGCTCAAGGAGGCGCGCCTCGCCCGTCTCGGCAGCCGCGACGGCTTCCGCATGGTGCGCGGCGAACTGGCCGACCGTGAGGCCGTGGAGCGGCTCTTCCGTGAGGAACGCTTCGATCGTGTCATTCACCTCGCGGCCCAGGCCGGCGTGCGCTACTCGCTCACCAATCCGCACGCGTACATCGACAGCAACCTCGTGGGCTTTCTGCACATTCTCGGGGGTTGCCGACACCACGGAGTGCAGCACCTCACCTATGCCTCGTCATCGAGCGTGTACGGGGCCAACACCGCCATGCCCTTCTCGGTGCGACAGAATGTCGATCATCCGCTGTCGCTGTACGCGGCCACCAAGAAGGCCAACGAGCTCATGGCGCACACGTACAGCCATCTGTACGCCCTGCCCACCACCGGCCTGCGCTTCTTCACGGTGTATGGCCCGTGGGGGCGGCCGGACATGGCCCTGTTCCTGTTCACCAAGGCCATTCTCGAGGGGCGGCCCATCGACGTGTTCAATCACGGCCGCATGCAGCGGGACTTCACCTACATCGACGACATCGTCGAGGGCGTGATCCGCACCAGCGATCACATTGCGCCTCCCAACCCGGACTGGGACTCCATGCGTCCCGACCCGGGCAGCAGCCGTGCGCCCTGGCGCGTGTACAACATCGGCAACAACAACCCGGTGGAGCTCATGCACCTCATCGGCACGCTTGAGCAGGCGCTCGGTCGCACCGCCGAAAAGCGCATGCTGCCCATGCAGGCGGGTGATGTGCCGGCCACCCATGCCGATGGGCAGGCGCTGGGGGACGCTTTGGGCTTTTCCCCGGCCACGCCCCTTGAAACCGGCCGGGCGAACTTCGTGGCCTGGGATCGCGGCTACTAAGGGGTGTGGGAGCGGCGGGAGGG
>JACVCT010000214.1 GCA_016741895.1 Gemmatimonadaceae bacterium | reverse complement strand
CCACCGTGCAGCAGCCGGCCCGTCAGGAGGCCACGCGCACCAGCCGCAGTGCGCAGCGCTACAAGGCGCAGTTGCCGGTGGCCATGCAGAACCTCGCGGCGCTGCACCGCGCCGGCGTGCCCATTGCCATGGGTACCGACACGGGTCCGCTCGGCCGCTTTCAGGGTTACTTCGAGCTCATGGAGCTCGAGATGATGGTGGACGCGGGCATGACACCAGCGGAGGCGCTGCGTTCGGCCACTTCGGTGGCGGCGCGCTGTCTGAAGGTCGACCGCGAGCTGGGCTCACTCGAGCCCGGCAAGTGGGCAGATTTTGTGGTGCTCGATGCCTCGCCACTCGAGCGCATCCAGAACATCCGCCGACAGCACGCCGTGTTTATTGGCGGCGAAAGGCTGAAGTAGCTGGAGCAGGACGTGGTCCGATGGGCAGCCGCAGCCCGAACTGCAGCGTGAGCAGCGGCGCCCAATCGGTGCGTGTGGCGCTGGGCCGGCGGCGAGCGGCCGAGATTTTCCCCGAAGTACTCTCAACGGCTGATGGCGCAACGCGCACCAGTGACACGCACACGCTGCTGATCGGTCCAGAACCCGCCTCCATTGTGAGGATCGCCACGCACCCGCCCTGCAACACAAGCGCCTATCAGCTGGCAGGGTGCATGCTTCCGGTGTCTGCGTGAGGTCCCCGTTTTCCTGTTCGGTGCTGGAGAAGCCGGAATTCAAGGTGAAATAGAGGACTGCCCCTGAATCCAGTTAACCATTGCGTTTATTTCGTTTGTTCGCTTTATTTCGGATATGTCGACCTCAATCAACCGCTCCATACAGCACGAGAACGACGCAGAGGCAGCCAGGCTGGCGCTGCGATCTCTGTCACCTGCCGGACGCGGACCAGAGAAGACAGTTCGGGTCCGGGCAGGGAACGAAGATGCCATTGTTCCCAAAGAGGCCTTTGACTTGTTGCTCGAGATCCTGGCGCAAATGGCAAACGGGAATACCGTCACCATCGTCCCAGTCCAGGCCGAGCTTACCACGCAGCAGGCTGCGGACTTTCTCAATGTGTCGCGTCCGTTTCTCGTTGCACTACTTGAAGCCGGCGCTTTGCCGCACCGAAAGGTTGGTACCCACAGACGCGTGCTCTTCCATGACCTGCTGCGCTACAAGCAGGTGGACGACGCGCGTCGGGAATCGGCTCTCAACGAACTCGCTGCACAGGCGCAGAATTTGGGCATGGGATACTGACATCAATGGCGTTCGTAGTTGTGTACGACGCGTGCGTGCTCTATCCCGCACCGTTGCGTGACATGCTCCTGCGCATCGCACGGTCTGGCATCGTGCGGGCAAGATGGAGTGAGGAGATCCTTGATGAGGTATTCGACAATCTTCGAAAGAATCGCCCGGAGCTTTCACCAACTTCTCTGCTGCGTACGAGACAGCTGGTGTGCGATGCCGTTCCCGACTGTTTGGTCGCAAACTTCTCCGGCCTCGCCGATCACTTGAATCTTCCGGACGTCCGCGATCGTCACGTTGTGGCCGCAGCGATTCGGTGCAGTGCACAAACGATCGTAACCTTCAACCTGAAGGACTTCCCGGAATCAGTACTTTCCCCATTCGGCATTGAAGCCATTCACCCGGACGATTTTGTCCTCGACACTCTGCATCTTGCACCGCTGGCCGTCGCGTCGATCGTATCCCAACAAGCCGCCGCTCTCCGTTCGCCCCCGGTTTCACTGCCCCACTTGCTCGATACATTGCGTGCCTGCGGTCTGGAACAATCCGTGGCCAAGATCCACGCCATGCTTGGCACTTCCCTGTAGTCACGAGGTGCAAATGCGAACGGGGAACCGGTTCTTGCCGATTCCCCGCTCGAGCCGTACTTAGCGCGTAGTGAAGAACGCGTTCTGCCCCCTACTCGTCTGTATACTGAATGCCTGCACGAACGCCCTCAAGGCGTCAAATGATGCCCTGATAACATCGGGATCGTACTTAGAGCCGAACCTTCTGTTGAAGGACTTCCGTGCTTCCGCTACCGCAGCAGGTTCAAGGCAGTTGACGGTCAGACACTCTCCAGTATCTCGGTCACGCAGACTGTAGCCGGGAGCGTACTGTTTGTCGGGAGGTCCAACTACAACCAACGGACCGATTGTGCACAGGACGTTCTTGCTGTAGTCACTGGACGCACGGAGGCTATCCATCACCCACACTCGCTGAACCCGCACACGTGGCACTTCACGCAGCCTTCGGCAAACTCCAGCTGCGAGCCACAGTCCGGGCAGGTGCCCATGAACACCTCACCGCCCACACCGCCAAACTCGATCTGCGGCTGCGCCTGCTCAGCGGCCATCGGCGGACGGGTGATGGGCACACCAGCGGCTGGCGTGGGCACCGGCGCGCTCAGCGCGTTGACCGGACCCTGCGGCGCTGAGGTCTGACCACCAGCCAGGAGATCCTGCTGCACGCCCTGCTTCTCCCGCCACCACTGCTCGAGCGCAATACCCACCGCGTCGGGCATGGAGAGCACCTTGTTGGGGCCCAGGCCCACAGCACGGTCGGACGAAATGCCACGCAACTGGCGATGGATTTCCTGCACCGAAATGCCGCTGCGCAATGCGAGCGAAATGAGACGCCCGATGGCCTCGGCGTCGGCCATGGCGCTGCCGCCGGCCTTGCCAAGGTTGAGGAAGATCTCGAAGGGCTGACCCTTTTCGTCTTCGGTGATGTTCACGAACATCGTGCCCAGCGGCGTGTCCTTGCGGATGGTCGTGCCACGCAGCACGTCGGGACGCGACCGCTTGCCACGACGATTGGCGTTTTCCGCCTCGGCGCTGAACAGGGCCTTCTTGGTGCGATCGAGTTCGTTCTGCAGCTCGGCAATGGTGCCCTGCAGCTCACCGAGCTCACGCTTGAGCGCCACCACTTCCTTGGCCGCCTCGGGCTTGGCTTCGCCCGCAGCCGGCGCCGCAGCAGCCGCCCCGTCACGCTTGGCCGCCGCTTCCTGCGTGGTGCCGGTGCTCAGCACCTGGCCATCACGCGAGCCGTCGCGGTACACCGTCACACCCTTGCACTTCATGTCGTACGCCAGCTCGTAGATGGCGCGCACGTCGTCCACCGTGGCGGCGTGACTGAAGTTGGTGGTCTTGGAGATGGCCGAGTCGCAGTGCTGCTGGAAGGCCGCCTGCATGCGAATGTGGTACTCGGGCGAGATCTCGTTGGCGGTGGTGAACACCCGCTGCCAGCGCGCCGGAATCTCGTCGTGCTTCACGCTGCCGGTCTTGGCGATGCGCTCCATGAGCGCGTCGCTGTACCAGCCTTCCGACTTGGCGATGGCCACGAAGTCTTCGTTGACATCAGGCATCATGACGCCGGCCTGATTGCGCATGAAGGCCACGGCAAAGAGCGGCTCGAGGCCCGAGCTGCACCCGGCGATGATGGAGATGGTGCCGGTGGGCGCCACCGTGGTGACGTTGCAGTTGCGCAGCAGCTGCATGGGCCGGATGCGCTGACCGTTGGCGTCACGCGCGCAGGTCTCGTCGGGGCCCCAGATGCTCTGCGCCCACTCGGGGAAGGCGCCGCGCTCCTTGGCCAAGCGCTCGCTTTCCTTTTTGCCCTCGACGTCGAGGAACTCCATGACCTTGCGGCCCATCTCCACGCCTTCGGGGCTGTCGTAGGGAATGCCGAGACGCACGAGCATGTCGGCAAAGCCCATCACACCCAGACCGATGCGCCGGATGCGCTTGGACAGCGCATCGATTTCGGGCAGCGGATACTTGTTGACGTCGATGATGTTGTCGAGGAAGTGCGTGCTGAGCGCGATGTCGCGCCGCATGGCCTCCCAGTCCACCTGCCCGTTCACCACATAGTGGCCGACGTTGACGGAGCCCAGGTTGCACACGTCGTAGGGCAGCAGCGGCTGCTCACCGCAGGGGTTGGTGGCCTCGTAGCTGCCGAGGTGCGGCACCGGGTTGTAGCGATTGGCCTCGTCGATGAAGAACACGCCGGGCTCGCCCGTGCGCCATGCGCCGAGGATCATCTTGTCCCACACGTCACGCGCCTTGAGCTGCCCCGCGACCTTGCCCGTGCCCGGGTCGATCAGGTCGTACATCCCGTCGGCCTTGAGCGCGTCCATGAACTTCGTGGTCACGCCCACCGAGATGTTGAAGTTGGTGATCTTGGTGAGGTCTTCCTTGCAGGCAATGAACTCGAGCACGTCGGGATGATCGACGCGCAGAATGCCCATGTTGGCGCCGCGGCGCGTGCCACCCTGCTTCACCGCATTCGTGCTGCCGTCGTAGAGCTCCATGAAGGACACGGGGCCCGACGCCACGCCGGTGGTGCTGCGCACCATGCTGCCACGCGCGCGCAGACGCGAGAACGAAAAGCCCGTGCCACCGCCCGACTGGTGGATGAGCGCCATGCTGCGCAGCGTGTCATAGATGCCGCTCTGCCCGTTGCTGAGCGCGTCGTCCACCGGCAACACGAAACAGGCCGACAGCTGCCCCAGCGGCCGTCCGGCGTTCATGAGCGTGGGCGAATTGGGCTCGAAGCGCCGCTGCGTCATGAGGAAGTAGAACTCCTCGGCCAGCGCCTGCACGGCGCCATCGCTGGCCCCGTAGCGACGATCCGCCTCGGCCACCGTCGTGGCCACGCGCCAGAACATGTCCTCGGGCTTCTCGACCGGCTTGCCCTTGGCATCCTTGACGAGATAGCGCTTCTCGAGGACGGTGCGGGCGTTGTTGGACAGCGTGACGAGACCTTCCGGGGGGGTCGGCGCGAAGGGCATTCGGGGGGCTCCTGCTTGGGCGAAGGGGCAGAATCGCAAACCGCCAGCACGTCCTCGGGCACGTCCCCGAAGACTCGGGAGGGGCGCCGGCGGGCGGGTATGGTGGCGCTGTTCGTGAGGCCGCGCAAGTCTGCGCGTAAGGTGTTGAGGCGATACAACTTCCGTTCGACACATCACGGAGTTGCACGACCGCGCAAGTTCTCCACCGAGCCCAACTTTGTGCGCTCGGCAAGCAATGGCACGGTCACAGATATGGTCGAACTCCTGCCACCTGACAAGGCGCCAGTCATTCGTACCGATTCCAACAATAAGTCCTGCAACGCGTTACACGTTCACGTCCACGTACCGTTCGCGCACCAGCGCGGCACTGTCCCGGCAGCAAGAATTGTGACGTGTCAAGGCCTGGTCATTGTGCCCGATCAGCCCGCTTGCTCGCACTCACATTGCGCGACATGCACTTGCTCGCACCACCGATTCGCACCGATTCACACCGATTCACAGCCAATTCAGCGCTGCCGGTCGATCTCACCCCGCGCATATCGCCCCGCCAGGGCCACATACCGCGCCGCGTTGGCCCGAATCACGTCCCGCGCGCCCGCATCCAGCTGCCGCACCACCTTGCCCGGCATTCCCAGCACCAGGCTGCCCTCCGGCACCACCGTGCCCTCCGTGACCACCGCGCCCGCCCCGATGAGGCTGCCACTGCCGATCCGCGCGCCGTTGAGCACGATGGCCCCCATGCCCACCAGCACGCCGTCCTCCAGCACGGCCCCGTGCACGATGGCCCGATGGCCGATCACGCAGTCCGCACCGATGATCGTGGGCATGCCGGGATCGGCGTGAATCACCGCGCCGTCCTGCACGTTGCTGCGCGCACCGACCACAATGCGCTCCACGTCACCGCGTATGACCGCCGTGGGCCAGACGCTTGCATCCTCGGCCAACTCCACCTGACCCAGCACCACCGCTGTTTCGTGTATCCAGGGTCCAGCCATGTGTCGTGTGCTCCGTTCTCAGGAATGCGTCAGAAGTATCCGCCAAACGTCACGTAAAACCCGCCGCCGCGCGGTATGCCCGATGGCGCCACATACGGCCGCGCCGCGCCCACCCGCAGGCGATACGGCGCATCGTATTGCACCGCCAGATCGAGCACGAGTTCCGCACCGGCCGAAGCCAGCGTGCCATCACGCTGCCCGGGCACCTCGCATACCACGGTGTTCACGCGCGCCAGACTGCCAGGACACCAGGCGCGCGCCACATCACTGAACACCGCCAGTGATGTGCGATCGGCAAACAGCGTGAAGGGCAGCGCCAGTCGCTGAAACATCTGCAGCGGCGCGCGATACTCGAGCGTGCCGCCGACCGCGCGAATGCCGCGCTGCACACCCGGCGCCGTGCCGCGCACCGGGAAGCTGCGTGACGGATCGCCCACCACGAGACCGGGCAGCAGCTCGAGACTGGTGCCGCTGGTGCCGCCCACGCTGAACTCGGTGGCCGTTCGCGTATCGGCAACGCCGGCCGACGCACGCAGCGCCAGCACATGCCGCGCGTAGCCCGGCAAGGGCAGCGGCACATAGGCACGCCCCGTGAGCAGCGTGCGCCACGACCCCAGTTCGGGTTGATCCTCGCGCCAGCGATAGCTCGTCTGCTGCGACAGCGTCACGCCCTCCTCCACCGAGATGCCACGCAGCGCGAGACGCGCGGTGGACCATGCGGTATTCGCAAAGAGGCTGGGATAGCGCGTGCCACGCCGCAGCAGCGACGTGGGCGGACCAAGTGCCGAGTCGGCGCCACCGTCCGCCACGAAGTCACGCCGCTCGTATTGCGCACCAACCGTCTGCTGCAGCGACCAGCGCACACGCGGCACGGCAAAGGTGCTGCTCACGGTGAGAAACTGCCGACGACGTCCCACAAAGCCCAGCGTGCTGTTGGAGTCGTTCACCACACGAAAGGTGCCGTCCCAGGCCTGACTGGCTGACACATCAAACACCGGCACGCCAAGCCCCGCATAGCGATAGCCGAAAGCCGCATCCACTTCACGCCGCGCCGGGGCCATCAGGGCCGACGCCTGCCAGGCATGACGCGACAGGATATCCTGGTTGCTGCTCGAGAGGCCAAGGGTGGCGTCTCCCTGACGCCCTTCACCAATCAGCGGCAGCCAGTACGTGGGGCGCAGCATCTGCCACGGTGTGTACGATGTGCTGGCCGACACGACGGCTGGCACGGTGGGCGCGGGCAGCACCGAGGTGTTGGCGTACCAGCTGTCCTGCGCCACGGGCCCTGTGGTATCGAGTGCGGCGGTGGCCACCACAAACCCCTGCGCGCGCTGCAGCAGCGCCACAAGGGGCGTCCCGTCCGGCGAAA
>JACVCT010000213.1 GCA_016741895.1 Gemmatimonadaceae bacterium | reverse complement strand
CAGCTGATCAATCAACCCCTCGGGCAACGCCGCCAGCGTGGGATCTGCGGTCTTCTTCCGTCGAGCCATCCATCCTCCGTCGTGATACAGAGTTATGGCTCATACACAGAATTTCCGACACCCTCCTTGGCCGAGGTCGGAGCCGCGGTCGACCAAGACCGCTGGCCTGGCCGCCGAGATTCCCGTTTCTCAACTCATTGGTTGCTGGTCTCTCATTTTCTATTTCTGTCCCATCCTCCCTATTCCGATCCTCACCCTCTGTCAGATCTCAGATCTCAGAGCACGGACGCCAGAGGCGACCGACGAGAACTCACCCCGCGCGGAGTCCCGGCATGGGGAATGGCGCGGCCAAGGCTTCCTGCGCCGCCGCGAGCACGGCTTCGGGCAGGGGCGCGGATCCCGCGCGGCGGGCCGCTTCCACCACCATGGACAGCGCGCGGGCCTGGGCGGCATAGGCCGCCAGCAGGGCACCGCCAGCCCCCGGCGTCGCGATGATGTCGTGGGCCAGGGTATCGAGCTGCTCCGCCAACGCCGAGGTCGTCGAGCCCACCACGCCATCCGCCCGCTCGGCGCGGGGGGCAGGCGGGGTCAGACCCGGAAACCCCGACGGGGCAAGGGCTTCCTGAATACGGCTGTTGCTTGCAGCGAGAGCGGCCAACCTGCGGCGCGCCATCTGAGACGACTCGAACCCCACGCGAACTCTCCAGTTGGGTCATCTATTAAGAGCGCGCCCTGGGCGGGACTCTTGACAGATGGCGACCTGTTACATAAATGCGACAGTGATAATGGTGCGAAACCTGCGCGGCACTCCCATGCTCAGGCGGCGCACCCGGTAGGCTAGTGCTGCGGTAGTGCTGGACTTTCTGCAGGACCCCGTTCGAGCTCTCCCCACTCGGAGGCTGGATGCACGTCCTTAGCCCGGCTGCTGATCGTGACCTCGCCGCGCGTGACCTGGCCGAATTGGCCCGGGCGACGCTCGACGAGCACTGGGCCGTCGCCGCCATTCCGGCGGAACGCCGCAGCCTGCTGCTTGAGCGAGCCGAGGCCGCAGCCCTGCTCCCCGGCGATGGCCTGGGTGAACCCATCGCCGACGGTCTCGCCCTGCTGGGCACGGCCTACGAACTGGCCGCGCTGAGTCAGCTGGAGGCGGCGCTCAGCCCCACTCCGTCGGCGGGCCGCGATCTCGCGCAGGCCGTGCTGGCCATGGGTGCCGCGCGGGCCTTCCGCTGTGCGGCGGCCCTGCGTCCCCCCCTGGACGAGGGTGAGTCGGCCACCAAGTGGGCCCTGCGCCTTGGGGCGCTGGCCCTCGTCTCCCGCCAGACCGAGAGCTACGTGCGCTGGTGGGAGGCCCGCCACCATGTCGCCGAGGTCGTCAAGCGCACGGCGCAGCGCCTCGACGCCGAGCCCTGGGAGCCCTACGCCCGCGGTACCCTGTGGATGGCCTGGCTGGGCCTCATGGGCGCCCCGGTGGCCGTCCTGCCGGAGACGGTGGCCGATGAGCTGCCCATGCTCAGCGCCACCCGTTCCCGCCTCGCAGCCTTCCGTGAACGTCGGGCCGACCACGATGTGCCCGGCGATGGCCCCGTGCTGAACGCGGCGGCCCTGCGCGCGCGCATGAACGAGTTCGCCATTCGCCACCTGGCGGACGCCACCGAGCTCCTCACGGTGGCCGTGCTCAGGCGCACGCTCCCCGATGTGTCCGCCGAATTCAAGCTGCATCTCAGTGCAGCTCGCTCGGCCATGGCGGGCGATCATGGGCAGGACGTGTTGCTGGCGTGGTTGCAGGCTGCCGGCGTCACGCTGGCAGGCGGCGTGACCGCGCAGCTCGAACTCCCAGGATTTTAGTCCGCCCACCCGCCGTGCCCTTGGCACTGCGGCCCTTAGCGCCGCGCCACACGCGATAGACCCGGCGTCCCGTGGAACCCACGGGGAACGTCACCGTGTGGCCGCCAAGCGGGATGATGTCGGCCAGCAGCGCCCCCATGGCAAGCCGCTCGGCCTCCGAGGCCTGAGCGGCGCCGGCCAGCTCCTCACCTTCGGCCGCAATACGGTACCAGGCCACCGTCCCACTGCCGTCCTCAATGCACAGCACGTACTGGTCGTCTGCCGTCCAGAACGCGCGAACCTGAGCCGAGGCCTCGCCACTGTGGAAAGGCAGGCTTGTGACCGGGGCGGGGTCGATGTGGCCGTTCGGGGCAGCAACCGGAGTCACGTGCATTGCGGATATCCGTGAGGAGGCAGGATCGTGATCACCGCCGATCACAGCTTGGCTGCGTCGTCGATGGGCGGGGATGTTATGACGATCGACGCGCTCACGCAATACGGGGCAGTGCAGCTAAGTTGTTGACAGCATTGTCGATAGATGTTGAAATGCCTGTGGAAAACCCCCTAAGTGCCGCTGTGGACATCGACTAAGTCTGCGGCGGCTGTGGAAAAGCAGCTCTGTGAGTCACTCCGGAGCGCGGGTGGCAGTTCGACTGTTTTCCACATAGCCGTGTGTCACAAAACTGTTTCACGGTCCCGTTTTCGACACCGTTGGCGCCCCGGAATTTCGGACACAATGGCGCTTTCCCGGGGTCGCCTGAGAGGTGACGGCGGCGGGTCAGGGGCCGGCCTATGGCGCAGAGGCCGCCTCGGTCGCACTATCCGGAATCCTGCCCCCAGCTTCCGGAGCCTTCGTGACCTTTGATCCCCGCATCGGCCTGCTTGTCGGTCGAGAATGGTCCTTCCCGCCGGCGTTCCTTGATGCCGTCGCCCGTCGCCAGTCCGGCGTGCGGGCCGACTTCATTACGCTCGACGCCACGCGCATGGCGCAGCCCATTCCGTATACCCTCATCATTGACCGCATCTCCCATGAGGTGGGTTTCTACCGCGCCGTCCTAAAGCATGCGGTGCGCATGGGGGTGACGGTCGTCAACAACCCCTTCATGTGGTCGGCAGACGACAAGTTCTACGACGCCACGCTCGCCGTGCAGCATGGGGTCGCGCATCCGCGGACGGTGGTGCTGCCCAACAAGGACTACATCCCGGGGATTTCGCACACCGAGTCCCTGCGCAACCTCGCCTACCCACTCGACTGGGCCGGCGTGGCGGAGTACATCGGCTTTCCCTGCGTCCTCAAGGATGCGCATGGTGGTGGCTGGCGCGACGTCTATGTCTGCGAGACCATGGAAGAGCTCCTGCAGCACTACAATCACAGCGGACTGCTGACGATGGTGGTGCAGGAATTCATCCGCTGGGACGCCTACGTGCGCTGCATGGTGCTGGGACGAGAGCATGTGCTGGTCATGCCCTACGATCCGCGGGAGCGCCGCTACATCCCGGATCCCGGCTTCCTCGGTGCCGAGCTCGAGTCGCGCTGTGCCGCCGATGCGCTCACGCTCTGCCGGGCACTGGGCTATGACATGAACACCGTGGAGTTTGCCGTGAAGGACGGGGTGCCCTACGCCATCGACTTCATGAATCCGGCCCCCGACATGGACATCAATTCGCTGACCCCCACGTACTTCGAGTGGGTAGTGGAGCACATGGCCGACCTGGCCATCAAGCTGGCCACAGCGCCTCGGCCGGACCCGATGCGCGAGCCGCTGATTGCGGCATCCGGCGCCGTGCAGTCACAAAGGAAGGGTTGATTCACTTGTCCACATCACGTGCCGCCATTGCGGCCTACCACGCACTGCTCACGCAGGGCAGTCTGGCCGTGGACTCGGCGGAGGTCCTCGAACAGCAGCTGCGTCAGATGGGGCTGTACTTCGGGGATCGCCCGCTGTGCAGCGTGCTGCGTCCACGCTTTCTCAGTCTGCAGGCCTATCGCGAAATCGCGGGGGCTTCGGCGCTGGTGGGTCGCGCGTTTGAAAAGATCCGGGTCGCAGCCATGGCCGACAGTCGCCTGCGCGCGCAGTTCGGCTTGCTCGATTGGGAAGAGCAGCTCGTGCACGTGGCGCCGGGGTATCGCGCCGCCAGCCCGACCTCTCGTCTCGACGCGTTCTACACGCCTGAAACGGGCAGCCTCAAGTTCACCGAGTACAACGCGGAGACTCCGGCCGGGGCTGCGTTCAACGACGCCCTGTCACGTGCCTTTCTGGCACTGCCAGTGATGCAGGCGTTTCAGGCCAGCCATGTGCCGCTGCCCATTCCGTCGGGGGCCGGTGTGGTGGACGCCCTGCTGCGCGCCTGGACCGAGTGGCGCGGCACACGCGAGAAGCCGCAGATCGTGATTCTCGATTGGCGTGAGGTGCCCACGTCCAACGAGTTCGTGCTCTTCGAACAGGAGTTTGCGGCGCGTGGCATTGAGGCATTCATCGGTGATCCACGGGACGCCGAGTTTGCCAATGGCCGCCTTACCGTGGCCGGCCGGCCGGTCACGTTCATCTACAAGCGCGTCCTGATTGATGAGCTGATCACCCGCGAAGGCCTCGACGGGCCCGTGGTGCAGGCTGTGAAAGCAGGTGCGGTGTGCATGGTCAACTCGTTTGGCTGCAAGCTGTTGCACAAGAAGGCCTCACTCGCCGTGTTGAGTGATGAGCGGCAGGGGGCGCTGCTTGATGAGGCCGAGCGTGCGGCGGTGGCGCGGTACGTCCCGTGGACGCGGGTGGTGGAAGAACGCCGCACCACGCATGCCTCGGGGTCAGTGGATCTGCTGCCATTTATCGAAGCCAATCGTGAGCGGCTCGTGCTCAAGCCCAACGATGACTATGGTGGCAAGGGGATTGTGCTGGGCTGGACGGTGGACGATGCCAGCTGGCATGACGCGATCCGCGCGGCGCTGGCGGAGCCGTATATCGTTCAGGAGCGTGTGACGCTGCCCCGTGAACCCTGGCCGATGGTGGTGGACGGGGCGCTGCATCTGGGTGAGCGCATGCTCGACACCGCGCCGTTCATGACCGACGGCCAGATCATGAATGGCTGCCTGACCCGCATTTCCACCGACGCGCTGCTCAACGTGTCGGCGGGCGGGGGCGCCAACGTTCCGACATTTCTTGTAGAGGCCCGCTGATGTCCGCTCTGTACCGTCCGACCATCGGGCTCACCACCCAGACGCTGCATTCCATCGATGGCATCCCGCCCGCGCTGCCTTCGTCTTGGGTGATGAATCAGCGCTACTTCGTGGCGGCAACCAGTGTGGGGGCGGTGCCGTGGATGATTCCTCTGCTGGACGACGATCTGTTCACGCTGCGTGCCATTTACGAGCGACTGGATGGTCTGCTCATTCCGGGCGGTGTGGACATCAATCCGGCGGAGTACGGCGAGGCGGTGCGGCCCGAGTGTGGAAATCTCGATCCGGCGCGGGATCGTGTGGAACTGCAGCTGGTGCGCTGGGCGATTGCCGAGGGCAAGCCGGTGCTTGGGCTCTGCCGCGGCATGCAGATCATCAACGTGGCCCAGGGCGGCAGCATGTGGCAGGATCTCGCGTCACAAAAGCCATCCTTCCACAAGCATGATTTCTTTCCCACCGCCGGCTACGCGCGCGATCATCTCGCGCACGAGGTGGATATCGTGCTGGGTACACGTTTGTCACGATTGTTCGAATGCACACGCTGTGCGGTCAACAGCATGCATCATCAGGGAGTGAAGGCCGTGGGGCGCGACCTGACGGTGTCGGCGACTGCCGATGACGGGCTGGTGGAAGCGCTGGAGGGGACGGGCGACGGATTCCTGGTGGGTGTGCAGTGGCACCCCGAGGTGTTCGAGATGGCCGATCCTCACACGCGGCATTTGTTCGGCGGCTTCATCCAGGCGGCTGTCGAGTGGGCCACGACCAACGACACGTCCAAGGCGGGCGTGGGGGGCTGAATGCGCGGACCGAGTCTGACGGTGGGCATCGAAGAGGAGTACCAGATCATCGATCCGGTGACGCGTGATCTCACGCCCGGCTTCGATGCCCTGGTGACGAGCGACGATGCCACCGCAGCCGATGTGAAAGCCGAGTTGCACCAATGTCAGGTGGAAATCGGTACGCGGCCCTGCGCGAACATCGCCGAGTTGCGGCAGGAACTGGTGAAGTTGCGGGGGCTGGTCATCAAGGCCGCCGGCCAGCACGGTCTCACCATCGCGTCGGCCGGTACGCATCCGTTCTCCAATTGGATGAATCAGGAGATGACGCCCAAGGAGCGCTATCTGGGCGTCAAGGCGGAGCTGCAGGATCTGGCCCATCGCCTGCTCATTTTCGGCACGCATGTGCATGTGGGCATTGAGGATCCGGAGTTCCGCATCGATTGCCTGAACGCGGCGCGGTACATCCTGCCTCACATTCTATGTCTGTCCACATCGTCGCCGTTCTGGTTCGGGCGCAACACGGGCCTGCACTCCTACCGCAGCATCGTCTTCAAGAATTTCCCGCGCACCGGTGTGCCGCGCATCATGAACGGCTGGAGTGACTACGCCGATCTGGTGGATACGCTCACCCGCACGCGCAGCATTCCCGACGGGTCCAAGATCTGGTGGGACGTGCGGCCGCACCACGTGTATCCCACGCTCGAGTTCCGCGTGTGCGACGTGAATACGCGGGTGGACGAGGCGGTGTGCATCGCGGCCATCATTCAGGCGGTGGTGGCCAAGATGTGGAAGCTGCGGCGCGACAACATGACCTTCCGCGTGTACGCGTCGGATCTCATTGAAGAGAACAAGTGGCGGGCGGTGCGCTACGGGCTGGGCGGCAAACTGATCGACTTCGGCAAGAAGGAGGAGCTGCCGGCCTCGGTGCTCATCCGCGAGCTCATCGAGTGGTTCCTCGATGACGTGCTGGATGAACTGGGCACCCGCAAGGAAGTCGAATACGCCTTCCGCATCATGGAGGAAGGCTCGAGCGCGCAGCGCCAGCTGGCCACCTACGCGCGGACCGGCGACCTGCGGGCGGTGGTCGATCAGCTCATCCGCGAAACGGCGGAGGGGGTGTGCGAGCCCACCCTGGGTCCGCCGCTCGAGAACTACGCCTCGCCCATTCCCGTCGTGCATCAGCACGCCTCGCTGACGCCGCCGTCCAATGCGGCGGTGCGCGGCCAGTCCGTGCCGTAGGTCGCCAGCGTCCGGCGCAGCAGGTGCTTTGGCTGCACGGACGTGAAAAGTGTCCTGGCGGGCCGCACTGTACGCGGGCAGGGCCTAGCAGGATGCTGAAAAAGCTGGCGTCCCCTCTGGTGCGACGCCAGCGTTTTTGTATAATGGCGCGACTTCAGCCAGAGGCGAGCGATGCGGGGAG
>JACVCT010000212.1 GCA_016741895.1 Gemmatimonadaceae bacterium | reverse complement strand
CCTCAAGGCCGTGCGCGCATCCAAGGACCTGTCCATCGCATTCATCGTGACCGACGACGACCGTCGCTTCCAAGCCATCGCGCGCCGTCTGCCCGACCACGTCGAACCGGTGCGAATGTACGAGTCCTACCTGACCAACTTCGCCTTCGCCAACGGAGTCGAGGCATGAAGGTCACACTCAAGGACTATCAGGATGACGCCGTTCGCGACGTGCTGGCCAATGTGCGCAAGGCACGGAAGCGCTGGAGGGAGGAGGGCGAACGTCACGCCTTCTCCCTCACCGCACCGACCGGCGCCGGCAAGACCGTCATGGCTGCTGCCGTGTTTGAGGCGCTGTTTCACGGCGACGACACCTACGAATTCGACAAAGATCCGGGCGCCGTCGTCATCTGGTTCAGTGATGACCCGTCGCTGAACGAGCAGACGCGGTTCCGCCTCATGGCGTCGGCGGATCGGTTGCGCAGCACGGACCTGATCGTGGTCGACAACGCCTTCAACCGACAGCGCTTCGAGGCGGGCAAGATCTACTTCCTGAACACCCAGAAGCTCGGGAAGAAGTCGCTGCTGGTGCGGGGCTTCGACGACGAGGGCGATCCTGACGCCTTCCCCGAGATGCGCCCCGACACACGGGCTCACACCATCTGGGACACGATCCGCAACACGATCGAGGATCCCGCGCTGACACTCTATCTCGTGCTCGACGAGGCGCACCGCGGTATGGGTGCGATGACCAAGGCGGCGCAAACTGAGAGAAGCACGCTGGTGAAGCGCTTGATCAACGGCGAGAAGGGCGTGCCCGGCATTCCCGTCGTGCTGGGGATCTCGGCGACAGTCGCACGATTCAACGCGGCCATGGCGGGCGCCAAGGGGCGCAGCACGCTGCCAAGCGTCGAGGTGGACGCCACGCGCGTGCAGGATTCAGGCCTGCTCAAGGACACTATCGTGCTCGACGTGCCGGACGAGGACGGCCAGTTCGACACGGTGCTGGTGCGTCGCGCCACCGAGAAGCTGAAGGAGTCGAGCGACGAATGGGCGCGATACGCGAGCGAGCAGGAGAACGATCGCGTGGTGCCGCTGATGGTGCTGCAGGTGCCAAACACGCCAAGCGCTGCCGACGTGGGCCGCTGGCTGCAGACGGTATTCGAGACGTGGCCGGAACTCACGCCAGCGAACGTCGCACATGTCTTTGGCGATCACACGAAGCAGGAGTTCGGACCCTACACGGTACCGCATATCTCCCCGGAGCTGGTGCAGGATCAGACGTGGGTGCGCGTGCTGCTCGCGAAGGACGCCATCAGCACGGGCTGGGACTGTCCGCGCGCTGAGGTCATGGTGTCGTTCCGACGCGCCGTGGACACCACGCACATCACGCAGTTGCTCGGGCGCATGGTGCGGACCCCGTTGGCGCGTCGCATCCCGGGCAACGACCGCCTGAACTCCGTCGATTGCCTGCTACCCTACTTCGACGCGGACGCCGTGAAGGCGGTCGTCAATGCGTTGATGCAGGGTGGTGGTGGCGACGATGCGCCACCGCTCGGACGCGTACTGGTCAATCCGGTCGAGATGAAGCCCAACGCTGCGGTTCCGCAGGCGGTGTGGGACACGTTCACGACACTCCCGTCGCAGACGCGGCCGCAGAAGGGTGCCCGCCCTGCCATCCGCCTCACCGCGCTCGCGCATGAACTGGCGGCAGACGGGATCCTGCCGGAGGCAGGCAGGAAGGCGCACGCCGCGATGCACGCAATTCTTGACGCGTTCATCGAGGAACGACGCTACGACTTCGACACGAAGCGGAAGTCCGTCCTGACCGTCGAAGGCCGGACGATTGTCGCGCACATCAGGGAGGGTGAGACGGAGTCACACGCCTTCCAAGCGATGGCGGACTATGCGGTGATCTCCGACGCATACCGCACGACCGCGCGCGTGTTGAGCCCCGACATTGCGCGCACGTACACCGAGCATCGCGCGAAGCAGAAACCTGAGGTTGACGACGATTTCGAGGGTGCGTTGCTCGAAGCCCGCGAGGACCTCGGCGCTCTCGGCCTGATGGACAACCTCGGTCTACATTTCGACGACGCCGCGACGCGACTGTCGAGCGAATGGCTGGCGAAGTACAACGACGCGATCAAGGCGCTGCCGGACGACCGTCGCGACGTGTACCGGCAGATCAGCGCACTCAGCCGCGAAGCGCAGGACGTCGATCTGGTGCTGCCCGTCTCCGCTTGGGAGCGCACGACAGTGCGCGAGGCCGATGGGCGCGAGCACCAGGTGCCGACGTATCAGCAGCACCTGCTCTGCGACGACAACGGAGAGTACCCTGTCGAGCTGAATGCGTGGGAACGCGAGGTGTTGAAGGTGGAGTTGCAGCGTCCCGGCGTGATGGGCTGGTACCGGAATCCCAACCGGCCGACGCAGGACTCGCTGGGCATCGCGTACGTGGAGGCAGGCGAGACGAAGATGGTGCGACCCGACTTCCTCATCTTCAGCGATGCCAGCAACGGCAAGGTCGCGGTGGACATCGTCGACCCTCACGGCGACTATCTGGCGGACTCATTGCCGAAGCTGGTGGGTCTAGCGGAGTACGCCGGGCGGCATGCCGGGGTGTTCCGACGGATTCTCGCCATCGCGGAGATTGGCGGGAAGCTCCGAGCGCTGGACCTGGCGGACGCTAATGTGCGGGATGCCATCGGAGCGGCCAGGAGCGCCCGGGCGCTGTATGAGAGCGCAGTGGCGAGCGACTACGCCTAGCCGTTTCTGGTTCGACAAGGCAATTCAACCCCGACTGCACTACCCCCGTTACCAGCCAAAACAAAATCCCCCGCCGCGACCGAAGTCACGGCGGGGGATCTCTATACACTCTCAGTCGGGGCGACTGGATTTGAACCAGCGACCTCCTGCTCCCGAAGCAGGCGCTCTACCGGGCTAAGCTACGCCCCGTGCAACTCTCTGGTGTAACACCCTGCGAAATGCGCCTGGAAGGACTCGAACCTCCAACCTTCTGATCCGTAGTCAGATGCTCTATCCAATTGAGCTACAGGCGCAACGAACTTCGCACCAGCGAACCGCACCCCCACCCGAAGGTGAGGGACCGACAACCTAGTGGGTCAGGGCGGCGCTGGCTACTGCCCCGCCACCCCTGGGCCACCTGAACAGCATGGGTCGTACAAGACTCGAACTTGTGACCTCCACGATGTCAACGTGGCGCTCTAACCAACTGAGCTAACGACCCGGACATCGACCTGCACCAACCCGGAGGCTGGCCGAACAGAGCGGGAAACGGGACTCGAACCCGCGACCCCAACCTTGGCAAGGTTGTGCTCTACCAACTGAGCTATTCCCGCAACACGGCCAACCGCACCGTGGACTACTTCAGACGACAGAACCGCTGCCCCACCGGTAAACTACCCCGGATGGGACCCGTGCACGCAGACGATGTCGGGGGACAACGTGGCTGCTGACCGGGGATGGAGCCGAGGGGAATCGAACCCCTGACCTCTTGAATGCCATTCAAGCGCTCTCCCAACTGAGCTACGGCCCCGGCCGCAGAACCCTCTTTCCGGACGCCGGGAAGGCGTCGCGTCACCAAGGGTCTCAGGAACCGCGCAGTCTAGTCGGGTGTATGTCTGGCGTCAAGCTGGACTCCGCAAAACGTACTGGCGAACCGCCGCCGATGTCGTATCTTGCATGGCTCCCCCCATGTGCGCGACCCGACGGATCATGGTTCGCTTCGATGCGAACGGACAGGTCATGGACCCGCTCCGAACGGATCACGCGCCCGCGGCGTAGGGGGAGGGAGCGGCGCCGACGATTGGCTGCCGACCCCGGCATTGGCCACAGCGGTACGCAACACCTGTCATCTCTCTTTCGGGACGCGGTCCGGTCCCAGGGTCCCATAGCACACATGACTGAAGTCAAGCGGAAGCGCCGTCGTGCGGCCCCCGCGGGCATCGCGCCCAGCGAACCCGAGCGCGATATCCTCGACCAGTACCTCTACGAGGTCTCCACCTATCCGCTGCTCAAGGCCGCGGAGGAGATCGAGCTCGCCAAGAAAATCCGCGCCGGTGACCAGGACGCGCTCCAGGAGCTCGTCAAGCGCAATCTCCGCTTCGTCATCTCCGTCGCCAAGAAGTACCAGAACCGCGGCCTGCCCCTCATCGACCTTATCGGCGAAGGCAACGTGGGTCTACTCACGGCTGCGCGAAAGTTCGATCCCGATCAGGGCGTGAAGTTCATCTCCTACGCCGTGTGGTGGATACGTCAGGCCATCCTGTCGTCGCTCGCGCGTCAGGGCCGCACCGTGCGTGTGCCGCTCAATCGCACCGCCGACCTCTCGCGCATCATCAAGGCCTCGGAAATCCTCCGGCAGAAGCTGCGCCGTGAGCCGTCGCCCGAAGAGCTCGCGCAGGTCACCGGTCTTTCGGTCGACGTGGTGCAGTCGCTGGCCGCGCTCAACACCGGCGATGTGCGCCTCGACGCGCCCATGGATCCGGACGGCGATCGCTCGCTCATCGAGCGCTTCGTGGCCGACGAAATGCCGGACACCGAAGAGGAAGCCATGAACCGCTTCCTCACCGACGAGATCGAGCAGGCCCTCGGCACGCTGCCCCCGCGTGATGCCAAGGTGCTGCGCCTGTACTTCGGTCTCGAAGGCGGCCGCGAGCACACGCTGGAAGAAATCGGCTCCATGCTCGGCGTCACCCGCGAGCGGGTCCGTCAGCTGCGCGACCGGGCCCTCAAGCGGCTCCGCGAGGGCGACGTCGGGCGGGCACTCAGCAGTTTTGCGGCCTGACCAAGCACGGGTCGGACCCACAACGCGGAACTCTTACTCAGAACCCGAAACTGATCAGTTTCGGGTTTTGTGTTTGGGTGGCGGGTTCAAGGCCTTCCGAGCCCTGTCGAATATCCCCCTCGGCATTAGATTTGTGATGCGATGATCGAGCTCAAGAACGTCCACAAGGCTTTTGGCCCCAAGCAGGTGCTCCGCGGCTTCTCCCTCACGGTCAACGAGGGCGAAACCATGGTCATCATCGGCTATTCGGGTACCGGCAAGTCGGTGGCCATCAAGCACATCGTGGGCCTGCTCGAGCCCGACGAGGGCGAAGTGTGGGTGGACGGCCAGCGTGTCGATCAGCTCTCGCGCAAGGCGCTCTACGCGCTCCGCGGCCGCATCGGCTACGTGTTCCAGTTCGCCGCGCTCTTCGACTCCATGACCATCGGCGAAAACGTGGCCATGGGCCTGCGCAAGCAGGGTCAGCTGAGTGAAAAGGAAATCCTCACGCGCGTCGATGAAGCCCTCGCGCTGGTGGACCTGCCCGACGTGCAGCAGCGCATGCCCGCCGAGCTGTCGGGTGGCATGCGCAAGCGTGTCGGCATCGCCCGCGCCATCGCGCTGCGCCCCAAGTACATCCTCTACGATGAGCCCACCACGGGCCTCGACCCCGTCACCTCGGCCACCATCGACAATCTCATGGTGCGCATGCGCGAGCAGCTCGGGGTGACCGGCATCGTCATCACGCACGACATGCGCAGTGCCTACACCGTCGGCACCCGCATTGCCATGCTGTACGACGGGAAGGTGCGCCAGGTCGGCACGGTCGAGGAGATTCAGCGCAGCAATGATCCGCTCGTGCGGCAGTTCATCGAAGGGCGCGCCACCCTCGAAGGCGAGGCGCCCCTCATCGGGGTCGGCGGGCCTCAGCGGTGAGCGCCGACGGCCGCGATCCCCGCAAGCGTTCGTCGCGCGCGAAGCTGGAGACGTCGGCGGGCGGCGTGGTGTATCGCATGGAGCAGGGTGAACCGCTTTTCCTGCTCATCCGCGACAGCTACCGGAACTGGGGATTCCCCAAGGGCCATCTCGAAACCGACGAGGCGCCGGACACCGCCGCCCTGCGCGAGGTGCGCGAGGAAACCGGCATCGACGATGTGGTGCTCGACGGGGAAATCGACACCATCGACTGGTTCTTCCGCTTCCGCGGCAAGCTGGTGCACAAGGTCTGCCATTTCTACCTCATGCACACCGACAGCGAAGCCACCACACCGCAGCGCGCGGAGGGCATCACGGCCTGTCGCTGGGCGCGGTTCGATGAGGCGGCGCAGCTGGTGTCGTACGCCAATGCGCGCGATGTGCTGCTCCGGGCCAACGCCATGGTGCAGGGGGTGGACCTCTCGCTCGATCCGGCCCAGGGACCGGTGCGTCGCTAGTGGCCGCCGCCTCGCGCTCGGCCGACGCGCCGGTCGGCCTGTCCATCGTGGCCCTCACCAAACGTGAGCGCGCCCGCGCGCTGGTGCGTGGCGCCTTCCCGCGCCGCCGCGCGCATGTGGTGAGCGCGCGTCAGGCCAGCGACGTCGAGGCCCTGCTCATCAAGGACGTGGTGGACGCGGTCATCATCGACGCCGGCGCTGGCGACGATGCGCAGCGGCTGATGGCGCGCGCCGAGGAGTTCGAAAGCATTCCCTTCGTGCTCATCACCACCATGCTGCCGAGCGATGGGCCGCTGCTGGCGCGCGCGGCGGAGTGTGGGGTGGCGGAGGTGCTGGCGGAGGGCGTGGATGACGCGGTGGCGCGCGACCTGATCACACGTCGCGCGTTCAGCACGCGCTTCGAGCGGGCCCTCAGTACGCCGCCCCCGCAGCTGCATCTCGAAACGCCACTGCAGGTGCAGGTGTGGCAGAGTGTGGTGCGCCGCGCCGGGCGTCCCGTGCGCACCGACCAGCTGGCCCGTGAACTCGGTGTGTCGCGCGAGCATCTCTCGCGCAGCTTTGCGGTGGGGCAGGCCCCCACGCTCAAGAAGGTCATTGATCTGGTCCGCGTGCTGGCGGCCGCGGAACTGTCCAAGAATGCGGGCTTCGACGTGCGCGACGTGGCGGAGGTACTGGGCTTTGCCAGCTCCTCGCATCTGTCCAGCACCACCCAGCGGCTGGTCGGGGCCAAGGCCTCGAGCCTCAGCCGGCTGCGCAGCATGGATCTGCTGGAGCGGTTCACGCGCTTTGCGGCGGTTCTGGACGAGGTACCGGACACTCAGAACCCGGAACCTGAACTCACCACCCGGAACTGATCAGTTTCGGGTCGTAAGTCACTCAAAACTCGATACTTGGACTCAAGACTCGAAACTCAGGCGTGTCCGGTTAGAAGTCGAAGAGTGACAACTGTTTAGCGACATCGAGCGATTCGAGCTCCAGCAACGACGGCGTAAGTAGTTGCTGGAGCTCGACTTTCTCGCACAGGGAAATGCTGA
>JACVCT010000008.1 GCA_016741895.1 Gemmatimonadaceae bacterium | reverse complement strand
GGATCGGAGGATCAGAGGATAAGAGAGCGGGCCCGGGCGACACCATGCTGTACGGTGTCTCCCGGGCCCGCCCTTTTGTCCTTCGATCCTCTGATCCTCACACCTTCAGTTCCCTCACATCCCCGGACCCGCTCGGATCCTCTTACCGCCGCCCAACGCCAATCGGTATATACGGCGCAACCGGTGCCGGCCCCTGCCCTGGCTTCTCCTTGAGCAGGTTGTCGAAGCTCTCCACCTGCGTGGGCCCGAACCCGGTCACGGTCACATGCTGTCCCGTCGCATCATCGTGCAGCACCAGACGACCGTCCACGTAGCGCACCAGACGAAACGGCTCGGCCGCGCCGATGCCCGCTGCCTTGCGCGCCCGGGTCAACGCGCGAAGCGAACCGCGCAGGAATCCATTGCTGCCCGGCTCGAGCACAACGGCCGTCTTGCCGGTCGGGGCATCGATCACGCCGATGCCCTGATTGGGCGCGTCCTCGAATCGCAGACTGCGCTGCACCAGCACTTCCGTGGGGCGTTCACGGAACGCGCCCACTTCGAACTTCTTGGCAGCAACGGCAAGACCGATGACCAGCGTGACCAGCGCACCCGCCATGATCAGCGCCGGCTTGGGCACCACCAGGGTGGAGGACGCACCGGGACGCTCGCCGGGTTCCGGCTCGAACACCACACTGGGCGCCTGACGACGCATGTCCATGCTCATGCTCCTGCCGGCGCGGTGCGCGCCTGACGGACTGCGGGACGCGAGGGGCCACCGCGTTCGGGACGTGCGGCGGTATCCGTCGCTCCACGCTCGATGCTGGCGTCGAGGTCCGCCTCCGCCGCATCGGCCACGGCCGTGGCCAGCAGCTTGGCCACCATCTCGGGTTGCTCGAGGCCACGCAGCACCGGCGCCGGATGATTGATGTTCCACACCAGGCAGTGCGGCCAGAGTGCGATGTAGGCCAGCCGCTGACCCGGCACGAGTCCAAGCGCCACCTGTCCGGTGCCATCACGGAACACGCCTAGTCCCGCCGTCTGCAGCAGCGTGAAGGGAATGTTGATGGACATCGGGAAGGCCATGCCCACGCGCATGACAATGCGGCGGGAGGTGATGGCGTACCACGAGGTGCTGGCCACCGCCCGCGAAAGCCCCATCACGCAGAGCAGAACAAAGACCCCGAGCGCCAGCCGCAGCGTCGCTTCCGACCACCAGACTTCCGTGCCACGCGGCGTGTCCGTCGTCATGGCCCACAACGCGAACATGCCCACGAAGTAGGCCACAACGAGGCGCCAGTGAAAGACATGCGTGGCTACGGCCCGCATCGACGGCGCCCCTTCCCACAGCAGCTGCTCACCGTCAGGAAGAGGATGCGGCACGCCACGGATGTACCGTGGCGTGGACGGCGCAGCGTCGGGCGCGTGCCCGACCGGCGCCTGCGAATCGGAAGCGAGCGCCGGCGGATTCATATGAGGGGCTGGGAACGGGACGACGTGGCATACAGATGACCGCCGGCATAGTACGCCGAGATGCGGTCTTCCTCGAGCAGCGTGATGCGGTCTTCGCGCGCCGTGCCGGGCACATTGGCAAACTGCGCCGAGGTGATGGACTTCACGAGCAGCCGATCATTGCCCCAGAGCCCGAAGTTGGGCCACTGCACGTAGCCGGACGGCAGCAACACCCGACGCTCGCTGCCGCTGAGCTGCACCTCGTAGAAGGACACCTGCGGCTCCGAGCGATTGACCCACACGTCCACGACCTTGCCGGCCACCACCTTGTCGGCGGCCACCACCGGCAGACCGCGCGGATCGGGATCGCCCTTCGCAATGCTGAATGCGGCGTCCATCCGCATGGGCACGAGCTTCGGACGTCCATCATACGTCACGTCCGGCTCATCGCGTCGCGCTTCGTTCCACGCGGCGGGGCCAACCCCATCGATCATGGGGTTGCCCGTGGGCACCACCGGCGAGCCGTTGTAGCTGTCAGCTGGTACATACTTGACGCTGGACATCAGTGCGCGCCCTCGTCGCCGTGGTGGCGGTGGATGTAGGACTTCGGCGTGGCCGGCTTCGGCCAGCCCTCACGCGGACCCTGCGGCGACTCGAGCGGATAACCTTCGCGCTTGTCTTCCTTGCGGAGGTAGATGATCAACCCGAAGAAAAACAACCAGAACGCGTACAACGCGATCTGGGCACCATCGAGATAGTCCATCATGTGATGACTCCGGTGGAATGGTGAACGGTCACGCCGGGATGTCCGCGAGACCGAAGGGGCGTGCAACTCCAACTGACACCTGGTTCGCCGCGCGGCGACCCACAGTGCCCAGAACAACCAGGGTGATCAGCAAGACCACGATTTCCGTGCCGTACACCGCCGTATAGGGCGCAGCAGGCTGCGCCAACCAGCTTCCAACCGGTTGCGTGGCACCGAGGTGCGACAACGCATCCTTCATGAGGCCGCTCAGGGCAAACGACAGCCCTTCGGCGGTGGCAAACACCGCGCCCCACGCGCCCAGTGCAATGCCGTGCTGCGTGGCATCACGCATACCCATGGCGAATGACAGCGTCCCCACACCAAAGAGCGCCTCACCAAAACCAATGAGCATCACGCCGAAACGAAAGAAGAACGGCGCCCAGATGGGGTGGGTGCTCATCATGCTGCCCGCCGTGATCATGGCAAATCCCAGCAGGCCCACCACCACACCCTGCGACGCCAGCCGAAGCGGGGCCTTCACGGTGCGGTCCTGTGTGGCACTCCACACAAAGGCCAGCACCGCGCCAAAGGCCATGATGCCTGTCAGTGCCGTGGTACCTGCAACGGTGAAATGCAGGATCTCGCCACCATAGGGCTCGAGCAGCACGTCCTGCAGGTTGAACGCGAAGAACCCGAGGCCGGACGCCACCAGAAGTCCCACCGCCTGACCACCGGAAGCGAACGTCCGCCACGCTTCACGGAACTGGGGACGACGCTCGCCCTTCTTGTACTCCACCACGCCGCGCTGTCTGGCTTCCTGCTTCCAGAGCGCAAAGGCGTTCACCACGATCGTGAACAGCGCTGCTCCCTGAATGACCTGAATCAGCCGCATCGCCGAGAACGGCTGCAGCAGCTGTTCAAGAATGAGCGCGCTCACCAGCGTACCCACCAGCATCATCAGGTACATCAGCGCGATCACGCGCGGCCGCTTGTCCTCGCTCACCAGATCAGTGGCCAGCGCCAGACCCGCCGTCTGCGTGGTATGCGCGCCGGCGCCCGCCAGCAGAAAGGCCACGGCGCTCGCCGCGTAGGCAATCCACACCGGGCCACCACTGCCCTTCTCCGACAGCAGCAGCAGCGCAAACGGCATGATGGCCAGACCGCCAAACTGCAGCTGTGTGCCAATCCAGAGATAGGGCACCCGACGCCAGCCCAGGATGCTGCGATGTGTATCCGACTTGAACCCCACCAGCGCGCGGAAAGGCGCAGCCAGCAGCGGGATGGCCAGCATGATGGCCACCAGCGACGCCGGCACCCGGAGTTCGAGGATCATCACCCGGTTGAGGGTGCCCACGAACAGCGTCTGCACCATCCCCACTGCCAGCTGAAACAGCGACAGCCGGAAGAGCCGCGACAGCGGCACGTCCTCACTGCCCACGTCGGCAAACGGCATCCATCGGGTGCCGAGAGCGCGCCAGATGCGCACGGGAAGTTCAGCAGATTTTGCCATGACCGGCGCCTCCCGTCGTCACCACACCGGCTGCATGCGCACATCCGCCGGCAGGGCCTGCCGGTGGGGACGACGCAGGAACAGCCGCAGGAAGGTGAACGCGTTCGCGGCCTTGAGTGCCGTGACCTTGAGTCCGGAGAACATGCCGCCCTGCTGCTCGGCGCGGCGCATGGCCTCGGTGTTCTTCCACATCTTGTCCAACAGCCCCCAGAACGCCTCGGACTCGGTGTCGATGGTCTCCGGGAAGACCTGGCGACTGATGGTGTTGGTCAGCGTGATGACACGACGGTCGTAGTCGTCCACGTCGAGCCCCATGAAGTCGAAGAACTCCTTCCGCGCGTGATCACGCACGTACATGGTGCAGAACACCGCGAGCAGGAAGAAGCGGATCCAGAGCTTGTTCACCCCCTGCAGGAGATGCGGATTGGAGCGCATCAGCACGGCAAACGCCTCGCCGTGGCGAAACTCGTCCAGGCACCAGTTCTCGAAGAACTTGAAGATCGGGTGGAAGCGCTTGTCCGGCTGCTTCTCGAAGTTGCGGTAGATGGTGATGTACCGCGCGTAACCGATCTTCTCCGACAGGTAGGTGGCGTAGTAGATGAACTTGGGCTGGAAGTACGTGTACTTCTTGGCCCGCGTCAGGAAGCTCAGATCCACGGCCACGTTGAAGTCGCGCAGCGTGTGGTTGATGAACCCCGCGTGACGCCCCTCGTCGCGGCTCATGAAGCCGAAGAGATCGCGCACATCCTGATTCTTGATGCGCTTCTTGATCTCGGCGTACAGGATGCATCCCGAGAACTCGGCCGTCACCGATGAGGTGAGGAACTCGATGAACTGCTCGCGCAGTGCCGGGTCCATGGCCGAGAAGTCATCGTCGAACTCCGGCGAGCGCTTGAAATGATCCTTGTTGGGATCGCGCCGGAACTCGGCCAGCATGTCATCCCACATGCGGCGGTTCTCTGGCGTGATGTGCAGCGCGTCGATTTCCGCGAAGTTCGTGGTGTAGAAGCGCGGATTGAGCATCGCATCCTGCTGCGCCGCCTGCGTGGTGGCGTTGGGCGCCGCGAGCGGGCGCACCGGGATTTCGGTCGTGGTCGAGTACATGGGAGGGATCAGCCTTCGAAGCCGACTTCGTAGAGTTCGTGAATGGCGGTGCCACCGGTGAGCTTCACCACCTGCCGCTTGAGCCAGCTGGCCCGACGGACCTCGGCGCTGGAGTCGAACGTGGTCTGTGTCCCGAACGCGATGCGACTGGGCGTATTGCGCACCAGCACCTCGTCGCCGGGATCGACGTACACACCCTTGAGGTCCACATGCGCGTGGAAGTGGTCATGCGTCATCTCGAGATCGACCGTGCAGGCCACCTCGCGCCGACGCTTCATCACGTACCACAGTCCAGCGCCTCCTGCCGCAGCAGCCAGCAGTCCCCAGGTCATCGGTTCCATCGCGTGTCTCCTTCGGATTGACGAACGTTCAGCGTGATGGCGCGGCGTCGCCGCGCAATGACGCGTTCTGCATCTTGATGGCCATCGAGCGGTAGAAGCCCGATTCCACCAGCCGGGTCCCGACAATGCCCCAGGTGTCCAGCGCCGGCACGGCCGCGAAGGCCTTGCGGAACGCGTAGTCGGATACCGGCACGATGGCCGGTGCGCGGTCGGCGCGCGGGAACAGCCGCCCCACGGCCCGCATCACCGTGAGCATGGGTGTGCGAGGCGCCACCGTGATGAGCATGCGCTCGCGCACGCGCGGCGCGAGCGCGGTGAGCACCGCCATCATCTCGGGCAACTCGTAGTGGATGATGCTGTCCATGGCCAGCACGTAGTCAAACGTGCCCAGCGATGGATCGAGCATGTCCCCGGAGCGGAAATCGATGGGCGGCGCGCCGACGGCGTCCGCGCGCTCCTGCGCGTGCTCCACCAGCGTGGGCGAGAGATCGATGGCCACCACCTCGGCGCCGCGCTCGGCCAGTGCAATGGCCGCCGTGCCCGTGCCGCAGCCGGCGTCCAGCACCCGCATGCCATGCAGATCCGGCGGCAGCCAGCTCAGCAGCGTCTCGCGCATGTGGTCGCGTCCGGCGCGCACCGAGGCGCGCACCCGCGAGACCGGCGCATCGGACGTCAGTGCCTTCCAGGCATCGGCGGCCGTGCGGTCGAAGTACTCCCCGATCCAGGCCCGCCGCTCTCGGTACGAAACCGATGCGGCGTGCGAACCCCCAGGCGGCGTTCCTTCGAACGACGGACCTGGAGTCGGGGAGTGTGTCATGGTGGTGGGCGCGGGCATCAGTCGAACCCCAGCAGATCGAAGATTTCGCGGTCCTTGAGCGGCGAAGCCGGAAGTGGCTCCACGTCGTTGAGCATGCGCTTGGCCAGCGCCAGGTACTCCTGCTGCACCTCCACCACATCCGGCGCGTCGCCCATCTCGAAGATGGTGCTCTTCTTGAGCCGGCTGCGTCGGATGGCATCCACATCCTTGAAGTGCGCCATCGTCTTCAGACCAACGGCCGCATTGAAGCGATCGATTTCGTTGGTCTCCCGTGAGCGGTTGGCAATCACCCCACCCAGCCGCACCTTGTAGTTGCGCGACTTCGCCTGGATGGCCGCAATGATGCGGTTCATCGCGAAGATCGAATCGAAGTCGTTGGCCGTGACGATGAGGCAGTAGTGCGCGTGCTGCAACGGCGCCGCGAACCCGCCGCAGACCACGTCACCGAGCACATCGAAGATCACCACGTCGGTGTCTTCGAGCAGGTGATGTTCCTTGAGCAGCTTGACGGTCTGGCCAGTGACATAACCACCACAGCCCGTGCCCGCCGGCGGGCCGCCGGCCTCGATGCACTGCACCCCCTTGTAGCCTTCGAACATGAAGTCCTCGGGGCGCAGCTCTTCACCATGGAAGTTCACCCCTTCCAGCACGTCGATGACGGTGGGCACCATGCGCTTGGTGAGCGTGAAGGTGCTGTCGTGCTTGGGGTCACAGCCGATCTGCAGCACCCGCTTGCCCAGCGTGGCGAAGGCGGCCGAGAGATTCGATGACGTGGTGCTCTTGCCGATGCCACCCTTGCCGTACACGGCAATCACGAGTGCGCCGTCGATGCGCTGCGCCTCGTCCTGGTGGACCTGCACGGAGCCTTCCCCGTCCCCGAATTCGTCTACAATGGGAAGTCGAATGGTCGTCATGTATGGATGCCCTCCAGGCGATCCTCGAGTTCGGCAGCGGCTTCACGCAAGGCATCGAGGGTGGCGTCGTCGGGTTCCCAGAACCCGCGATCGCTCGCCTCGAGCAGGCGCTGCGCCAGGCCCAGCGCCGCATCCGGATTTGCGTCCGCCAGACGGCGCCGCATGGTTTCGTCCAGCACGAAGGTGCGCGTGGCCTCGGTGTACACCCAGCCCGGCACTGCACCGGTTCCGCCCGTGGCAGACCAGCCAAGCGTGGTGGTGAGATGCCCCGCGATATTGCGTACGCCTTCGTACCCGTACTGCAGCTGCGCTTCGTACCAGCGCGGATTGAGCACCTTCGTGCGTGACTCGAGTTCCACCTGCTCGGTGAGGGTGCGCACACGACCCGCCCCCTGTCCGTAGTCCCCGAGATACACCGCGGGGGTGCGCCCGCCATTCTGCTGCGCGATGACGCGCGTCATGCCACCCAGCGATTCCACATACTGATCGATGTCGGTGGCGCCGAGATCCACGGAGTCGAGCCCCTGAAAGGACAGCGTGGCCGTGGCCAGCGCGCGCTTCATGAGGGCCGGCTGCGCCTGTGCGCGTCCATCCGCGCCGTAGGCAAAACCCTTGCGCTGCACGAACAGGTCCGCCAGTTCGTTCTCGTCCTGCCAGCGACCGGTTTCGATGAGCAGGTTGACGTTCGAGCCATAGGCACCGTCGGCATTGGAGAACACGCGCAACGCCGCATCGGCCATGGAACAGCCGGTCTCCTGCATGGTGGCCAGTGCGTGAGCCCGGATGAAGTTCTGCGACGGGTCTTCGTCCGCCTGCGCACAAAGCAGCGCGGCCTCGGCCAGCAGGCGCACCTGCAGCGGCAGCAGGTCGCGGAAGATGCCCGAGAGCGTGACGACCACATCGATGCGCGGATGGCCCAGCGCATCGAGCGGCACCAGCCGCGCGCCAGCCAGACGGCCCACGCCATCGAAGCGCGGCGCCACGCCCATGAGGGCCAGCACCTGCGCGAGGGGTGCGCCTTCGCTCTTCATGTTGTCCGTGCCCCAGAGCACCATGGCCACGGTGGCCGGCATGCTGCCGCAGTCGGCCACATGGCGCTCGAGCAGCTGATCGGCGCGGCGACGGCCTTCAAGCATGGCCGCCGCACTGGGCACGCGATACGGGTCGAAGCCGTACAGATTGCGGCCCGTGGGCAGCACCTGCGGATTGCGCAGCAGATCGCCACCGGGCGCGGGCTTCACATACCGCGCATCGAGTGCCGTGAGAATGCCGCAGAGCTCGCGGTCTTCCCTGAGGTGCGCATCCAGCTCCGCCAGCAGCACCAGGTGGCGACGGAGCGCCGTGTCATTGACCACGCGCACGCCCTGCGCCTCAGCGCTGCGACGGGCCAGCTGTTCGGCGCGTCGGCTGTCGCCCTGCTCCACCAGCACGGTCACGGCCGCACGCATGGTCTCGGCCACCAGCGCGGTGCTGTCGGCCTGGTCGGCGGAGGGCTGGAGCGCAAAACAGGCGCTCAGTGCCGGCAGTTCTTCCTCCGGCCGGCCGCTCTCCGCCATGGCCAGCAGCATGTCCACGCGTGCGGGAGCCGCCATGGGCTCGCCCACAACATGCAGCCCCGTGGGAATGAGGGCGTATTCGAGTTCGAGCAGACGCTCGCGCAGTCGCGCGACCTCGGCATCCATGGCGATGAACGGCCAGGCCGGCTCGGCGTCGGCCAGTTCAACCGCCACGGCCTGCTGCTGAATCAGCGCCGCGAGCGTCTCGGCATCGCCGGCACGCGTACCACCACTCTGCCGCCAGCGATCGAGGCTGCTCTTGAGTTCGAGCAGGCCACGATAGAGCCCGGCGTTGGCGATGGGCGGCGTGAGATACGACACCAGGGTCGCGTTGCCGCGCCGCTTGGCCAGCGTGCCTTCCGACGAGTTGTTGGAGGCATAGAGATACACATTGGGCACATCGCCGATGAGACGATCCGGCCAGCAGGTGGCGTCGAGCCCGGCCTGCTTGCCCGGCATGAACTCCAGCGCGCCGTGTGTGCCAAAGTGCAGCACTGCGTTGGCGCCAAAATCCTCGCGCAGCCAGCGATAGAACGCGCTGAAGGCATGCGTGGGCGCAAAACCGCCCTCGAAGAGCAGACGCATGGGATCGCCTTCCCAGCCGAAGGCCGGCTGCACACCCACAAACACGTTGCCCAGCTGCACACCCATCACGTACAGTGACTGTCCGTCAGTGAGCTGACGACCCGGCGCGGGGCCCCAGGTGCGCTCGATCTCCGGCAGCCAGCGTTCACGCCGGACGTGATCGTCCACCGGAATGCGCGTATGCACGTTGGCCGGCGCGCCGAACCGCTCACGGTTGCCCTGCGTGAGTCGCTCGCGCAGGTCGTCGGGGCTAGACGGCAGCTCGACGGTGTAGCCGGCCTCCTTCATGGCCGCCAGCGTGCGCTGCAGTGACGGGAACACCGCGAGATAGGCCGCCGATCCGGTGTTGCCGGCATTGGGCGGGAAGTTGAACAGCACCACGGCCACCTTGCGCTGCGAACGATCCGTGCGACGCAGCGATACCAGCTGCGCGACGCGCGACGCGGCGCGCTCCACGCGCTCGGCAATGGGCTCCGAGGCCGTGGGCCGACCGTCCACGGGCTCGCCCTTTCCGCCGAACACCGTGGGCGCGATGGCGCCATCCAGCTCGGGAATGGCCACCTGCAAGGTGGCCTGCAGCGGATTGAGTCCACGCGTATCCCGCTGCCACTCGGCAATGGTCTGGAACTCGAGCGTCTGCAGTGTGAGATAGGGTACGTCGAGCTGCGCCAGCACCGTCTGTGCGGCGGCCGCATCGTTGTAGGCCGGCCCGCCCACGAGCGAGAAGCCGGTGAGGTTCACCAGCGCGTCGATGTTGCCCTGCCCGTTGGCATCGCTGAAGTAGCGGGCAATGGCCGGGCGCGCATCAAGCGCACTCGCAAAGGCCGGCACCACGCGCAGACCACGTGCCTCGAGCGCACGCACCAGCGCCGCATAGTGGGCCGTGTTGTCGGCCAGCAGGTATGAGCGTCCAACCAGGACACCCACCGTTCCCGTCAGCTCGCGCGCCGTCCTGCCACCTGCGGCGCCGACCTTGCGCGGCAATGCGCGCAGGTCTTCGGTGATGCCACGGCCCGGCAGGTCCGGATGCCAGAGTCCCACCTCGGGATAACTCACCGGGGCTTCCGCCGGCAGCGCGCCACGCAGAGCCTTGCGCGGACCGGCCGCGTAGCGACCCACCACGTAGCGCAGCATCTGCTCGATGTTTTCCGCGCTGCCGGCCAGCCAGTACTGAATGAGCAGCAGATACGCGCGCAGATCCTGCGCCGTCCCGGGCACGAACTTGAGCAGGCCGGACATCGTGCGCAGCGCCGTCATCTGGCGCTCACCACTCGATTTCCCGTCCTTGCGCGACCCGCGCAGCTTGCGCAGCAGGTTGAGCGGTGAGAACGCCGAGCGTGACTCGCCCGCCATCATGTCGAAGGCGCCAAGCTTCGTGCACTTGACCAGTTCGGGCGTGCAGAGTGCGCACATGACCGCATCCGCCGCGTCGCGGCGGGCCAGCACCGCGGGCAGCACGGCATTGGCGTACTCTTCCTGGAAGAGCTGTGTGCAGACCACGATGTGCGCGTCGGCGATGTCATGACGCGCACGCTCCGCCGCACCGGCATCGCTCCCGAAGTCGGCCGCCACGTGCATGGCCACCTTCACACCATGCCGGGCAAGCGCGCTGCGCGCCTGCACGAAGGCATCAGCCAGGTGCGAATCCAGCGTCACGATGACGACGCGGCACTCAGCGGCCATAGTGCGCCTTCGCGTCGTACAGCGTGTCCACGGAGATCTCGGCAATGCCCTGCGCCAGCGCATAGGCCTCGGTGTTGCGACGGGCCTTGCCACGCACGAAGAACGGAATCTTCCTGAGCTCCGCTTCCGCCAGCGGCATCCAGCGTGTGGAGGTCACGGCGGCTGCCACCGACGCCTCGGCCGGCGCTTCCGCCTCCTCTTCCGTCAACCCCACGGCACTGGCGGCTTCCGGCGCCACCGGGTCGGTCGCGTCCCTCTCTGTCGCCGGCGCACCCGCTGTCAGCGTGACCGACCCCACTCCCGATGCGGCCTCCGACGTGCCGGCGCTGCGGCGACCGCCCAGATGCGAGGGCACCACGCCATCGGCAAACTCAAAGTCATCGCGGAACATGTGCAGCAGGTGCTCCTCGAGTCCCATCATCAGCGGATGCACCCAGGTATCGAAGATCACGTTGGCGCCTTCGAAACCCATCTGCGGCGAATGCCGCGCCGGCACATCCTGCACATGAATGGGCGCCGAGATTACCGCGCAGGGAATGCCCAGACGTTTGGCGATGTGGCGTTCCATCTGTGTGCCCAGCACCAGCTCCGGGGCCAGCTCACTCACGCGCTGCTCCACAGCGAGGTAGTCGTCGCTGATGAGAGCCTCCACGCCGATGCTGGCCGCGTAGTCGCGGACGGCGCGCGCGTACTCGCGTGAGTAGGTGCCAACGCCCACCACCGTGAAGCCCAGCTCGTCGCGCGCGATGCGTGCGGCAGCCAGCACATGCGTGGCGTCGCCAAACACGAACACCCGCTTGCCGGTGAGGTAGGTGCTGTCCACCGAGCGGGAGTACCAGGGCAGCAGGGAGCGACTGGCATCCATCTGTGCATCGCCCACGCGCTCCGCTTCGAGCAGCGCATCGGCGTTCACGCCGGCCATCTCCGCCACCTCCCGAATGAACTGCCGGGTGGCCAGCACGCCGATGGGCACGCTGCGCACGAAGGGCATTCGGAACGACTTCTCCATCCAGCGCGCGGTGGTTTCGGCCACCTCGGGATAGAGACAGATGTTGAAGTCGGCCTCGGGCAGCCGCTTGAGATCCGCCACCGTGGCGTGCAGCGGCGCGCACACGTGCACGTCCACACCGAGGTCATGCAGCAGCCGGGTGACCTCGCGCACGTCGTCGCGATTGCGGAAGCCGAGCGCCGTCGCTCCCAGCAGGTTCGCGCGGGGACGCCGTGTTTCGCGCGCCGCCGTCGTGGCGGGCGGTTCCCGCGTGAGTCCCGGCGCTGGCACCTGCGGGAGCAGGATGGTGCGCACGAGCTGGTAGAAGGTCTCGCTCGCGCCCCAGTTCTCCTTCTTGGAGTAGGCCGGCAGTTCGAGCGGCACCACGGGGACGTCGAGATTCATGCCCAGCGCCAGACTGCCGGGCTGGTCCTGAATGAGTTCGGCCGTGCAGGATTCGCCCACGAGCAACGCGTCGGGACGGAAGCGCTCGTACGCATCACGCACGGCCGTCTTCACCAACTCCGCCGTGTCACCGCCCAGATCACGCGCCTGGAAGGTGGTGTAGGTCACGGGTGGGCGGCGGTCGCGCCGCTCGATCATCGTGAACAGCAGATCGGCGTAGGTGTCACCCTGCGGCGCGTGCAGCACATAGTGCACCCCGCGCATGGAGGTGGCCACGCGCATCGCGCCCACGTGCGGCGGGCCTTCGTAGGTCCAGAGCGTGAGTTCCATGGATTACACCGCCAGCCGTTGGGCGCGGTCCAGCGGCCGCGCGAAGAGTTCGGCCAGATCGCCGGCCTGTTCGTAGCCCTGCACGGGCGAGAACACGAGTTCGATGGACCACTTGGTGCGCAGGCCCTCGGCCTCGAGCGGATTGGCGAGACCGAGACCGCACACCGTGAGGTCGGGCTGCGCCTCCCGGCAGCGATCGAGCTGCCGGTCCACGTCCTGTCCTTCACTCAACTGCACACCTTCCGGCAACCGGGCCAGTTCGGCGTCCATGAGCAGGCGATCGAGATAGGGCGTGCCGACTTCCACCAGCGTCATGCCGCACTCCTCATGCAGAAAGCGCGCGATGGGAATCTCGAGCTGCGAATCGGGGAAGAGGAACAGACGCCGGCCTTCGAGCCACGGGCGGTAGCGCGCCAACGCGGTGTTCGCCCGTCGCGCGCTCGGCGCCGTGACACGCTCGAGCGTGTCCGCGGACACGCCAAACGCCGTCGCGGCCGCACCCAGCCAGGCCGTGGTGCCCTGCACACCGAGCGGATAGGGGGAGGCAAGCAGCGTCGCTCCACGCGCCACCAGCGAGCGCGCCGTGTCACTCAGGAAGGGCTGCGCCAGCAACACGCGCGTACCGCGACCGATGGGCGGCAGATCGCGCGCCCGGCGTGGCGGGAAGAAATGCACCGGGCCCACCCCGAGCTCGTCGAAGAGCCGACGGAACTGATCTTCGACGACATCGGCCAGCGTGCCCACCACCAGCAGCGACGGTGTGTCGTCTGCAGCAGCCGGCAGATGTGGCACGAGACTGTTGAGGCAGGCGTCTTCGCCCTGCGTGAACGTGGTCTCGATGCCGCTGCCACTGTAGTTGAGCACCTGCACGCGCGGCATGTGCGTTTCACTCAAGCGTTCGGCCGCGCGCCCGAGATCGAGCTTGATGACTTCCGACGGGCAGGAGCCCACGAGAAAGAGCGTGGCAATGTCGGGACGCCGCGCGAGCAGCTGGCCCACGACACGATCAAGTTCGTCGTTGGCGTCCGCGAGGCCCGCGAGATCGCGTTCACCCAGAATGGCCGTCGCAAAGCGCGGCTCGGCGAAGATCATGACGCCGGCCGCTGACTGCACCAGATGAGCGCAGGTGCGTGAGCCCACGACAAGAAAGAACGCGTCCTGCATCTTGCGATGCAGCCACACAATGCCGGTGAGGCCACAAAACACTTCGCGCTGACCGCGTTCGCGCAGCACGGGGAGTTCGAGCACGGTACTCATGAATGGCCTCCGGCCATGACTGGCAGGGTGGCCATTCGAGAGGCCTGCTCTTCACGCCGCGCCGCGCGCAGCTTGAGCAGGAACTGGATCGCATTGATGGTATAGGCCATGTAGGCCACGAGAGCCAGCACCATGAGGCTGCGCGCCGACCAGGACTGCATGAGCCCGATCAGATAGGCGGTGTGCAGCGCAATGACCCCGAAGCTCACCACATCCTCCCAGAAGAAGGATGGATGAAAGAGGTATTGGCCGAACACGACTTTTTCCCAGATGGCGCCGGTCACCATGATGGTGAACAGCACGAGGGTCTTGATGACAATGGATACGTGCGCGGCCGCGAGTCCGTCGCCGGTGCGCAGATAGCGCAACACGAGCACGACAGACACGGCCATGACGAGGAACTGAACCGGCGCCAGGATGCCCTGAACGAGGGTCCAGCGGGTTTCGTCTCTGCGCCGACGTTCCTCCGGGGTATACAGCCCCCGGCGGGGTGGATGCTTCGATGCGGCGGCCGAGGCGACAGCAGGGGCTGCCGTCGTCGGTGGGGTGGGTCCTGCGGTCATCTCGCCTTCTGGTCCGGGGGTTCGCTGCCCAGGTGATTCGACAGTACGACCGGAAACAGAAGTTGTCAAGCATTGTTGACGTAAACCACACTTGACAGACAAAATTTCTTATATCAATTTCTGGTTCCAACCGTTATGCTGTAGCTCACCCTCGGGCTTCGTCCTCACCTGCCACGCGTCTGGAGTACGCCGTTGACCGGCTTGTGCTCTTCCCTCCGCGCCTGTGGCCTCTCTATGGTGTCCTCTTGCCCGGGACCGACAACAGGCGTCAATGGATCACGTCTCAACTTCGCGCCGTAGCGAGCGTCTCGAACGTACGATCCAGAACGAGCTGGTGCCGCGCCTGCTGCAGAGCCATCGCGCGGGGCCGCTTTCTCCTTCTCTGGCATCGGCCGTCTCACGCAACCTGCCGCCCGAGGACGTCCGGGCCTTCGTGAACGCGCTGCGAAACCCCGACGATTTGGTGGGGGCCCATTTCGTGGATTCCCGTCTGCAGGACGGATGCACCATTGAAACGGTGTTCCTCGACCTGTTGGCGCCTGCCGCCCGGCGGCTGGGTGAAATGTGGGAGTCCGACGAAGTCGACTTCGTCGAAGTCACCATGGCCATGGGACGCATGCAGCGTCTGCTGCGCAGTCTCTCTCCGGCCTTTCTCGGCGATGCCGAGCAGAGCGAGCCGGTGGGCAGCGTGCTGCTCAGTTGCATGAGCGGTGAGCAGCACACGTTCGGCCTCATCATGGTTGGCGAGTTCCTCATCCGCGATGGCTGGCAGGTGCTGGTTGGTGCGCCCTGGTCGGAGGCCGACCTCGCTTCCATTGTGGCGACGCAATGGTATGATGTCATCGGCTTCTCCGTGGGCACCGACAACCGCCTGCCGAAGCTGCGGCACGACATCCGTCGCCTGCGTGCCGCTTCACGAAACCCCAACGTGCAGGTCATGGTCGGCGGGCAGCCTATCGCCAAGAATCCCAATCTGGCCCGGGAACTGGGTGCGGACGCCTATGCGGCGGACACCCGGTCGGCTCCTAAGGTGGCGCGCGCCCTCCTTGCTGCGGCGCGCGCCAGCGCCCCGGCCGACCTTGCGTCTCCGGAAGGATCTGCTGCTCGTGGCCAGTTCCATCAAGACCTTCACCGGGAGTAATCCCGCCTCCAGCGCACTCGACCCGAATACTGCGGCGGCCCTGCTGGCCGTAGCCGGGGACATTGCGTTGGTCATGGATGGATCGGGCGTCATTCGTGACGTGGCCCTGTCCTCCGGCGGCGACTCGCACTTCGAAGAGGCCTCCCATTGGGTGGGCCGCGCGTGGAGCGACACCGTCACCGCCGATTCACGCGGCAAAATCGACACCCTCATCAAGGAAGCGGCCAGCCAGGGCGTCTCCAAGCGCCGTCAGGTCAATCACCTGCTGGCCGAAGTGTCGGAACTGCCCGTGGCCTACACCGCCCTGCGGCTCGGACCGGGTGGTGCCCTCGTGGCCGTGGGCCGCGACATGCGCAATGTGTCCACCCTGCAGCAGCGTCTCGTCGAAGCGCAGCAGGCCATGGAACGCGACTACTGGCGCATGCGCCATGTCGAAACGCGCTACCGCCTGCTCTTCCAGCTCGCCAGCGACGGCATCCTCGTGCTCGACGCCACCAATCTCAAGGTGCTCGACGCCAACGCCGCCGCCGGCCAGATCTTCGGCGACGCCACCGAACGCCTCGTGGGACGCACCTTCCCCTTCGGTGTGGACGCCGGCAGCATCCGCGTACTCGAGGACCTGCTCTCGTCCGCGCGCAGCGCCGGACGCGCCGGGGAAACCGGTCTCACCCTGCAAGGCGGACGCAGCTACCACACCTCCGCCTCCTGCTTCCGGCAGGAATCGGCCACGCTGCTGCTGCTGCGGCTTTCGCCGGCCGCTGCCGATGGCGCAACCGGCACCGGCAGTCGCTCGCCCTCGCGCGTCCTCGATCTCATCGAGCGCTCGCCCGACGGTTTTGTGGTTACCGACCTCGAAGGTGGCATCCTCGCAGCCAATCGGGCCTTCCTCGACATCGCCGAGGTGGCGACGGAAGAACAGCTGCGCGGCCTGCCCATCGGCAACTATATCGGACGACCCGGCGCCGACTTCGGGGTCTTCGTCTCCATGCTGCGCAAGAACGGCGCGGTGCGCCTCATGGCCACCTCGGCCTTCGGCGTCCTCGGTCATCAGTCCGAGGTGGAAGTCTCCGCCGTCTGGGTGCCGGAAGGCGAAGAACCCTGCATCGGCTTCACCATCCGCGACATCGGCCGGCGCCTGGCCTCCGGTCCACAGGGCGCCCGTGACCTCACGCGCGCCGTGGAGGAGCTGACCGGCCTCGTCGGTCGTGTGTCCCTGCCCGACCTCGTGCGCGACACAGTCGACCTCGTCGAACGGCACTTCATCGAAGCCGCGCTCGAACTCACCAACGACAACCGTACCTCCGCCGCCGAAGTCCTCGGCGTCAGTCGACAAAGCCTGTACGTCAAGCTCCGACGACATAAACTCGCGGACGCCGTACAGGACCGAGACACCGACAGCTAGACCCACGTATCCCGCGGCCGAACGTCCGCGGGTCTATCGCTTTCCCGTGGTGTCAACTAAACTAGACAATCATGGGCGTCAGCCTCTCAGAACACTCGGCTCCCGCGCGTCTGGACCTGCCTGCGGTCCTCACGCTGCTCAAGCCAGTGACGTGGTTCCCTCCGATGTGGGCGTTTACCTGTGGTGCGATCTCAGCCGGGGTCCCCTTCACCAATGAGCGCTGGTGGACGCTGGCGCTTGGTATCGGACTGACCGGTCCCATGGTCTGCGCCTCCAGCCAGGCGGTCAACGACTGGTTCGACCGCCACGTGGACGCCATCAACGAACCCCATCGGCCCATTCCCTCGGGACGCATCCCGGGCCAGTGGGGTCTCGTCATCGCCATTGGCTGGAGCCTGCTCTGTGTGCTGTGGGCGCTGCCGCTTGGCAGCTTCGGACTCACGGCCGTGGCGCTCGCGCTCGCCTTCTCCTGGGCGTACAGCGCGCCGCCCTTTCGCTTCAAGCGCAACGGCTGGCTGGGCAACGCAGCCGTGGGCTTCACCTACGAAGGGCTGGCCTGGGTGACCGGCGCCGGCATCATGCTCGGCAGTACGCTGCCGCCGGCCAACATCCTGATCGTCGCTGCGCTGTACAGCCTCGGCGCGCACGGCATCATGACACTCAACGACTTCAAGGCCATGGCCGGCGACGAACGCATGGGTGTGCGCTCGCTGCCCGTGCTGCACGGCGCGAAGGGCGCGGCGTGGCTGGCCTCGCTCATCATGCTGGCCGCGCAGGCCGCGGTGATTGCCCTGCTGGTCACCTGGGGTCGCCCGATGCATGCGCTGGCCGTCGGCGTGCTGGCCCTGGTGCAGGCCGGTCTCATGTTGTGGTTCGTGCGCGCGCCGGAATCGCGGGCGCTGTACCTGAGTGCGTTCGGTGTGCCGTTCTATGTGAGCGGCATGATGGTATCGGCCTTTGCCCTGCGCGCCCTGTGAACACCAGCACCCTGCCGTCGGCTATGCCTCCGCTCAAGTGGACCCAGATGGCGCGCCTTGGCCTCGTGCAGGCCGCCATCGGCGCCGTGGTGGTGCTGCTCACCACCACCGTCAATCGTGTGATTGTGGTGGAGCTCGCACTGCCCGCGCTCATTCCCGGCTTGCTGGTGGCCGTGCATTTCGCCGTGCAGCTCTATCTGCGACCGCGCCTCGGTCATGCCTCCGACGTGCACGCGCGCCGCACGCCGTGGATTCTCGGTGGCATGGGAGTCGCCGCCGTCAGTGGTGTGGCCGTCACCGCAAGCGTGGGGCTCATGCAGCAACAGCTCCTGCTGGGTGTGCTGCTCGCCTGCACCGCCTCCATTCTGCTTGGCGCCGGCGTCAGTGCCGCCGGCACGCCGCTGCTGGCGCTCATGAGCGAGCGGGCCCACCCCACGCAGCGCGCTGCGGCGGCCGCGATCACCTGGATTCTCATGATCGTGGGCATCATCATCACCGCGATCGTGTCGGGCAGCCTGCTCGATCCCTTCTCCATGACACGGCTGGTGGCCGTGGCCGCCGGCATCGGCGGCGTGGGACTGCTGGTGGCGTGGATTGCCACGCGCGGCATGGAAGACGCGGCTGCAATTCCTGCGTCGGCTGCAACGGACACAACGGGCTCGCCCTCGAGCGGCAATACGCGTCCCTCCTTCCGACAGAGTTTCGAGACCGTGTGGAACGAGCCGGCGGCGCGACTGTTCGCCGGCTTCGTGTTCCTGGCCATGTTCGCCTACAGCGCGCAGGATCTCATTCTCGAGCCCTTCGCCGGTCTGGCCTTCGGCATGACGCCCGGTGAGAGCACCTCGCTCTCGGGTGCGCATCACGGCGGTGTGCTGGTGGGCATGATCGTCACCGCCATCGCCGCGCGTTTCACCGGTCAGCTCCGCCAGTGGGCGGCGGCCGGCTGCTTCGGTTCCGCCCTGGCCTACCTCGCGCTGCTGCTCTCTCCGGGCTTCGCGAGTGTGAGCGCGTTCACCGGCATCGTGGTCGTGCTGGGTCTGGCCAACGGAGTCTTTGCCATCGGCGCGATCGGCTCGATGATGGCGCTCACCGGTGATCGCCGCGATGGACGTGCCGGTCTGCGTCTCGGTGTCTTTGGCGCCGCACAGGCCATGGCCTATGCGCTGGGCACGCTCTCCGGCGCGGCCGGTGTGGATGCGGCGCGCGTGGTTCTCGGTTCACCGGTGCGCGGCTATGTGGCCGTGTTCGCGGTGCAGGCCGTGTTGTTCTCCGTGTCGGCGTGGCTGGCCTTGCGCAGTGCCTCCAGCGAACGCGCCACCTCTGTCCTTCGCGAACGCGGCGATATGCTGCAGGCGGTGCTCTCATGACGAAGTTCGACGCCCAGTCCCTGTCCACGTCTCCCTCGCCGCTGACCGCCGAGCCCGAAGACGGCGCGCTGGTCGATGTGATTGTCGTGGGCGGTGGCCCATCCGGCGCCACGGCCGCGCACGAGCTGGCCTGTGCGGGACGCTCGGTGGTGCTGCTCGATCGGGCGGGACGCACCAAGCCCTGTGGTGGCGCGGTGCCGCCGCAGCTGCTGCGCGATTTCAACATCCCGCAGTCGCTGCTGGTGGCGCGCGTGAACACGGCGCGTGTCATCTCTCCGCGCGCGCGCAAGGTGGACATCCCGGTGGGACAGGGCTTCGTGGGCATGGTGGACCGCGACGTGTTCGACGAGTGGTTGCGGGTGCGCGCCCAGCAGGCCGGCGCGCAGCGCATCACCGGCACCTTCACGCAGGTCGACCGTGATGCAGACGGCACGGCCATCGTGCGCTTCACCGACGGCCGCTCGCGCCACGGCGCGCCGCGGTCCCTGCGCGCGCGCTTTGTCATTGGCGCGGACGGCGCACTTTCGCCCGTGGCCCGGCAGTGCATTCCCGGCTCACATCGGGCGCGGCATGTGTTTGCCTATCACGAGGTGGTGAAGTCCCCCACGCAGGACAGTGAAGTCTTCGGGCATGACCGCGTGGACGTGTACTACAACGCCCCGCTCTCTCCGGACTTCTACGCCTGGGTGTTTCCGCACGGCCCCACCACCAGCATTGGCACGGGCACCCTGCAGAAGGGCTTCGGGCTGCGTGAAGCGGTGGCGAAGCTGCGCGCGGATACCGGCATGGACACGCTCGAAACCATCCGCCGCGAAGGCGCCCCCATTCCCCTCGCGCCCCTGCCCCGCTGGGACAACGGCAAGGACGTGGTGGTGGCCGGAGACGCTGCGGGTGTCGTGGCGCCGGCCAGTGGCGAGGGCATCTTCTACGCCATGACCGGCGGACGTCTGGCCGCCGACGCCGTCGAAGAGGCGCTGCAGACCGGCAACGCGCGGGCGCTCCGTCAGGCCCGCAAGAACTTCATGCGACTGCATGGGCCCGTGTTCTTCGTGCTCGATATCATGCAGCGCTTCTGGTACACGACCGATGATCGCCGCGAGCGCTTTGTCGCCATCTGCCGCGACCGGGACGTGCAGCAGCTCACCTTCGACGGGTACATGCGCAAGCAGCTGGTGCGCGCCAAACCCATGTCGCATGTGCGCATCTTCGTGAAGAACCTGGCGCACCTCGTGGGTCTCGCGCCCGCGTGATCCGACATCCCGTCATCCGCCCGCCATGCTGATCTCGATCGCGATCGATTTCCGCCATGCCGATGTCGCCACGCGCGAGCGCTTCCACCTGTCGGAGGAGCGTCTGGCGCAGCTGTACCAGACGGTACGCACCGACGTCATCACCGAAGCGGCGCTCATCTCGACCTGCAATCGCACCGAGCTCTATGCCTGGGTGGCGAGCAGCGCGCCCGAGGTCATCGCGCGCAGCGTGCAGGTCCTGGCGCGTCGCTGGATGCGCACGCGCGCCGAGGGCGAGGCGCTGCTGCGGGTGGCCTGTCAGCGGCAGGGGCGTGAGGCGGCGTCACACATCATCCGCATTGCGGCGGGTCTCGAATCGCAGGTGCTGGGTGACGGCCAGATTCTCGGTCAGCTGAAGACGGCCTACAAGCGGGCAGCCAACGGGGCCTCGGCCGCGGGGCATTCGGCCACCGGTCCGGTGCTGCATCGTCTGTTCGAAACGGCGCTGCGCGCCGGCAAGCGCGTGCAGACCGAAACCGCGCTCACTGCGGGCCGCAATTCGGTGGGTGCCGAGGCGGCACTCACGGCGGCGCAGCGCTTTGGTGATCTGGCCATGGCGCGCTGTGTGGTGGTGGGAGCTGGCAAGACCGGTGCCCGCGCCGCCAAACAGCTGCACAAGCTCGGTGCGCGCGATCTCGTGATCGTCAATCGCACCTTCGAGAACGCCGTGACCCTGGCCGCCATGGTGGGAGGCCGCGCCGCCGAGTGGGAGACGCGGCACGTGGAAGCGGCCATGGCCGACGTGGTGGTGGTGGCCACGGGCAGCGAGATCCCCGTGCTCGAAGCGCCGCGGCTTGCCCTCGCGCGTGAAGCCTGCGCCAACACCGGCTACGCCCTGCTCCTGCTCGACCTGAGTCTGCCGCGCAACGTGGACCCGGCAGCCACGGCCCTGCCCGGGGTCACGCTGGTGGATCTCGATTCGCTCTCGCAGCCGGTCCTGGCCGCCGAAAGCATGCGCCGGGAGGCGGTGCCGCAGGCGGAAGAGATCTGCGCGCAGGAGGTCGAGGCCTTTCTCGACTGGCTGGCCAACATGCCGGCCCGGGCCGCCATCCGGCCCCTGCGCGCCGCGCTGGAGGATGTGGCGCGGCGTGAAGTGGCGTATCATGCGAAGGATGCGCATGTGGCCGAACGCGCGGCCGCGCGGATTGTGGCCAAGCTGCTGGCCGGTCCCATGGCCGCACTCCGCCGCGCCGTCCAGCGTGGCGAACCCCTCGATCAGCATGCCATGATGTTGCTGGAGATGTTTGCGCCGAACGGCGCACTGGCCGATGTCCCTGTCGCCTCCGATGCGCGTGAGCTGTCCGCGCCGCAGCGCGAGGCCGTGTCCCGTGTGGGCACCGATGCGGATCTCGCCTCGCTTCAGCCGTCCCTGTCCCCGTTGCCATGAACGACTTGTTGTTGCGCGCCCTGCGCCGTGAACCGGTGTCCCGTCCCCCGGTGTGGATGATGCGTCAGGCCGGTCGCTACCTGCCGCAGTACCGCGCGGTGCGTGCCGGTTCCGACTTCCTCACCATGTGCCGCACGCCGGAACTGGCCACCGAAGTCACGCTGCAGCCCATCGACCTCGTCGGGGTGGACGCGGCCATCATCTTCAGTGACATCCTCGTGGTGCCGGAAGCCATGGGCATGCACCTCACGCTGGACGAAGGCGTGGGGCCGCAGTTTCCGTCGCCGCTGCGCACGGCGGCCGACGTGGCCAAGCTGCATCCGGTCGATCCCCAGGATCAGCTCGGCTACATGCTGGCCGCGCTGCGCATGACACGCCGCGCGCTCAACGATCGGGTGCCGCTCATCGGCTTCGCGGGCTCGCCGTGGACGCTGGCCGCGTACATGGTGGAGGGCAAGGGCACCAAGCAGTTCGCGGTGGCCAAGAAGATGCTGTTCGAAGCGCCCGATGTGGCGCATGCCCTGCTCGACAAGCTGGCCACGGCGGTGGGCGATTTCCTGGTGGCGCAGGTGGAAGCCGGCGCGCAGGTGGTGCAGCTCTTCGAGTCGTGGGCCGGCGCGCTGGGTCCGCAGGAGTTCCGCACCTTTGCGCTGCCCTATCTCGCCAAGGCCGCGCAGCGCGCGCGTGAGGCCGGTGTGCCGGTGATTGTGTTCGCGCCCGGCGCAGGTTGGGCGATGAGCGAGATCGCCGCGGCCACCCATGCCGACGCCATTGGCGTCGACTGGCACACCACGCCGCACGAAGCGCGTCGCCTCACCGATCCCTTCTCGGTGGCCCTGCAGGGCAACCTCGATCCCTGCGCACTCTACGCGCCGGTGAGCGAGATCCAGCGGCGCACGCGTGACATGATCCAGGCCTTTGGCCCGGTGGGTCACGTGGCCAATCTCGGGCACGGCATCCTGCCGGACATGAATCCCGATCATGCCCGCGCCTTCATCGATGCCGTGCAGTCCTGGGAGTGGACCGAGGAGCGCCTCGACGCCGCAAAGCGGGCGAGCGGGCGCGCCCCGCAACTGGCGGAGATCGCATGACCCTCACGCTGCCCGCCGGCGAATCGTCGTCGGTGCTCGCCTCCTCATCCGGTGAGCCGCCATCACGCAGCAGCGGTCGACCGGTGACTTCGAGTCATCGCGCCGACATCACGCGATGGATGGCGGGTCTGCATGACGAACTGACGTCGTTCTTCGGCCGCCTCGATCGCGGGGGCACCTTCATCGAGGACCGCTGGGAGCGGCCCGGTGGCGGCGGTGGCGTGGCCCGTGTGATGACCGATGGCGTGACCTTCGAAAAGGCCGGCATCAATCGCTCGGCCGTCATGGGCACGCTGCCGGAGGCCGCGGCCAGGCGCCTCGGCGGCACCGGCGCAACGCAGGGCAGCACGATGTTCTTTGCTACCGGCGTGAGCCTGGTGGTGCATCCGCGCAGCCCCATGGTGCCCACCGTGCACCTCAACGTGCGCTACTTCGAGCTCACCGATGAACAGGGACGCGTGACCGATCGCTGGTTTGGCGGCGGCACGGATCTGACGCCGTTCTATCCGCACGAGGACGATCCGCGCACCTTCCACCAGGCGCTCGCGCGCATGTGCGAGCGGCACCATCCGGCGTTCTACGCCGACTTCAAGGCCTGGTGCGATCGCTACTTCGTCAACACGCATCGGGACAACGAAGCGCGCGGCTGCGGCGGCATCTTCTTCGATCATCTGCGGCCCGACGACCCCACTCACGGCCGTGATGCCGAGGCCCTCCAGGCCTTCGTGTCCGACGTGGCGCGTGTGCTGCGCTTTGCCTACGAGCCCATCGTGGAGCGGCGTCGCGATGAACCCTTCGGCGAGCGCGAGCGCGAGTTCCAGCTGGTGCGTCGCGGCCGCTACGTGGAGTTCAACCTGGTGCATGATCGTGGCACGACCTTCGGTCTGCAGACCAATGCACGCGTGGAGAGTGTGCTCATGAGCCTCCCGCCGCTCGCCATGTGGCAGTACGCCCCGCGCTATGCTCCCGGCTCGTTCGAATCGCGCCTCATGGCCATGCTCGCCCCGCGCGACTGGCTGAGCAGCAGCTGAGCATGGGCACCCTCACCGGCCGCCCCGAACAGCAGGACCACGACGGATCAGCCCACGGGCCGCATCCGGACGGTCGCTGCTCGGCCGTGGTGGTGGGGGCCGGCATTACCGGGCTGACGGCCGCGCATGCGCTGCGACAGCAGGGCGTGTCGGTCACGGTGCTCGATGCCGCGGCGCAGGCTGGCGGCGTGATGCGCACCACGCATGCCGACGGCTTTGTGGCAGAGCATGGGCCCAACTCCTTCGTCAGTTCGCCGGTGGTGGAGCAGCTGCTCAGCGCACTCGATCTGCAGCAGGATGTGGTCGAGCCCGACGCCAGCGCCAACAAGCGTTACGTCGTGCGTGATGGGGACCTGCACGCGTTTCCGCTCACGCCCAGGGCCATGCTGACCACGCGCCTGCTCTCCACCAGAGCCAAGCTGCGTGTCCTGCTCGAGCCACTGGTGCCGCGTTACCGGGGCCCCGGTGAAGAGTCCATCGCCTCGTTTGTCCGCCGCCGCCTCGGGCGTGAGGTGCTGGACTACGCCGTGGATCCGTTTGTCTCCGGCATCTTTGCCGGCGACCCGGACACGCTCAGCATGGCACACGCGTTTCCGCGGGTCACCGAGCTCGAGATGGTGCATGGCTCGCTCTCGCGTGGGCTCATGGCGCAGCGTCGGCGCGCGCGGTCCGGTGGGTCGGGTCAACCGTCGGCGCCCGCCTCGCCGGCGCGTCTGGTGTCGTTCGTGGATGGCGTGCAGACGCTGCCCGACGCCCTAGCGGCGTCGCTGGGGACGTCCTTGCATCTCTCGCGTCCTCTGCGGCATCTGCATGCCCACGAGGGCCGCTGGGTGGTGGAGTCGGGCGATGACGGGAAATCCCACACACTGATTGCGGACACGGTGGTGCTGGCTACCCCCGCGCATGCACTGGCCGCCATGGAGTTGCCGGCGGCCCTGCGGCGATTTGCGGCGCCCATTGAACATGTGCGCTATCCGGCCGTCAGCACGCTCACGCTGGGCTTCACGAGGCAGCAGGTGGCACATCCGCTCGACGGATTTGGCATGCTGGTGCCGCGTGTCGAACAGCGCAGTGTGCTCGGAGTGCTGTTCAGCTCCTCGCTGTTCCCTGCCCGCGCCCCCGAGGGGCACGTCACGCTCACGGTGTTTGTGGGTGGGGCGAGAGCGCCGCAGCAGGCCGCCCTGAGCAGCGAGGCGCTGCTGCCAGCCGTGCTGCGGGATCTGCACGACCTGCTGGGTGTGACGGGCGACCCGGTGTACACGCATCATGCCTACTGGCCACGCGCCATTCCGCAGTACCTGCTGGGGTACCAGGAGGTCAAGGATGCAGTGGCCCGCACCGAAGCGGAGCACCCGGGGCTCTACCTGGCGGGCAATTATCACCTCGGCGTATCCGTTGGTGACTGCGTCGCCAATGGTGTGCTGACTGCCGAGCGGGTGGCCAGCTATCTGGGCCGGTCGGCCTCCTGAGGGGTTCTTGAAACCGACACGTCCCGTGTTGGGCTGGGTCGCATAACAACTCACGCAGAGGATTGGAGCACGCAGAGGTCGCGGAGGAGTCTCCCTCTGCGACCTCTGCGCCCTCCTTTGCTCTGCGTTGGCTGTTTTCCGGGGCCGCGACAATGTAGAGCGCTTGCCGGAGGCCGTCCCATGGCCCAGCATTCGGCATGGATTCACTCGACCTGTTGTGTATCGCGCCGCATCGGGATGACGCCGAGCTGACCTGCGGGGGCACGCTCATCAAGGCCGTGGACGCGGGCAAGCGAGTCGGCATCCTCGACCTGACGCAGGGCGAGATGGGGACCCGCGGCTCGGCGGCGCTGCGGGCCGAGGAGGCGGAGGCCGGTCGCCGCGTCATGGGCGTGGCGCTGCGCGAAAACCTCGAGCTTCCCGACGCCGGCATCAGCAACGACGACGCCTCGCGCGCGCGCATGGTGCAGGTGCTGCGCCGGCTGCGGCCCCGCGTGGTCATCGCGCCGGCGCCCCGCGGCCGGCACCCCGACCATCGCCGCACCACGGAGCTGGTGCGTGACGCCTGCTTCCTGAGTGGCCTCGCGAAGTATGCCCCCGGCGAGTACGCGGCGTTCCGGCCGCTCAAGCTGCTGCACACCATCGCGTATCGCGAAGACCATGTGAAGCCCACCTTCGTCGTGGACATCACCGCCCAGTTCGAGCGCAAGCTCGAGGCCATCAAGTGTTATGGCTCGCAATTCGACGGCACCACGCAGGCCGGCGAGGTCTATCCCAATGGTGAGCCCCTGTACGACATCGTGCGGCATCATGCAGCCCACTACGGGTCGCTGATTCGCAGGATGTACGGCGAGCCGTTCTACACGGACGAGACCATGGAAGTGGAGGACGTGACCAGTCTCGGTGTCTCCACGTTCTGACCGTTGTTGCCCGTGCTTCTCCGCGGTACCGCGCCACACTCCCCGGCGTCCACCCATCTCGCGTTTCCGCGCGTCCTTTCATGACCGACATCGACTACGGCTCCTACCTGCGCCTGGAGGAGCTGCTCGCGCTGCAGTCGCCGCAATCGCAGCCCGAGCACCCCGACGAGCTGCTGTTCATTGTGGTCCATCAGGCCAGTGAGCTCTGGTTCAAGGTGCTGCGCCACGAGTTCGACACGCTCATCGCCGCCCTGCAGCAATTCGACACCATGCGGGCGCTGCTTTCGGTGCAGCGTGTCAATGCGCTCACCGAGATCATTTCGCAGCAGCTCGCCGCCCTCGACACGCTGCCACCGCAGCGCTTCGCGCAGTTCCGTGGCTATCTGGGATCGAGCAGCGGCTCGCAGAGCGCACAGTTCCGGGCCATCGAGGCCACGGCGGGTTTGCGCGACGCACACTTCCTGCAGACCATCAGCGAGCACGGTGCGCCGCCAGCCGAGGTGCAGGCCGCGCTCGAGCGGCCCACGCTGCAGTCGCTGGTGCTGGCGCTGCTCGCGCATGAACAGGTGGAGCTGGCATCGCTCTACACCGGCCCCGGTCCCACGCCGCTGTTTCTGCTTGTCGAGGGACTGCTGGAATTCGAGCAGCGCTTCGCGCGCTGGCGCTTCCTGCACGTGCAGTTGGTGGAGCGCATCATCGGTCCCGGCACGGGCGGAACCGGCGGCACGCTCGGCGCCAAGTACCTCTCGCGCACCGTCAGCCAGAAGTTCTTCCCGGAGCTCTGGGCCGTGCGTTCTGCATTTTACGGACGCTGACGCCACTGCAGCCTTCACGTCCTAGCTGAACCGCCGAGCCACGCCGTGCTCTACGACATCTCCGTTCCCATGAGTGCCCGCACGCCGGAGTGGCCGGGCGATCAGCGCTTTGATTGCGGGTGGACCTGTCGCCTCGACCGGGGCGACAGTGTCAACCTGGCGGCCGTCACCACCAGTCTGCATGTGGGCACACATGCCGATGCGCCGCTGCACGTGCACGAGGACTGGCCGGCCTCGGAGGCGCTCACGGTGTCCGCGTTTGTCGGCCCCTGCGTGGTGCTCGCGCTGCCCTCGACACACACCGCGGCGCAGGAACTCGACACGTCCATGGTGGTCGCCCTACTTGAAGCGCAGGGTCTGCGCGACATCCCGGCCCGCCTGCTGCTGCGCACGGACCGCAGCGTGGCCACTGGCCTGTTTCCCGAGGACTGGCCCACCCTGAGCGCCGACACGGCGACCTGGCTGGTGTCGCAGGGCCTGGTGCTGTGGGGCGTGGATGCGCCCAGCGTGGACACTCGCCACAGCAAGACGCTCGACGTGCATCACGCGCTGCTTGGACGCGGCGCGTTTGTGCTGGAGAATCTCAATCTGCGGGCAGTGACGCCGGGCGCGTACGAACTGCTGGCGGCGCCGCTGGCCATTGAAGGCGCCGATGCGGCGCCGGTTCGGGCGTTGCTCAGAGCAGGTGGCGTGCAACACTGAGCACAATCGGCTGCGCGTGTGGCACCGTGATGTCAAACATCTCGCGCACCGGTCGGTTCTGCAGCAAACACAGCGCCACGCGAATCCAGCCGGCGTGACTGACCACCAGCATCCGGCGTTCTGGCCGCAGCGACAGACGACGCAACACCGTGGCGACACGCTGCTGCAGTTGCGCGACGGTCTCTCCACCTGGCGGTGCCGCCACCTGCCAGTGTGCCATCCAGGTGGCCAGTTCTTCTCCGTCCTCCACTTCCAGCGCGGCCCAGGTCCGGCCTTCCCAGGCCCCGAAGTGCATCTCACGCAGGTCGGCACTTTCGTGGATCGGCACACGGACGCACTCGCCGATGGCGACGGCGGTCTCACGCGCTCTGCGCAGATCGCTGCTTGCCAGATGCAGGTCGCCGCTTCCGGCATTCAGGACCTGCCGCAGCGGCCCGTCCGTCGTGATGAGCGTTGTGCACTGCGCTCGCCCGGTGTCGCTGAGCGGCACATCGGTCCAGCCAATGCAGCGTCCATCGCTCGCCGCATGGGCGTGGCGCAGCAGAATGAGCTGCAGGGTACCGAGCTCATCCTCCGGTGCATTGGTCATGACCGTACCACGGTCTGGAGGAACGACCCGTGCTGCACACTGGCCGCGAGCGTGAGATACACCACCAGTTCCACCACCTGATTCGCAGCGCCCAGCGCATCACCGGTAATCCCACCTATCCGGGCACGGAAATAGCGCGCAGCCAGCGCAGTTGCGGCGGCCGCCGCAACAAGCACGGTCCAAACCGCGCTGCCCAGTAGCACGACGCTGAGCATCACGGCACACGCGAGAGCCAGAATCACGCGAGCTCGCGAGACGCCCGCCACAAACGGTCGGCCGGCACTGGCGCGCGTGGCGGCATCGTCCCTCCGCACGTAGGGCAGCGCACCGATGAGCGCAACACTGGACGCCCGCGCAAGCACATGCGCTGCCAGCATGGCCGTCACCACCGCAGGCCAGCGCCCCATGATTCCCGTGACTGGCAGCGGCGCCATCGTGGTGAACTCCACGAGCAGCGCGGCCTTGAGCAACAGAGCCACGCACATGCCGACCAGCGCATACGAACCCACGCGGCTGTCCTTCATGATGTGCAGCACCTGCTCACGCGTCCATCCGCCCCCGAACCCGTCGAGCGAATCGGCGAGGGCATCCTCGTGAAAGGCGCCCGTGAGGCGAATGGTCGCCGCCATGGAGAGCAGTATGGCAATCCACGGTGACCAAAGCCAGGAGGCCAGCCACCATACCACCGCACCGGCGGCCCCCACAAGCAGTCCAACCAGCGGGAAGTAGGCGGCGGAGGCCGGCAGATCCGCCACGTCATGTGCCACAACGCGCCAGGTGGGGATGCGCGTCATGAAGGTGCAGGCCGCCGAGAAGGCGCGCAGCTCGCGGTTCATGTGAGCGCTGTCGACACGCCCGCATCGGAGAACGTGGCCATCTGCCGCATGAGCGCGGTGGCCGATCGCAATAGCGGTACGGCCATGGCTGCACCACTGCCCTCACCCAGGCGCATGCCGAGATCGAGCAACGGCCGTAGCACTACGCCATCTGCGGATTCACCGTGCAGCGCGGCACGACGCAGTTCGTCGAGTGCCCGGATGGCTTCGACATGCCCGGTCTCGCTGGAACGGTGCGAAAGCACCAAACGATCGAGCAGCGCAGACGCAAACGGAGAAGCCGACAAGGAGGTGGACGACGCATTGGCTGGCCCCGCCGACTCGTGCAGCATGCGCGCCGCCGCCAGTACGGCCACCGTGGAGATGAAGCCGTCTGCCACCAGCAGCACGGGATGGTCGACCACGGCCATGGCAGCGCCGGCCATGGCGGCAATCTCCAGTCCCCCCACACGGCGCAGCCACTCGCGCGTGTCCGCATGCGGCACGCCGCCGGCGGCGAGGTCTGAGCGATGCCATACGAGCGCGTCGTCCACCACTTCACGCTTGTGGAGAAGGCGTTCGCCCTGCACGCCGGTGCCGGCACCCACCGTGCGCTCGGCCGGGAGGCCTGTCATGGCACCCAGCATCGCTGCGGCGCTGGTGGTGTTGCCGATGCCCATCTCGCCGAGGGCGAGCGCATCCACACCGCTGCGCAGCATACGCTGTGCACGCGCCGCACCCACTGCCAGCGCCTGACCCAGCATGGCGTCGGACATGGCCGCTGCGCGACGGAAGTTGTGTGTACCATGCGCTACCTTGGCCGGCACCAGATCGGGCCAGGCCTCCAGCGAGCCATCCACCCCAACATCCACCAGATCGAGCGAGATGTCATGTGCGCGCGCCAGCACATTGATGGCCGCCCCGCCACGCGCGAAGTTGCGGGTCATCTCCGCGGTCACCGCCGCCGGGTAGGCGCTGACGCCTTCCGCCGTCACACCATGATCGGCCGCGAATATGCACAGCCCCACGCGACCGATCACCGGCTCCAGGGTCTGCTGCACCACCGCTGCCTGCACGGCCACCCGTTCGACTTCTCCCATGGCGCCACGCGGCATGGTCTTGTCCGCCATGGTCGCTTGCGCCGCCGCCACCGTGACCCGGGGTTCGGCACGCTGCACATCGCCCAGCTTCAGACGTCCCGACGCTGCGCTGCACGACACCCACCACGCCGACGCGTTCGGAATGCGAAGCTGCCAGAAGTCGGCAGGCGGGAGACGCAGCGCTTCCTGAAGCATCACCCGCATGACCAGTCCATGAGTGGACAGCATCACGGTCTGACCGGCATGCGCCTGCGTCAGCTGCCGCAAGACATGATGCACACGGGCTTGGAGCACCGGCAGCGACTCACCGTTCGGAAACGACACCCGCCAGGGATCACGACGCCAGTCTGCACCGAGCGCATCCGGCCACGATGCTTCCGCCAGACCCTGCACACTGCCGTAGTGCAGCTCCATCAACTCCGGGGCATCCACACAGGGGCGTTGGCGATCCCCCAGTAGCAATTGTACGGTGCGCCAGGCGCGCAGCAGAGGCGACGTATAGACGGCGTCCACGGCATCCAGCACCGGCGATGTCAGGCGGCTGGCCAAACGCAGGACCTGTCGTTCGCCGACATCCTGCATGGGCACGTCAAGCTGGCCCTGGCAGCGAGCGGTTGCATTGTGCGCCGTTTCTCCATGGCGCACCAGCAGCAGGCGCACCGACGCGGCCCCTTCTGTCCGTGTATGCGTCACAGCTCGATACCCGGTTGCGCACCAATGCCCTGCTCACGGAACGGATGCTTGACGAGATGCATCTCCGTCACGAGGTCTGCCGCCTCGATGAGTGCGGGTGAGGCGTTGCGACCCGTGACCACCACATGCATCCACGAGGGTCGCGCCCGCAGTACTCGCAGCACCTCCTCTTCCTCGAGCCATCCATAGGTCAGGCAGTAGGTGAGCTCATCGAGGATGAGGATGTCGAAGGACCCGGCCTCGATCACCTCCCGCACACGCTGCCAGCCCCGCTCGGCGAGGGCCCGATCTGCATTGATGTCTTCGGAAAGCCAGGTGAAGCCGTCGCCGAGTGGTACGATGTCCACACCAAGCAGTTCCGCGGCAATGTGTTCGCCGTATCGCGTCTCCGCACTCTTGATGAACTGGAACATGCCGATGGAGAAGTCGTATCCCGCCGCCCGTACCAGAATGCCCAGTGCGGCCGTGGACTTGCCCTTGCCGTTTCCGGTGTTGACCAGCAACAGGCCGCGACGTCTTGTGCGATCGGTGCTCATACGTCGATGCCTCCCTGCGCCTTGAGGCCCTCGCTGCGGTAGGGATGTTTGATGACCCGCATGTCCGTCACGAGATCGGCCGCAGCCACCAGGGCCTCAGGGGCATGACGACCCGTGACAATGACGTGGGTGCCCTGTGCCCGACCACGCAGGGCCTCGATGACGTCCTGCTCGTCGAGCCAGCCCCAGGTCATGGGCAGGGTCAGTTCATCCAGGATGAGCACGTCGTAGCGACCTTCCGCAAGAACGCCTTGCACGCGCTGCCAACCGGCCCGCGCCCGTGCGATATCGGTATCCGTTACGCTGCGTGCGCCCGTGCAGCCTGCCCCCAGCGCCTCCATGACCACACCAAGGCGCCGCGCCACGCGATGCTCACCGGTGTTGGTGAGTCGCTTCACGAACTGATACATGCCCACTTCCATGCCGCGGCCATAGGCTCGCAGCAGCACTCCAAGCGCCGCCGTGGTCTTGCCCTTGCCGTCGCCGGTGTTGACGATGAGCAAGCCATGTCGCTGCGCGCGTGGCGGCACGCGATAGGGACCGGGGCGCTTCTGCCTGGGGATGGGCACCTGCCGACCATTGGCGAGACGCGTGACGGTCGGTTGCTGCAGCGGGTCCGTGCGCGGCGCGTCCTGCCCACTGTGGTCTTGCGCGCTGGAGTCCGGCACCCCGGTGCCGGTGCCGTGAGTGTGAGCTCTGCGTTCAGTCATCGCCGGTCTGGAAGTGGGTGGCCTGCGCGCGCATGGCGCGCAACAGGCTGGCGTTTTCGTGAGGAAGTCGCGCCGCTACGCGAATGTGCCGCGGAAGGCCGAAGGAAGTGCAGTCACGCACCAGGACCCGCTCATGCCGGAGCAAGGCGTCCTGCGCGTCGGTGGCACTGCGACAACCGATGAGGCGGTAGTGTGTATCGCTGGCGGACACCGTGACGCCCTGACGACGGAGCGCGAGCTCAAGCTGCAGACTGTCGGCGCGCAGTCGCTGCACCGTCTCCCGCGCATGCGCGCGCGCCTCCGGTGAGAAGAGGGCCTGCGCGGCCGCCTGGGCCAACTGGCTGCTGGCCCAGGGCACACGGGCCGCCTCGATCTGCGCCAACACCCCAGGATGTCCGTGCGCAAACGCCACACGCACACCGGCCAGGGCGTGCTCCTTGGTCATGGAGCGCAGGTGCACGACGTGTGTACGATCCGGGAAGATTGGAGTGCCAAGCGGCGCGGGGGTGAAGGCGTCGTAGGCCTGATCGACCACCAGCAGCACGTCGTGCGCCAGGCAGGCATTGGCCAACGTCTCCAGCGCGTCGCGCGACATGCTGCGCCCGCTCGGACTCTCCGGTGTGGCCACGAACGCCACGTGCACGTCGTGCGCCAACCATTCCACCATGGCCGCCACATCGTGCACGCCGTGCACGGAGGCGCCGGCCAGAAGCGCGGCACGTTCGTACTCCCCGAAACAGGGACGCAGCACGACAGCTCGACGCCCAGGGGCGAGGTAGGCGCGGCAGATGGCATGCAGCAGCTCCGCCGAGCCGGCGCCCACCATGAGCCAGTCCGCATCACAGCGCCAACTCTCCGCCGCTGCCCTCCGCGCCGCCCGCGCCGTGGGATCCGGATACTCGTCCACGGCGCACGCGGCCATGGCCTCACGGACCACGGGTGAAGGACCATAGGCATTGAGGCAGACGCTGAAGTCGAGCACCGCTGTCTGCTCATCAGGCAACGCAGCGCGTCCGCCGTGCACCGCCGGCGCAAGCCGCGCCATATGCGAAGCAGGTGTGGGCATGCGTCAGCTCAGGTAGGACAGTTCAATGCCCACCACCACCAGCAGGGTCGCCATACGCACCAGTCGACGACCGGCGATCAGATCGTGGGCGGTTGGCGCGCGACCTGCCGCATTCAGTGTGTACGTCTGACGCTTGTCCAGCACGACCCCCAGAGCACCAGCCATCGCGGCCATGGGCCAGCCGCCATTGGGGCTTGGTGTGCGACGCGCATCCTGACGCAGGCAGCGCCATGCGCCCCGTGGTGAGGCCTTGCACAACACGCTGGCCAGCAGCAACGCCGTGCCCGCCACACGCGCCGGCACGAGATTGCACAGATCATCGAGGCGGGCGGCGGGCTTGCCAAACCATTCGAGCGCCGTACTGCGATACCCGAGCATGGCGTCGGCCGTGTTCACAAAGCGATAGGCGTATGCGCCCGGCAGCCCGGCCACACGGTACGCCAGTAGTGGCGCCACGATGCTGTCGGAGAAATTCTCAGCCAGCGAGGCCAGCGCAGCGCCTGCCACTTCGTCGGCGCGAAGATCCTGTGTTGGACGGGACACGAGATGCCAGGCCAGCTGACGGCGCGCCTCCACCAGACCGGCGTGTTCGTCGGGCATGGTGAGAGCCTGCTGCACCGCACGGGTCGCATCCAGCAGGGCACGGGCCGCCAGAGCGGGCTTGAGCAACACACCGTGAGTCAGCGCCGCCACCGGCTCGAGTGGAGCGCCGGCGCCGTGTCGCGGCACGCCCGGCACACCGACGCTGCGCACAGCAGCAGCGGCGAGCACCCAGGCGAGCAGCCCGGTCAACACAAGCGACGCGGCGCACACCAGCAGCAGTCCGAGCAGCACCCACACACTTCCCGCCGCCAACTCACGGAGCACTGCCGACGTATTGCGGCGCGCGCTCGCCATGCCATTCGCGTGAGCGCGTGCACGGCGCAAGAACGCGCCCATCCACACGGTGGGATGAAACCGGGTTGGCGGTTCGCCAAGACACCAGTCGGTGATCAGCGCAACGGACACCGCACCACGCACCGGTTCACCCCAGCCCGTGTACACGAATCAGAACGTACGGACCGTGATCGACATGGGGCCGTTGCCCACGGCGATGCTGTCTCGCAACACGAACGTGTCCTTGTCGTAGACAAACACATAGGGCGCGAGACCCTGGGCCGCACTGCCGAAAAACGTCTGATACATCACGCCCGAGCCGGCGGCGGTAGCCGATGCGGCACCGCGACAGGTGTTGCTGGCCGCACGACGGGCGCACACCGGATTGTCCGGACCACGCACCCAGGTGCGGGTGCGAGTGTTGAAGACCACGGTGGCGTCGGAGAAGCTCGAGATATAGGCGAGACCTGCGGCGTCGATCGCAATGTGTCCGGCGCCCACGCTCAGCGGGCTGATGAGCGCCACGCGCTGCATGCTAGACGGATCGATGATGGCCATGCTGGCCGGCGTCACGTAGTTGCCGGTATTCACCACGTAGAGCAATCCATCGGGGCCCACGGCCGCTTCGGTGGGATTGGTGCCGCCGGTCTGCACTGTGGCAATCACGGCCATCGTCACGGGATTGATGGCCGTGACCACACCTTCACCGACGGGTACGAAGTTGGCCAGGTTGCCCGACACGGCCAGCACACGCCCCGCGGCAAAGGCCATCGCAGTAGGCGACGGCGCGACCTCCACACTGCTGGTGATGTCCGTGCCGGTCTGATTGACATAGAAGCGGCCAACGCGGTTGGTTGCCGTGTTGGCGGCAAACACCGTCGTGTCGTTGCTCCACACCGAGCCCGTGGTATTGCCACTCGGGAAGGTGAAGAATCGACTCACGCTCGACGTGCTGAGATCAACCAGCGCCACGCTGGCCGCATTGCCGAGTGGTACGGCGGCGCGACGGCCACGCAGGGAGAAGCCCACCGGCGTCACGGTGGCGCTCGATCCAAGGGGAATCTGCTGCGTGACCGTTGGCGCACCGAGCTGGAACAGGGTGAGGGACTTGGTTCCGGAATTGACGACGATGCCGATCTCGCGATTGCCGGCCACACCACCCAGAAAGCCGGGCGCCGGCGTGGGTTCGGTGATCGCATCATCACCACACGCGGCCACGCCGATGGTGGTGGTGATGAGGGCCAGGCGCGACCAGCGACCAAGCAGCGAACGAAGAGCAGACGTTGAATTGCGCGACATGGGAAACACGGGGTTCAGGGGAGTGTCGATGGGGAGGGCGGACGCAGGCGAAGCGCGATGCTCCACAGGCGTGTGGGGAACGGATAGTCCACGAGCATGGCGGCTTGCCGAGAGAACAGATTTTCGACGGCCAGTGTGGGCTGCAGCGTCCAACGGGCACGCTGCCATTCGGTGGACAGGCGGGCATCCGCCATGCGGTAGGCCGGCAGTGCATTGAGCGCCGATCCGGCCACAACGCGGCGCACGCCCACGTGACGCAGCACGAACTCGGCGCGCGTCGCACCGAGACTGCTACCGATCTGGAGATTGGCGGTGCGACGCGGACGATACGCCACCTGTCCGCTGAGAATGCCGCCAGCATAGCTGACACGCGATTCGTCGAGACCACCTTGCAGATCGAGGTGCCAGCGCGGAATGCGCAGGCCGCCGCGCAGTTCCCAGCCGCGACGAGTGGCATCGTAGTTGCTTGGACTCCAGATGAACCGGAAGTCGGGCAGCCAGAGAATCATGCCATCGACGTCGGCCCGGTAGCTGGCTGCCTCGGCGTGCCATAGCGCACCGAAGCGGGGCAACTCGCGCGCGGACAGCCGCACTTCCATATCGTGCCGCGTGCGCTCAGGGCGCAGTGCCGGATTGGCGCGCACCTGCACCCCTTCCTGAAAGAACTGATCGGCCAGCGTGGGCGGCGCAAAGCCGGCGCCGTAACTGACGCCCATCGACAGTGTGCCAGTGGACCAGGCGCTGCGTGCAAACTGCGTGGCCACGCGGGGCGACCAGGCCACGCCGTCCAGCAGCGTGCTGTGATCGGCACGCAGGGCGCCTTCCGTCGTCCATCGCCATGCGCTCCGGCCGATGTCCTGCTCGCGACGTGCGTTCATCCAGCTGCCAAGCAACGTCTGTCCGGTGGGAGCGCCCGAAGCGAGTGCATTGGCGCGCACCCCCAAATGCCGCCATTCCACACCAGCAGCGGTGTTCACGCCGCGCCACGTCCGCGTGGCGCTGGACACGGCGGCAAGTGTGGTGGCGGTAGTGGTGTTGTCGAAGGCGGCGCCAAAGGGCGGCGTGGCATCGGCGAAGACGGCGGACTCGCGCGCGGCATCGACACTGTGGCTAAACACCCAGTTGGACTGCGTATGCTGTGCAGTGGTGCCCACACTGGCTCGATCGAACACCTGACGCCCCGTGAGCGAGGGTTGCACGATGGAGCCCGCCATGCCACGCCTCGTGTGACCGTAGGTGGCACGAAGCACGACCTGCTGCGCACGCCCTTCCAGCGATGCGCCCGCCACCACCTGCGTATTGGCCACGTCGGCATTTTCGCGTCGGGCCCATCCTCCACCTCGCACGGCCGGCAGTGCAAAGCGAAAGTCTCCTCGTGTGGCCCGATGATCCACGCCCAGCGACCACGAGCCCTGACCTCCACCCACGGGCGCCTGATGTGCGACCGCGGCTGCCGCGCCCCATTCGCCCAATGCTCCCGTGCGCAGAACCAGCGACTGTTCGCTGCGCGGACGGCGGGTCACCACCTCGATGACGCCGGCCATGGCGCGTGGTCCGTAGCGCGCCGACTGCGCGCCGGTCAGCACCGTGATGCGTTCCACGTTCTCCACCGGCACCAGAGAAAGATCCGCGGCACCCGACAACGCGGAGTTGAGAGGCACACCGTCCAGCAGCACAAGAACCTGATTGGCGGACGAGCCCCGCATGGACACGCGACTCGGCTGCCCCGGGCCACCCGATCGGGTGATGACCACACCCGGCAGGTTCTGAAGCACATCGGCCACATCCCGCGCGCCAGAACGCTCGATGCTGGCACGGTCGACAATCTGTGCGTTGAATGCGGCCGTGTCCTGCGTGGCACGGACCTGCTGCGTGACCAGGGTCGCAGCCACGCGTGCGAGGCTGATCTCCACCTCACTCACGCGGGCATTGACCACCTGCACGTCCACGGTGGTGCTGCGGTAGCCCAGGGCCTGCACCCGCACACGGTGTCCGCGCGGATCGAGACTGCGCACATGGAACGAGCCATCGCTGGCCGTGCGCAGTCGCACGGCGGTGCCTTCCAGCTCCACCTGCGCACCGGCCACCGGCACACGGTCGGTGGCGTCGATGACCCGTCCGCGCACTTCACCAGCAACCTGACGCGCCTGAACGGCCGACGGAGCGAGCAGAAGACCCGCACACACCGTCCGCCGGGCGACGCGCCACAGCGCAGCGGAGACTACGGCCAATGGACGACGCATCATGAGACCTCCGGTCGCATCGGACGCCGCTCGGGCACGATCTGCGGC
>JACVCT010000211.1 GCA_016741895.1 Gemmatimonadaceae bacterium | reverse complement strand
GCCCAGCACATTGCGGCGTGTCAGCGCTGCGGACTGCACAAGACCGCGCGCAATCCGGTACCGGGCGAGGGTCATCCGCAGGCCGAGCTGCTGTGCGTGGGTGAGGCTCCAGGCGCCAACGAGGACCTGCAGGGTCGTCCCTTTGTGGGTGAGGCCGGCCAGTTGCTCACCAAGATCCTGGCCGCCATTCAGCTGGGGCGCGAGGACGTGTTCATTCACAACGTGCTCAAGCACCGCCCACCGGGGAATCGGGACCCTCTGCCCGATGAAGTGCTGGCCTGTCAGCCGTATCTGCTGCGGCAGATCGAGCTGGTGCGACCGAGGGTGATTCTTGCCCTTGGACGCTTTGCCGCGCAGACCCTGCTGCAGACCGGCACAGCCATCGGCGCACTGCGTGGCCGCATCCACCGCTTCCACGGCGTGCCGCTCATCGTCACCTATCATCCCGCGGCGCTGCTGCGCAATGAGGCGTGGAAGCGCCCCACGTGGGAAGACGTCAAGTTGGCGCGTCGTGTGCTCGACGCCGCACGCGCCGCCGAACCGCAGCGATCGTTCGAGTGAGTCGTTCATGACCAGTCTTGCCGTCACCGCCACCGGCGCGGCCCCCATGGTGGCCAGTGCGCCGTCGCGCGATCCCTACAAGGAACGTCGTCCGCCCTGGTCCGAGGAAGCGGAGCAGGCCGTGCTGGGCGCCATGCTGCTCGATGCCGACGCCATCATGCGCGCGGCCGAGCATGTGGACGACTCGATGTTCTACCGCGAGGGACATCGTCGGCTCTTCCGCGCCATGTTTGCCATCACCGAACGTGGCGGTGTGGTGGATCCGCTCACGCTCGCCGATGAGCTCGAGCGCCGCGGAGAACTCGAGCATGCCGGCGGGCGCGAGTATCTCGCCTTCCTGCTCGATGCCGTGCCGACGGTGGCCAACGTGGAGTACCACGCGCGCATCGTGAAGGAGAAGGCGCTGCTGCGCCGTCTCATCGAGGTGAGCACGGAGATCGTGCAGGAGGCCTTCGAGGGACGCACGACGGCCACCGATCTGCTCGACAATGCGGAATCGCGCATCTTTTCGCTCGGGCAGAGCAAGGAGAAGAGCGGATTTGCGCGCATCAAGGAGCTGCTCTGGCCGGCCATGGAGAAGCTCGAGCTGCTGGCGCAGCGTGACCAGGCCATCACGGGCGTGCCGACGGGCTTCACCGAGCTCGATCACATGACCTCGGGTTTCCAGCCGGCCGACCTCATCATCGTGGCCGCCCGTCCGTCCATGGGCAAGACGGCGTTCACGCTCAACATCGCGCAGCACGCGGCCATCACCGCCAAGGTGCCGGTGGCGTTCTTCTCGCTCGAAATGAGCAAGGAGTCGCTGGTGCAGCGTATGCTGGCCGCCGAGGCGCTCATCGATGCGCAGGCCCTGCGTAAAGGTGGTAGGGCGCTCGACGAATCGATGCCACGTCTGGCGCAGGCGGCTGGTATTCTGAGCCATGCGCCCATCTTCATCGACGATACGCCGGGCATCACGCTGCTCGATATGCGCGCCAAGGCGCGGCGACTCAAGGCCGAGCACGATCTCGGGCTCATCATCGTGGACTACCTGCAGCTCATGACAGGGCCCGCCGGCGTGGAGAACCGTCAGCAGGAAGTCTCGCAGATCTCGCGAGGCCTCAAGGCGCTGGCCAAGGAGCTCGGGGTGCCGGTGGTGGCCCTCTCGCAGTTGTCGCGTGCGCCCGAGCAGCGCACCGGTGACGACAAGGGTCGTCCGCAGCTCTCCGACCTGCGCGAGTCGGGCGCCATCGAGCAGGACGCCGACGTCATCATGTTCATCTTCCGGCAGGAAGTGTACGCGGAGCGCGACGAGAACGGTCGCCTCAAGGATCCCTCGCTCGAGGGGCGCGCCGAAATCATCATCGGCAAGCAGCGCAATGGTCCGATCGGCAGCGCGCGGCTGTTCTTCCACAAGCAGTACACGCGCTTCGACAACTTCTCCAATCGCGAGCCACCGCCGGAGTACGGCGGCGGCGGATATGGCGGAGGTGGCGGGTACGGCGGCCCGAAGCTCGTCAAAGGCGGTGACGACGACGACTTCAGCGGCACACCCTTCTGATGGCCAAGGCGATGGGCAAGGCGCGGTCGGTGTATCGCTGCACGGAGTGCGGCTCCGAATCACCCAAGTGGGCGGGACGCTGCGAAGGCTGCGGCGCGTGGAACACGCTGGCCGAAGAAGTGGTGTCGCCGGTGGTCACGAGCAAGCGCACCGCGGCCCGACAGGCGGGCGGTGTGGCGGCGCCCACGGTGGCCCTCGGTCGTGTGTCCACCACGGCCACACCGCGCTGGCGCACTGGACTCGACGAGTTCGATTTTGTCCTCGGCGGTGGCATCGTGCCGGGCAGCATGGTGCTGGTGGGCGGCGAGCCGGGCATCGGCAAGAGCACGCTGCTGCTGCAGGTGGCCGCGCGCCTCGAGCAGGCGGGGCTGGCCACGCTGTACGTATCGGGTGAAGAAAGCGCCCTGCAGGTGCGTCTGCGTGCGGAGCGACTGGCCGAAGACGCCGCCGCGGTGTCGCTGCTCACGGAAACATCGCTCGAGACCGTAATCGCATCGGCGGAGGTGGCCGGAGCCGATGGGCGTCGTCCGCAGGTGCTCATCGTGGACTCCATCCAGACGGTGCACACCGAACTGCTGGAAGGAGCGCCGGGCAACGTGGGGCAGGTGCGCGAGTGCGCCGCGCGGCTCATGCGCTTTGCCAAGGACACGAACACCACCGTGTTCGTGATCGGGCACGTGACCAAGGGCGGCGGCATCGCCGGTCCCAAGACGCTCGAGCACATCGTCGACACCGTGCTGTACTTCGAGGGTGATGGCACACTCGATCACCGCGTGTTGCGCGCCACGAAGAACCGCTTCGGCAGCGTCGACGAGATTGGTGTGTTTCGCATGCTCGAATCGGGACTCGTGCCCGTCGAGAACCCCTCGGCGCTCTTCCTCGGCGATCGCCGGGACGTGGCCAGCGGCAGCGCGGTGTGTGCGCTGATGGAAGGCACGCGGCCGGTGCTGGTGGAGGTGCAGGCACTGGCGGCGCGGGCCGGCTTCGGCACGCCGCAGCGTGTGGCCAATGGCATCGACAGTCGACGCCTGGCCCTGCTGTTGGCGGTGCTCGACAAGCGCGGCGGGTTCTCCTGCGCGCAGCTGGATGTGTTCTGCAACGTGGTGGGCGGCATGCGCGTGCAGGAACCCAGCGTCGATCTGGCCGTCGTGGCGGCGCTTGCGTCGAGTGTGGTGGACCGTCCGCTTCCGGCGCAGGCCATCTTTCTCGGCGAGTTGGGGCTTGGCGGTGAGGTGCGCCCCGTTTCGCAGGTCGAACGCCGTCTGGCCGAAGCAGCCAAGCTGGGCATGACCACGGCCTTTCTTTCCGACCGCGCGCTGCCGCGTCGGGTGCCGGGCGACATGCGTCTCATCGGCGTGCGCAGTCTGCGCGAGGTGCTGGAGCGCACCCTGGGCAAGGGCGCCGAATGATCGGCCGCCTGACACCGTCTTCAATCGTTGGCACACATCCATGAGCACAGCGGAGTCATCCGACGAGTCACAGACGGCGGGCAAGGGCACGGACCATGCCCAGCCGCCGCGTCGCATCATTCCCCCGCCGGTGGTGGCATCGCGTCCGGAGACCGCGCGAGCGGCCGGCGACACGCTGCGGGATGTGGGCGTGGTGATCGTGGCCGGCGGGTCGGGCAGTCGCACGGGCAGCACCGAACTCAAGCAGTTCCGCTGGGTGGCGGGCAAGCCCGCACTGCTGCACAGCGTGCAGGCCTTCATGGCGCGGCCTGATGTGGCCGTGGTGGTGGTGGTGCTGCCCAAGGCCTACGCCGCCGATCCGCCACCCTGGCTGTTTCAGTGCGACGTGGATCGCCTGCTCGTCAGCGTGGGCGGGCGCGAGCGCCACGAGAGTGTGGTGAACGGTCTCGAGGATCTGCCGGAGGAGGTGACCATCGCGGTGGTGCACGATGCCGCGCGTCCGCTGGTGACCGATGCCACCATCGACCGCGTCATTGCCGCGGCGCGCGAAGGGCAGGGAGCCGTGGCCGCGCTACCGGTGGTGGACACGCTCAAGGAAGTGGACGAGTCGGGTCGCATCGTGCGCACGGTAGATCGCACGCGGCTCTGGCGCGCCCAGACGCCACAGGCGTTTCCCCGCCAGATGATCGAGGCCGCACACGTGGCGGCGCGACGCGATCACGTTGGCGCCACCGATGATGCGGCGCTCTGTGAGCGTCTGGGTCTGCCGGTGGTGGTCGTGCGTGGCAGCGAGCGCGGACTCAAGATCACCGAAGAGGCGGACTTCGCGCGGGCCGATGCGCTCAGTCTGCTGCGTGATGAGTGACAGGGTGCTGACACATGGGCGCTAACGTCGTGGTGCCGCGCAGATGACCGGGCACAACCTGCCTTCGACGCCGTTCTGGTCGCCGGCCGAGGTGGAGGCAGCCATTCGTCCGGCCATCCTGCATCTCAGCGAGCGTGGTGTGCTGGCCTATCCCACGGAAACCGTGTACGGCTTCGGCACGGCCGTCGATCACGATTCGGTGGAAGCCCTGGTGCAGCTCAAGGGTCGTCCACCGGGCAAGCCGTTTCTGCTGCTCATCGCGCATCCCAGTCAGATTGCACGCCTCGACCTGCACCTGCCCACGTATGCCGCGCATCTCGCTGCCCGCTTCTGGCCCGGGCCGCTCACGCTCGTCCTGCCCGGAGGCGACCGACGCGTGCCGGCGCGCCTGCGTGGACCCGAGGGAGGCGTGGCCGTGCGCTGGACGCCGCACGAAGGCCTGCAGCGCCTGTTGGCCGCCTACGGTGAGCCCATCACCAGCACGAGTGCCAACCGGCCGGGTGTGCCTCCCGCCACCGTGGCCAGCGAAATTCTCGCGCAGTGGCCCGACGCCATTCAGCGCGGCGTGCTGCACGTGCTCGATGGCGGAAGGCTTGCGCCCTCACCACCGTCCACCGTGGTCGATTGCACGGGACGACGCCCGCGTGTCATTCGTCCCGGGGTGCTGTCCGCAGCCACACTGCGCGCGGTGGTGCCCGATCTGGTGGGTGATCACTGAGGCGGGCCGAGTGAACCCTTGGCGGGTTGCCGCGCTTGTGGAGGCAGGGCCTGTCGAGACGAATTGGCGTCCGGCGGTTGGTTGGCCGGTCGCGAGGCCCCATGTTATCTGAATCACCGTCGGCGCATTGACGCGCAGCCTGTGCCCGTCCTGCGGCCCGACCGTTGTCCTCGCCGGTCCACCGGAGTGAATCCTGATGCACGTGCTGTTCGTTTGCACCGGCAACACCTGTCGCAGCCCGATGGCGGAGGCCATTGCACGACGGCTCATCGAAGAGCGCGGTCTGGCGTCAGTGACCGTGGGCAGCGCCGGTACCAGCGCCTGGCCCGACGCACCGGCATCCGACGGTGCGCTGCTCGTGGCGATGGAACTGGGCATGGATCTGAGTCAGCACCGCGCGCGGCAGTTGTCACCAGAACTGGTGGCAGGCGCGGATCTCATTCTCACCATGGGGCCGCATCATCTCGAGCGCGCGGAAGCGTTGGGTGGCGAGGGGCGCAGCCACCTGCTCACGGGATATGCCGGCAGCCATCCCCGCCCGGTGAGTGATCCGTTCGGCGGCGATCTGTCGGTGTATCGTGCGACGGCCGCCGAGTTGGAGCAGGAAATTCGCGCCATTCTCGACAAGGCGGTGGCCGAGCATCCCAAACTCGCCCCCTGACGCACCCGGTACTGCGCATGCCGCTCGACCTGCCGTGGAAGGGCTTCGTGATACTTGGACATCCGGTGGCCCATTCGCTGTCGCCGGTTTTTCAGAATGCCGCCCTCGAGGCCATCGGCGCCACGACGCGCTATGAACGACTCGACGTGCCCCCGGCCGCACTGCGTGAGGTCTTCGAGCGGCTGCGGCCGCACCGCATCGTCGGCAACGTCACCCTTCCGCACAAGGAAGCGGTGGCACAGTTCGCCGCGCAGCTGACCGCGCCCGCGGCGCGCACCGGTGCGGTGAACACGTTCTGGTGGGACGGTGACGAACTCGTCGGACACAACACCGACGTGGCGGGCGCGAGTGCGAGCATCGCGGCGCTCTGTCCTGGCGGCGTGACGGGATCGGTGGTGGTGCTGGGCGCCGGCGGCAGTGCGGCGGCCGTGCTGCATGCCTTGGCGCAAGGCGGCGTCGAGCATGTACATGTCGTGGCGCGGAACAGTGCGCGCGCTGAAGCGCTGCTCGAACGCCTGGTGATTCAGGGCACGGTGCACGCGCATCCCGAGCACTCGGCACCGGGTGGCGAGCCCGATGCCCGGCTGCGATCCGTTCTCGCGGACAGCGCACTGGTGGTGAACTGCACGCCCATCGGTCTCAGCGGGAATGACCATCCGCTCCCGCTGGCGACACTGGGGCCGGAGACGGCGCTGTTCGATCTCGTGTACACCGCGCAGGGCACCGACTGGATTCGCGCGGCGCAGTCGGCCGGACGTCGGGCGGAAGACGGTCTGCGCATGCTGGTGGAGCAGGGCGCGGCAGCCTTCGAGGTCTGGACCGGTCTGCCTGCACCACGCGAGGTCATGTGGCGGGCACTGAAGGTGCCGGTCCCCGCGGCGGACCAGCCCAGACCGTTGCGCACCACGTCGGTCGCACCTGCCGGCGGATGATGCTGGCAGGTTTGCTGCAGCTGCTGCTGCCAGCCGCCTGTGCCGTATGCCGAGCGCCGCACGAGCCCACGCAGGACGGCATCGTCTGCGGCAGCTGCCTCTCACGCCTCATTCCGCTCACCCTGCCGCTGTGCCCACGCTGCGGGCATCCGCGCTATTCCCTGTCGGTGCCGTTGGCGCCGGTGGCACCTTCCCCGGCGGCCCGCGAAGCACCGCCCTCAGACAGGGCGCCTGTCGCGCGCGAGGCACCCTGCGCCTGGTGCCCGCATCTGCACCCTGCCATGCGAGCCGTGCGATCCGTCACGCGCATGGATGACGGAAGCGGACCGGCGCTGGTGCACGCCCTCAAGTAGCAGGGGTGGCGTGGTGTGGCGGTGGCCATGGGGCGTCGCATGGCGCGTGTGCCCTGGCCGGACGACGTGCTCAGTGAGCGCACGGCCCTGGTGCCCATCCCCCCGTCACGCACCCGGCTGCGGGAAGGGGGGTGCAAACAGGCGCAGTGTCTGGCCCAGGGGCCTTCCCCCCTGTGGGACTGGTCGGGTTGGGCGGGCGTGCTTGTGGGAAATCGTGACACTCGGTCACAGCTGCGGTTGTGAC
>JACVCT010000210.1 GCA_016741895.1 Gemmatimonadaceae bacterium | reverse complement strand
CCTGGGGACGGTCAAGACCTACATCCACCGGGCGCGGCACGAGCTGCGCAAGGCCCTCGAGCCCCTGCGCCAGTGACGACCCTCACCCGTTCTTCAACCGGCTTCCCGGATCTTCACGAATCCCGGATTGGCCTGAAACCTGCGGCACTCCTGCGGCGTAGTCCGCACATGGAGGCTCATCGCTATGCCTGACCGACACCTGAGACCCGACGAAATCGAACTCCTCCTCGATGGCGAGGAGGGTTTTGGCGTTGCTCCCCTTCGGGCGCACGTCCGATCGTGCGCGTCCTGCCAGGGCGAGCTGCAGAGCGCGCGCCTTTTCATGCAGTCGCTCGACGCCCTGCCCGACTTCGCGCCCTCGGCCGGCTTTGCCGACAAGGTCATGAATCAGGTGCAGGTGTTCGAGCCCTGGCACGCTGCCGCCACCCGCACGGTGGCCGATCTTGTGCCCGCCTCCCGCCCCGCGCGTCTGGCGGCCGGTGTGGGCGCCGCCTTCGGCGCCGGCCTGCTCACCGCCGGAACGACCTGGGCGCTGGCCCGTGCCGACATGGCGGTCATCGTCACCCAGCTTGGCCTCGAGAGCTTCCGCGAGAAGGTGTTGGCCGCAGGGACGGACCTCATGAGCACCGTGCTCGGCCAGTCCGGGCTGGCGGCCCTGCAGGGCAGTTCGCCTGAGGTGCTGGCGCTCGCGGCCGGCGGCTTCGTCGCCGCGGCCGGCATGGGGGTGGTGGGCATTCGCGCCCTCGCCTCGGCCTCCTCGCGTCAGGGCCGGTAACCGGCCATGCTGGCCACCACCCTCACGGCCATTGCCGGCGTATTCGGCATCGGGCTCATCATCGGGCTGGTGGTGCTGACCACCGCCGAAGAAGCCCTTGTGGCGGTGGCCCGCACCGCGGCCCGCGATGTATCGGGCAGCTTCTGGGCCGGTGTGCTGACGCAGGTGCTTGCGGTGCCGGCGCTCGTCGTGCTGGTGGTGGCCTGTGCCATCACCATCATTGGCATTCTGGCCATCCCACTGGCGGCGCTGGCCTGGGGCCTTGCTCTGGCGGGCGCCTTCACCCTGGGCGTGCTGGCTGTGGCACTGGTCATTGGCTGGGCCCTGGTTGGTCGAGGGTCTTCGGGTTCCGAGCGTTCCGCGGCCGTGCGTGGCCTGGTGGTGGGGCTGGCGGCCCTCAGCCTCGTGTGGTTCGGCGCGGCGCTGGCGGCGCAAATGCCGGTGGTGGGGACGCTGAGCCGCCTGGTGGCGGTGGCCTTCACCTGGGCAGCCGCCACGGTGGGCATGGGCGCCGTGGTCAAGTCGCGCATTGGCATGTCCCGGCTGAGCGTGCAGTTCGGCCGCGTGGGTGGACGCTGGAGCAGCCGCTGGAGTGGTGGCACGGCGGCCACATGGGCCCCGGGCTCGAGCACCGGTGTGAATGAGGTACCGGTGTCCAGGGTCAGCTGGCAGACCCCGACGCCCGTTCAGGGCGTGGTGGCCGCGCGGCGCCCGGTCGAGGACAAGGAAGGCACGGGGACGGGCGCGGAGCTCTAGGCTCCCGTCAGCATCTGGTCAGCGGCCGCTTCGGCCGGCCTGCCCCATCGCGCGCCGTGTGGTTGCCCGGCGTCAGCGCGCCTCGACACGATCCCCACGTCTGAGCCCCAGACTCGCTGCGGCGTGTCCATCGCGCACGGCAAGCTCCAACCAGCCGCTCGAGCCCACGAGCGCCACGGCCTCACCGGACTCCGCGTCGGCATAGGTGCGCACCACCCGCAGGGCGTGCATGCCGACCGTCACGTGATGCGGATGGGCACCGGGAGCCGGCATCAGGTTGGTAATGGCGTTGCCGAAGCGATCGATGGTCAGCACCTCACCATGCAGGGCGCCGTTGGCATCGCGGCGCGGCGCGGGCGTGCGCAAACGCACGGGATGCAGCAGTCGTTCGCCGAGCTCGTCGAGTGGCGTGCCGGTGGCCAGGCGCGCCGCCGTGGGTGCAAACACATCGCGTCCGTGAAACGTGGGCGATGCGCTCTCTGGTACGACGAGTTGCACCACCTGCGCGTCGAGCGCAAACAGTGCGGGCGAGAGCACGCCGTTGTCGGGGCCCACGAGGAAGCGGCCTTCGCTGGCCACGGCGAGGGCGGCGCGCGAGGTGCCGACGCCCGGATCCACCACCACGAGATGCACCGTGCCCACGGGAAACCGCCGCCAGCATCGTGCAAGCGCGAGGCGCGCCGCCGTGATGTCCTGCGGCGGGATGTCGTGGGAGAGGTCCAGCAGCGGCACCGTCGGGGCGAGCGTACTCAGCACGCCCTTCATTTCGGCCACGTAGCCGTCCGCGGTACCGAAGTCCGTGAGCAGGGTGATGGGCGGTGGTGTCATCCTGCGCTCAACTTACCGCACCAAAGCAGACGGTGCGCGAGCACCGAACTGGCGTCGCGCACCGCATCCTGCCCTGCATCATTTTCTGGCGAAGCGATCAGCCCTGACGCGCCGCCATGCGTTCCATGACACGCTGCGCCACCTGCTCGATGGCCTTGGCGGCGCGGGACTCCGGCTCCGCGGCCACGATGGGGCGCCCCGTGTCTCCACCTTCCTGGATGCGCGGATCGATGGGGATCTGCCCGAGCAGCGGCAGACCGCACTCCGTGGCCAGACGCTCGCCACCGCCGCTGCCGAAGAGCGCGATGGGCTTGCCGGTCTCGGGGTTCTCGAACCAGGACATGTTCTCGACGATGCCGAGCACCGGCACGCCGGTGCGCTCGAACATCTTCACGCCGCGCAGGGCATCGCCCACGGCCACCTGCTGCGGCGTGGTGACGATGACCGCGCCGTGCACGGGCGTGGCCTGCACCAGCGAAAGCTGCGCGTCACCGGTGCCGGGCGGCATGTCCACGAGGAAGTAGTCCAGTTCGCCCCACTGCACGTCGCGCAGGAACTGCGTGATGATCTTCATCACGATGGGACCGCGCCAGATGGCCGGCTGCTCCTTCTCGATGAGGAAGCCCAGCGAAATGACCTTCACGCCGTGGGCCTCGAGCGGGATGATCTTCTCGTCGCGCACGGCTGGCGGCGCGTCCACGCCCAGCATGAGTGGCAGGTTGGGACCGTAGATGTCGGCGTCCATGATGCCCACACGCTTGCCGGCCTTGGCCAGCGCAATGGCGAGGTTCACGGCCACGGTGCTCTTGCCCACGCCGCCCTTTCCTGACGACACGGCAATGACGCGGCCGAGGTGCGGATAGGCGACGGGCTCGGGGACCTTGGGCGGGGCCTTCTGCGGCGCGGCCTCCATGACGGGGAGGGCGCGGCCCATGCCGCCGGCTGCGGGGGCCATCGGTTGGCTCATGGCTGGATTGGGCGCACGACGCGCCGGTGTGGGTTCGGATTGGGCGGGATCGCGCACGTCGACACGCACGTCAGCCACGCCCTCGAGGCGTTCGATGGCCTGACGGACATCGCGGACGAGGGTGGCGTCGTCTTCGGGCGCGAGCAGCAGCGTGAGACGGACCTTGCCGTCCACGGAGGTGGCGATATCGCGGACCTGCTCGGCGGCCATGACATCGGCGCCGGTGCGGGGGTTGCGGACGGCGGCGAGGGCGCCGGTGATCCGCTCCATGAGAGCTGACATAGGGAGTAACCGGTTCGGGATTCCCCTGAAAGCTAGGGGCGACCGGGTGGCGTTGGAATGGCCCGGGTGTCGACGAAATGGTGACAGCGCACTGACGGGTGGGTGTTATGCTGGCCCCGTCGCGCGGCCCCGGACGCTCGGTCCGGCACCGGCGACCAGCGGCGCGGCGCGTGGCCGCGCGCTGATGCACTCATACATCGCAAAGGAGTACTTCCATGTCCATTTCGCGCTTGGCCACAGCAGTGGCTCTGGTGTTGGTTGCCGCGGCGTCGTTCGCGATTGCGCCGGTAGGCGCACAGACGGCGCAAGGCGACCTGATTTCAACAGCCTGCGGTGGCGGGTTCCTCACGAAGTGTGGTACGGAGCCGACGGTGCCGACTTGCGAGTTCTCCATCTCCTTCAACAAGGACGCTGGCTCGCTTTTCGGGTTCAGTCTGAGCTTCAGCAAGTGCACGTACCACGGCAGCCGCGACGTGTTCAAGGACTACATTCGCGGGCAGGCTGCGGGTACCTGTGTTGTGCATCCTCCCCTGGCGCCATCTGATGATCGCCGTGGAGATGAAGAGGCGCTTTCGGAATGCTGACTCATGCCTCGCGGGGAGACCAACGGTCTCCCCGCCCGGTACCGCGAGTGCGTTGGTACGTCTGGCTGTTCGCGTTTTCGGCAACCCTTGTTGCGGGAGCCGCAGCAGATCGCGGCGGCAATTCAAGGCCACTGATCGATTCGAACGCAGCAGGCAGCAGAACGCCATCGCCTCATGGGGATAGCCTGAACGGGGCGTGGACTGGCGTGATCTACATGCAAGCGAGCGACTGCAGCGGGAATCTCTCGATCGTTCGACCGCTTCTCGCGGGAAGGACACTGGGTCGGCTTTCGACCGTTGAGATCGTAGACGTTTCAGTAAACGGAGACTCCACGATGCTTCGGTCGCTCCTGCCGCCAGAGATGAAGCGCATTCCGATCAGAAGGATTCGTGATGAAGAGCACAGGATGCTGCAACTGCTTGGATTTCGGGAAACCCCGCTCGTGGCCCTGCGCGACAACCTCAATCGCGTGCGGTTGGTCACACCAACGTTGAGCGACGCGAGCGAACGCGTTGCCAATGGCCGAGCCGTCTTTCACCTCATTCACCGAGACCCGAGCCGATGACCGAGAAAGGTGAGTTCTCGTTGCTCCTTCGCTTCGTGCTTCTCCTATTGGTACAGCTGGCAGGAACGACGCAACAAGCACTGGCTCAACCGCTCAGGACCTACGCACCACGGTCGTGGGTGCTCGTCTGGAAAGATGGCGGTCGAGTCAGCGACAGCACCTTTGGTTGGATTCGTGAGCACACGGCCACGTCGCAGGCGATTTACGTCCTGGACGCTGGCACACTTCAGGTTCATGCATATCACCCTGTCGAGCGTCGCCTGCTGTGGAGTGCCGGGCGCAAGGGCAGTGGCCCTGGCGAGTTTCTCGCACCGGTCGATATCGCATCGACGAGTAGTGGCGCCGTCGTTCTCGACCCAGCAAACGGACGGGTCTCTGAATACGGACTTCATGGGAATCACATCCGTGACTACGCTCATCCGCTCTACTCACGTGCAAAGGCACTATGCGTGATGTCCGATGGATCCCTGGTACTGCATACCACTCAGCGCGATGCCTTTCTGGTCAGAATGAGCCGAGCCGGTCGGATTCTCCGGAAGTGGCCGTTTCCTTGGAACGTTTCTGATCCTGACAATCCGATGCTGACCAATGCGGTTACCCTGCGCGGCCTGCCGGATCACTCCTGTCATTTCGCGACCACTTTTGGCTTCGGTCTCATTCACGTTGATACATCCAACAGGCTTCGGACCACGAAGTTGGTCGAGCAATACCCGACACCAACGTTCATTACCCGACGTGGCAGCAACGGACTACCGGGGCTCTACCTTGAAAAAGGAACCAATGCTAGCCTCGGAGGCTCTCACTGGCTAGACACGCTAGGGGTCATCGCGATGAGTGCTCAAGGCAAACTCGTTGGCCTCGACCTCTACGAAAAGAGCTCCGGTCGCTACCTCAATAGCTGGTTACTTCCCCCGGACGATCGATTCGCCGTATCGGGTCGCCTGCTGGTGGGCCTTTCCAGCTCCGGCATTACACAGAGCATAAGGGTGTGGGCAGACTCATCGGACACCCTCGCCGTGCTTCGTGCGATGGGCATCCGAAAGCGCCCCACTACCCGACCGGATTCCGCAAAGAAATCCGGTCGGACGCGGACCACTATCCCAACTCCCCCCGCAGGTACGCCCGCGCGTCCGCCAGCACCTGCTCGCGTACCTCCTCAAGCGAACCGCTGAGCATGGCGCCCGAGGCCTTGGCATGGCCGCCGCCACCGTAGCGACGGGCAAACTGCTGCACGTCCACATCGCCGGTGCTGCGCAGGCTGACCTTCACCTTGCCATGCCCGAGGTCACGGAAGAACAGCGCCATGCGCGTGCCCACGATGCTGCGGGGATGCTCGACGATGCCGTCCAGTTCCTCGCCGGTCACGTCGAAGCGCTCCATGACGTCCGAGGCCACGGAGATGTGCGAAAGCCCGATCTCCGGATCGGAGCCCAGACTGGCCAGAGCCTCACGCAGGAGCTGCATGCGACCCACACTCACCTGCGCGTAAATGCGCCGGTACATCTCCTCGGGATTCACGCCCGCCGCCAGCAGCATGGCGGCCATGCCGTGGGCGCGTGGTGAGGTGTTGCTGAAACGGAAGCTGCCGGTGTCGGTGAGGATGGCCGCATACAGCGCCTGCGCAATGGCCGGTGTGATGTCCAGGCCAAGCGTCAGCGCAATGTCGTACACCAGCTCCCCCGTCGCGCAGGCGCGGGTGTCCGCCACTGCCAGCGAGCCCACCGGTTCATCACCAGCCACGTGATGATCGATGACCGAGATGGGCACCGTCAGCGCGCGCACCCGGTCGGCCAGATGCCCAAGACGCCGCACGTCATTGATGTCGAGCACCACCAGGGCATCCACGTCATCCAGCGCCGCCGCGCCACGCGCACTCTGCTCGTCGATATCCTCACCCAGCAGGAAATCGAACATGCCCGGCCAGGGCGTGGGATTCACGATGCGGCAGTGAATCCCACGCTGCGCCAAAAGGCGGGCCAATGCCGCCTCCGAGCCACAACCATCGCCATCGGCATTGATGTGGGTGGACAGCGCCACCGTCATGCCGGGGCGCAGGGCGGCGAACCATTCCCGGATCGCCGCCTGCCGCGCCTCGGAGGCCGTCAGCAGCCCGTCGGCCACAGCGCCGGTCATGCCTTACCGGCTTCCTTCTTGCCGATGGTGGAGTTGCGCATGCCGTACAGGAAGTACGTGGACATGCCGATGAGCGTCCAGATACCCAGCAGCGTCCAGGTGAGGCCCGGCAACTGGTACATCATGTACATCGTGGCGCCGGCACCGAGAATGGGCACGACCGGAACGAAGGGCGTGCGGAACGGACGCTCGAGTTCGGGCGAGCGCACGCGCAGGATCCACACACCGATGCACACCGTGGCGAAGGCCGCGAGCGTACCACCCGACACGAGCTCGCCCAGCAGGCCGAGCGGGAAGAAGCCGGCGATGACGATGGCGATGATTCCCACGATCCACGTGGACGCCGCCGGCGTCTGGTACTTGGGATGCACGCGGCTGAAGATCTTGGGCAGCAG
>JACVCT010000209.1 GCA_016741895.1 Gemmatimonadaceae bacterium | reverse complement strand
TCGCAAACATCATCCCCTGCACGCGCTCGTCTCCCCGCATCGCTCGCCTCTGGCTGAAGTCGCGCCATTATACAAAAACGCTGGCGTCGCACCAGAGGGGACGCCAGCTTTTTCAGCATCCTGCTAGTGGCTGCATCTCCACCGGCTTCGGCGCAAACGGTGGTCGACACCGTCGCGCGGCCACCCCGCCGTCTTGGGCATCGAATCAGAGTTTTGCGACAGGCGGGTTGCAGCGGGCATGAATTGGTGGCGTCACGAGGGGACATATCCCTTCGTTCGCGATACAACGAGGCGCTGGCAATTTCAACGGCCGCTGATTGGAGGGCGCTCGCAGGACGGGACTTGCGGGAAGAGTCCAGCTTGAGGGAGATTGGACACGGCGGGTTGACGAAGCGATGCTGCTGGCAGCGCGGTGCGGTGTGCGGCAGGCGATCGCAATCTGTTGAATGTGCGGCAGCAGAACAGAAGGCTTAGCGTGTCCAGACCAGAACTTCCATTGCTCCGAGGATCCTCTTCCAGTGATCTGGCGATACGACGACCTGCGATGAGTGCGACTTGACCAAACCTTGTGTCGTATAGCTTGCTGGCTCTCTCGATGGTGGGCCTTTGGTTCAGCGCAACGGCGCGCCAATGACGGGCTGCGGCTTACAACAGACGAACCCACCCCACCCCGTCTCAGCAAACGTGCGCTCCCGGTCCCAACTCAGCCTCTTCGTACCGCCCGAGAGCAGCTCCGATCTCGAGGCAATCAGGCGCGTCGTGGATCCGGTTCAGAGTCGACTCATCCCGGCGCACGTGACGCTGTGCCGCGAAGATGAGTTGCAGGGCGTCCGCCTTCTCGATGTGCATGAACGACTCGCGCACGCCCAGACCGAGGCCATCACACTGCAGCTCGGGCCTCCGCAACGTTTCGACGGGCACGGCATCCTGCTGCCGTGTATCGGCGGCGCCGCCACGTTCCAGATCCTCCGAGAAGTCGTCCTGGCCGACCGGCATGCGCGACCACACGCCCCGCACCTCACGTTGGCTCATCCGCGGAATCCCAAGGCGCCTGGCAATGAGCTCACAAGCACCGCGCCGTTGCGGATGGGGCTCAGTCTCACGTTCACTATGGTCCACCTTATCGAGCAGATCGACGAGGCTCCGTGGGTCGTACGTGGATCGGTACCGCTGTACGCGCATCCGAGGAGCGTAGCCTGACAAAGCTTTCTCCTGATGGCCCCGCCCAATTCTCCTATTGGGGCGTCTACAACAGAAGCACACGAAAGGTGGTCAGAACGTTTCATGACTTTGATACCAGTCTCGATCATTACTCAACGCACGTTGGCTGTTTTGGCGGCGTGCGTGCTCCTGGCCTGCGGCGGCCGCGATGAGGCGTTGGTGTCCGTCCGCTATGCGGACGTACCACAACTGCCGCGCAACCTGCTGACCGTCATGCTGTCTGATGGTGCACGCCCGCGTGTACTTGGTCCCGACGAAATCGGAGCGCCAGGCCGGTCTGGAGGAGAGTTTGCCACCCGCCGAAAGGGCGAGCTGTACGTGAGTTTTCGATTTGCTGCGTCCGGCGTGATCCTCAGTGCAGGTGAAGCAACGGTGCCACTGCGTTCGGACTGGCGCTATGGTTTTGATATTCGAGTGGACTCGACGAATCCGACGCGTCTGTGCTTCGGCTGCATGGGCGCCCGCGCTTTTCCTCTTGCCGCGGCGTACCAGCGGACGGCGCGGGATTCAGTCTGGCTCATATGGGGCGGCAACTACATCCGGAACCCTGTGATCTACTAGGCCCCGCGCGGCTGCTGCGATACGGACCACTGCTGCCGACGCAGCGCCGGTAGGTACTGCCGAACGCATCACCGTTCCTGACGGCGACAATTCAGTTCGCCAGACAACGGCGGCGCTGGCGTGCCTTCGTTCGCGGCTGTTAGTTGATGAACGCTCCGGCAGAGCGCCGGGCGTCAGCCATACCATCGGAGTCTCAGACCATGCCCGACAATACAACTCGCCTGCTTGCATTCATGGAACGCGTATGGAGCTCGGGCGAGGTTGCGGCAGTAGACGAGTTTCTCGGCCCGCAGTACACCATCTACAGTGATCCGGGAGATCCGTGGGACGGGCAGACGCTGTCCGTGTCCGGGTTCAAGGAGCGCCTGCTCGCCTCGCGTACACCGTTTCCTGATCTGCGGTTCGACATCGACGAGACCGTCAGCGCAGGCGACCGCGTTGCGCTGAGTTGGACGATGCGAGGTACGCAACTCGGCAGCATGGGGGGTCGTCCGCCCTCCGGCCGATCGTTCGCAGTGCGAGGCATGACCATCTACCATTTTGCCGACGGTCGCATCATCGGACATCAGCAGGTGGTCGATCGGCTGTCGGTCGTGCAGCAACTCGGCCTCCTCGGCTAGCGGCGTCGAGTGACTGCCGGTCTTCGAGCGTAGATTCTTCCCATGCCCAAGACTCTCTCGCTTCTCCTGATCGCGGCAGTCGCCGCCGCGATGCCCGGCGCCCAACGCGCGCAGCCGACCGCAGACGAGAAGGCTGTCATCGCCGTCGCGGACTCCGCCCTCGCCGCCATCAGCCGCGGGGACGCGGTGGCTTTCACCAACCTCATGGTTCCCGAGGCGATGCTGTATCCCACGTCCACGCGGGCAGGCGTCACCGTCTACCGGGCACGCACGCGCGAGGCGCAGCGCGCGGCCAACCTCAGCGGCGTGGTGGAGCGCGGCTTTGCGCCCATGGCGCGGGTGAGTGGCGGCGTGGCGATGGTCTGGATGCCGTACGACCTCTACGTCAATGGCACCTGGTCGCACTGCGGCGCCGATGTGTTCACGCTGGTGAAAAGCACCGGCATCTGGCGCATTGCGTCCATGGCGTGGAGCGCTGAACAGCCCCCCGTGTGCGAGAAGCACCCCGCGGGGCCGCCTCCCAGTTGAACCTCAGCGTCAACTCGCCACCTGGGAGAAACATGTCCGGAACTGGCTTGAACCGCGGAGAGATCGACTCGCTGGACTCGCTCGCGGCCCTGTTCGGCCCCGTGCAGGAAGCGTCACGTCGCAAGGAAGTCACCACGCTGCCGCCGGTCTACCAGGAGATGGTGCGCGCGTCGCCCTTCTGTGTGCTGGCCACCACGGGGCCCGACGGCATGGATGCGTCGCCTCGGGGCGATGCGCCCGGGTTCGTAGCGGTCGTTGACGAGCAGACCCTGCATCTGCCGGAGCGGCGCGGGAACAACCGAATCGACAGTCTGCGCAACATCCTCCACGATCCCCGGGTGGCCATGCTCTTCCTCATCCCCGGCCGAGGTGAAACGCTGCGGATCAATGGGCGCGCCACAGTACTCGCGGGACCGGCCGTGCTGGCTCCGTACGCCGTCTCGGGACGGCTGCCGACTTGCGTCGTCGAGGTGCGCGTCGAGGCCGCGTTCTTCCAGTGCGCGCGCGCCATACAGCGAAGCCGCCTCTGGGCACCGGTGTCTCCGGAGGCGCTTGCGCACCTGCCGTCGGCGGGGGAGATGCTCGCAGCCCTCACTGAGGGAGCGCTCGGCGGTCCCGCCTACGACGCAGAACTTCCCGCACGGCAGCAGGCGACGCTGTACTGACGGCACATGCCGCCGTACTCGCCGCGACCACTTACACATTGCGAACACAATCCGAACCTCCCGCCACCTCCATTTCCACGCGCCCGGGGTCTCAATTGAGGCAGCAGTAGTCGCCTCAGCTCACAACCCGCACGGAGATCCCGGGATGCTCTCACGTCGTGAATGGCTTGGCACCACCCTCGGCGCCGGTGCGGCGCTCGCGCTGACGCCGGAAATGCGGCGCGCCCTGACGATGCTGGCGCAGCCCGACGGTACGCTCATCCAACGGGCCATTCCGTCAACCGGTGAGCTGCTTCCGGCTGTTGGCTTATCGTTTTCGAATCATGTGTTCTGCGCAGACCCCGCCGCGCTCAAGGCGGTGCTCAAGGCATTTGCGGACAACGGCGGCCGCGTGTTCGACGCCATGCATGGAAATGCCGCCGCCGAGAACTTTCACATCAATGCGGCCGGCGAACTCGGTGTCCGGCAAAAGCTCTTCTGGTCGGTGCGCGGCTTTGCGCCTGCCCCCGGTGGCCCGTCACAGCCTACCGCCGAGGGCGCAAAGGCGCAGATCGCGTCGTTGCTCGAGCGTCTCAACGTGTCGAAGCTCGATCTCGCCATGGTGAACCCGGGCAGCGGCACCGCACACCTCGACGTGCTCAAGGCGGAGAAGAAGGCGGGTCGCATCCGGTACATCGGCGCTCAGGTGATCAGCGACAATCTCTACCCCCAGCTCGAAGCGGTCATGCGCAACGAGCCCATCGACTTCATCGGCGTCGACTACGATGTGGGCAACCGCGCCCGCGTCGAGGACACCATCCTGCCACTCGCACTCGAGCGCAAGATCGGTGTGATGGCATTCTTCCCGCTGGGCGCAAATGCCGGAACAAGTTGCGGTGCCCTGAGCCGCAACCTCTTCGCGCGTGTCGGGACGACCCCGCTTCCTGAATGGGCGGCCGAGTTCGACGCGCGCACCTGGGCGCAGTTCTTCCTCAAGTACGTCATCAGCCACCCCGCCGTGACCGTTGCACGGGTTGGCACAACCAAGACGGCGCACATGATCGACAACATCGGCGGCGGCATTGGCCGATTGCCGGACGAGGCGACGCGCAAGCGCATGGCGGCGTTCATCGATGCGTTGCCTGCGCTGCCGCCGCTGCCGCAGAATCCTGCCGCCGCGCCGGGAATCGCAGTGTCCTCAGCCATCCTCAAGCGCTATGTCGGGCAGTATGCGGCCGCTTCCGGCTTCACGGCCGTCTTCCGTCTCGACGGAGATCGGCTGTGGGTGAAGCCCGGCACCAATCCCGAGGCGCCCCTGAACGCGCGGTCGGAGTCCCGTTTCCAGGATCCTCGCGGACCGATGTTCGAATTCCAGCTCGACTCGCAGGGCGAGGTCACCGGTGCCGTGCTCGAACAACAGGGGCCGCAGGGGCCAACCCGGGTGCGTCTCGTGCGCAAGTAGAAGGGCCGCCTTCACAATCGAGCTTAACGAACAACAGTTGGAGTCCCAGCGCGAGAAACCTCGTCGGGTGACCGAGGGACAGCAATTCGTTGACGGTTCATGGTGCGGCGCGCAAACTTGAGAGTACACAACCGGTCGTGCGCGCGCAGTCGCCGGCGGCGGACTCGACGGGCTTTCGCGCGGGGCAGTGGGGCGCTGGGTTCTCGCTCGGGAGCAATTTCTGCCCGGTCGCTTCTCATGAGGTGTATACCCATGCGCATTCCATTGGCTCTGGTGGTGATGCTGTTCGGCGTCATCGCCTGCAGCTCCTCGCCAACCGACTCGCTCTCCGACGCGCCGGCCGATATCCAGACCTTCCTCGCAGGAGACTCTGCGGTGGGTATCCGAGCAGGGACACCGATCGTGCTCCCCGGTACCGACGTGTTGATGTACCGCATCTCGTATGGACCGCCGCTCGATTGTCCCAGCGGGTGTTTCTACGTTCAAGCCTACCTTGCGAAGGTGGGCAGTCGAGTCGGCTGGTTGGCCGGTGCGAGCCCGGTACCGATGCGAAGGAGATTTCCCGTGCAGGCGCAGGATTCAACCGTGTTCACCGCCACGGTGTTCAGTCAACTCAAGGACCGTGATGCCAACGCGCGCTTCGCCCTCGCGCTTGCCATTGTGTGTGCTGCGGAAACGCCAGAGTCGTTCAGGAGGAGACTCGTTGCCGACGTCCCCAATGTGAATAATCCGCAGTTCTGTACACATTAAGGATGAAGGAATGAGAAGGCGGGGGGGGGGGCGCGAAACTGCTCGGGACCTCCGATGCCGCCGTTCCTGACGGCCCGCCGGTCGTTCATGCAGACACGAGGACGCTACATGACATCCGACGACCTGAATCGAAGTCTCCCCACACTGTTTCGGGAACTCGTCTACGGCGCGCCCCCGACCGGCGCTTTCGTGCTGAATCCCGGTGATGGCGGGCTTCTTGTGGCGCTGGACGGCTTATCCTCGTCAGAGGCCTCGAAGTCAAGCAATGAGGGCGCGTCCATCGCTGCCCATGTCGAGCATCTGCGCTATGGCCTTTCGTTGATGAACCGCTGGGCCGCCGGGGAGAAGAACCCGTTCGCGGACGCGGACTGGACGGCGTCATGGGAGCGCAGGGCGGTATCGGATGTCGAGTGGGCAGCGTTGCGGCAGAGTCTTCGAGAGCAGGCCGAGCGGTGGCAGGCTGCGCTCCAGGAATCGCGCAAGGTTGTCGGTGTCGAGTTGGACGGCGTGATCGGAAGTGTGATCCACGTGGCGTACCATCTGGGAGCAATCCGTCAGATAGCTTCCGGCGCTCGGGGGCCCAGGGCCCACGCCTGACGATCTCGCCTGTCCAGGATGCGCATGCCTTCCGTCGCTGCCGCGCTGCTCGTTGCCGTCGGGGTAGGTCTCCTCGCCTTTCACCCGAGTCGTCCCCTGTACATGCAACAGCGCCCCATCACGTTGCGCGCTGGGGACGGGGTCATGTTGCAGGGGACGCTGTCTCGACCGCGCTGGCGACGCTCGGACGTGCCGGGCATGGTGATCGTGCACGGGTCCGGACCTCTGACCCGCGACGATGTCCGGGGCGACATGCGCGCGCTCGTGCGCATGGGCTTCGCCGTGCTGGCGTACGACAAGCGTGGCGCGGGGCGCTCCGAGGGCGTCTTCCTGCGACAGTGGGGCGACTCCGCAGAGGCTGTGCTGGCACAGTTGGCGTCGGACGCCGCCGTCGCGCTCGACTCCCTCCGCACTGCCGCCGGCGTCGACACCACGCGCGTGGGTTTCTTCGGCGCGAGCCAGGCGGGATGGATCATTCCCCTTGCCGCCGAGCGGGCGCAGCGCCGCCCTCGCTTCCAGGTGCTGCTGGCCAGCCCCGCCGTCTCCACGGGTGTCGAACAGTACTACAGCGATCTCTCCGGCGACGGGTCGCGTCCCCCACAAGTATCCGATCGACGTGAGCTCGAGGCGCGTGTCCTCGCATACGCGGGACGACGTGGATATGACCCTGTTCCGGTCCTCGCCAGGTCCACGGTCCCCACACTCTGGCTGCTCGGCGACCGTGACATGAGCGTGCCCACCTTCGCGTCACGCCGCGTGTTGGACTCGCTGTCGCGCACCGGCGTGTCCATGCACACCGTGGTCAACTTTCCGAACGCCGACCACTTCCTTCGCGATGCCGACGGGGGGCCGCAACCGCCCGTGTGGAACGAAATGATGTCGTGGCTGCGGACACAGGGCGTTGTTCGCGCGCCGTAGCGGCGCTTGCAGCGGACGGCCACGCATCATCAGGCGCCACGTCGGTGCGCGGCGAGTCCACCAGGCGACACGAGGTAGCGGTGCGATATCTTTCCCGCTGTGATTCCCTTTTCACCCGCCCCGCACACCGACGACGTCCCCACGCGGTTCCCGACCCCGTTCGACCGGCGGGCCGTGCACCCGTTGGC
>JACVCT010000208.1 GCA_016741895.1 Gemmatimonadaceae bacterium | reverse complement strand
GACCACACCGGCGGGGGCGTCTTGCCCCCCCCCCTGCGGGGAGGCCCGGCCCGCCTACACCGCGGTGGGGGCCGCGCCGGCGCGGCCACCGATCCGCGGGGCTTTGCCCGCGTTGGCAGCTGCGACAGCGGCGCCTTCGAGTTCGGAGCCACCGCATCGGCGGGCGGCGCGCGGTCTGCGCCGCTGACGGCACCGCCTGCTGCGCGGCTTACCACGCGGCTTACCGCGCGGCCGGACAGGAAGTAGCGTAGGGGACATGAGCGTCTCCCCACGCCATCATACGCTGTCACCGACGCGGGTGGCAGAACTCGAGGCCCTGTTCCACGAGGCCGTCCAGGTCACGGCGGAATCCCGAGAGGCCTTCCTGTCGGAAGTGTCGAGTCGGGACCAGGCCATGGCCGATGAGTTGCTGGCCCTGCTGGTATTGCACGACCGCGATGCGTCGTTCGATTCAGCAGGGCTGGGCGGCACGTCGGCCAGGGTTGATCACGAGGGCCTGCGACTCGGGCCGTGGGCAGTGGGCCGACGCATTGGCAGCGGAGGCATGGGTACGGTGCATGAGGGCGTGCGCGCGGACGACCAGTATCGTCAGCGCGTCGCCATCAAGTTCCTTCGCCGCATTGCCGATGGGGATGCGGCGACCCGTCGCTTCCGCACCGAACGTCAGATTCTCGCCACGCTGCAGCACCCGCGCATTGCCGCGCTGCTCGACGGCGGCGTCACACCGGATGGGCAGCCGTACTTCGTCATGGAGTACATCGACGGTGCGCCCATCACGGTCTGGTGCGATACCCGCGCACTCGAGCTGAGCGGACGCCTGCGGTTGTTTCTTGAAGTCTGCGATGCGGTACGCGCCGCGCACCGCCGACTCATCGTGCACCGTGACCTCAAACCGGGAAACATCCTGGTCACGGCAGACGGCGCGGTGAAGCTCCTCGACTTCGGCATTGCGCGGCTGCTGGGCGACGGCGCGTCATCGACGGACGAAGCCGGCGTGACGGCCGTGGGTTCGCGGGTCTTCACGCCCGAGTATGCGGCGCCCGAGCAGATCCGTGGTGAGCCCGTTGGCACCGCCGCCGATGTGTATGCACTTGGTGTCCTGCTGTTCGAACTCATCGCGGGCACCAGACCGCTGGCACTGCATGGTTTGTCGATGGCCGCCATGGAGCGCGCGGTGGAAAGCAGTGTGGCGCCGCGGCTGAGCAGCGTGCTCAGCGAGGCCCGCGTGCCCGCCTTGGGCTTGCGCTCGCTGGAGCGCACACGACGCGCCGTGCAGGGTGATCTTGATGCCATCGTGGCCATGGCGCTCCGCAAGGAGGCCGATCGCCGATACCCGACGGTCGATGCGCTCATGGATGACGTCAGCCGTCACCTCGCGGGCCGCCCGGTTCGTGCACAGCCCGACAGTCTGGGGTATCGACTCGGCAAGTTTGTGCGTCGGCGCCGCGTCGAGACGGCGGCTGCCCTGGTGACGCTGCTGGCGCTCGCGGGAGGATCGGCCGCCGCCCTTCAGCAGGCCCGGCGCGCCAGCGCCGAGGGTGCGCGCGCCACCGAGGTGCAGGCATTCCTCACCGAGATGCTCGGTGCCGCCAAGCCCGGTGAGCTGGGCCCGGACGCGCGGGTGCGTGACGTGCTCGACTCCGCGGCGGCGCGTCTCGATCGTGCGCCTGCGTCGCCGGCGCTGGAAGCCGAACTCCGGCACATCATTGGCGGCACCTACGTGTCGCTGGGTGAATACGCCTCGGCGGATTCGCAATACCTGCGCAGTCTCGCGGCGTGGCAGACCGCAGCGCCCAAGGGCGATCCGCGCGCCGAACGTGTATTGCTGGACCTCGGCGTTGCCCGTTGGGAGGAGGGCAACTACGAGTCGGCCGACTCGGTGCTGCAGCTGGTGGACAGCCTGCATCGCCGTCGCGACGACGTCGCCCCCCTCGATCGCGCGACGCTGCTGGACACCCGCGCACAGACACTGGCCCGGCTGGGTCGCAACGCCGATGCGAGGCCGCTGTTCTACGAGTCGTTGGCCATGCACCGGCAGTACTTCCCCAATGACGCGGAGGCCGCCATTCCCACCTGGGTATCGCTGGCCGTCGTGGAGAGTGATCTCGGCAATCATCAGGCGGCGGACACTCTGCTGCAGTCAGCCATGCGACTGGCCCAGCGCTTTGGGGCGGCCAACGGCAGCAGCCTGTTGCCCATACTGGCCGTACGGGCCGGTCTGCTCGAGCGTCTCGGACAGATGGATTCAGCCGGCGCCACGTACCGCGAAGTCATTCGCCTGCGTGAGCAGCTGCTCGGTCCTGATCATCCGCAGCTCGCCATGTCGATGCTGAACTATGGTGATCACCTGCGGCGCCGTGCAGAGTATCGCGAATCCACGCGCTGGACCCGACGCGTGCTGTCACTCCGCGGAAAGTCGCTCGAGGATACGCACGTGGCCGTGGGCGCAGCCATGATGCACCTCGGACTGGCATTGTCCCATCTCGACTCGGCTGCAGCAGGTGAGCAGTGGGTGCGTCAGGCGTTGCAGGTGCGCACGGCGGCCTTGCCGCCGGGGCACTGGATTCTTGCGTCCACACGCAGCGCACTGGGCGAGACGCTGGTGCTGAATGGCAAGTACCGCGAGGCCGAGGACCTGTTGCTGCCCGCGGAGCGTCAACTGAGCGCCGAACTGGCACCGGACATTGAACCGGTGCAGGACGTGTGGCGGCGACTCGGCATGCTGTACACCGCCTGGGGACGCCCTGACGAGGCAGCGAAGTGGGACGCGAAACGCCAGGCGACGAAATCCGCGCGTCCTTAGTGTCGCTGTCGATTTCCTTGCCGCTGATATTGTCGCAACCGCTGGTGTCGCAACCGCTGGTGTCGCAACCGCTGGTGTCGCAACCGCTGGTGTCGCAACCGATGGAGTCGCAACCGATGGAGTCGCAACCGAAGGAGTCGCAACCGAAGGGGTTGCCCTAGCCGATCAACCACTCGTAGTAGCAGAGTGGCGTATCGCGATAGCGCAGGGCACCGCGCGGCGCAAAGGCGCAGGCCTCGTAAAAGGCGCCGGCCCCGGCGGGGGCATCCCAGGCATCAAGTCGGATGGATTGAGCTGGCCACTCCCGGGTAACGTCGCGCGCATCGTCGAGCGCCCGTCGACCAATTCCCTGTCCCTGCCGCGCCACCGCCACCGCCATGTTGGTGAGATAGAGCGCCCGTGGCACCGGCGTGAAGTGGGATACGTCGATGGCCCAGGGCCTTTTTTGCGCGAGACGAAGGCAGCACACGAGCGTCTTTGCGTCCACGCCGATACGAAAGCGGGCATGGCGCATGGCGAGTGCCGTGCCGCGCTCGGTGACCAGCGCGCCCCACGGCCCGTCACCGTAACGCGCGACAAGTGCGCCCGCGGCGGCGTTCTGCACTGCGGCCAGCTGCGGGATGTCGTCGTCAGTGGCGTCGCGGAATCGGAGCGGCATGCGGAGAGCGGTGTCTGATCGTCATGTGTCAGTTGCCGACGGCGTGCCGGCCATCTGTGCGAGACGCAGCGTGGTGTTCCAGTTGCGGATCGTCAGTTCCTTGTACACCGGCATCTGCACGAGGCGATTGAGACGACTGCTGGTCTCCCGCGCAATCAGCCGGCGGAAGTAGAGCGCGTGACGGCCGGCCGTGGCCACATCCACCTCGGGATGAACCGGCACCTCTGCGAGCAGCTGTTCGACGTCGACCCCGGGACGCACAAAGAGCACGTCATACTTGAATTGCGTGCGGTCGCTGCCAAACCCCTCCGGCGCATCGTCGAGCACTTCCTGCATCTCGGCGGCCGTTCGCAGCACGAGTTTCGCCTGATAGGCAAACGAGGCACTGAGCGCCTTCTCCAGTGTCGTGGCCACCTGACGCGCTGTCCCCGGGGCGTCGAAGAGCACGTTGCCACTCTGGATATAGGTCACGACATCGGTGTAGCCCAGCGCGCGCACACATTCGCGCAGATCGGCCATGGGGATGATGTTGTTTCCCCCCACATTGATACCGCGCAGCAGCGCGACCCAGCGTGTGCGGCGCCCCGGACTGCGACGCGGCGTCACGCGCGGTCGAAATGTCGGGTGGCGCAGGACTCACAGAGCGCGTGCGTGACACTCACCTTGTGCTCCGAGAGATACTCCTCGATGCGCCGCCAGTACCCGTCGTCGTCGCGCACCTTGTTGCACCACGAGCACAGGGGCAGCATGGACGAAAGCTGGTGCACGTTCTCGAGGGCGAGCCGCAGTTCCGTGTTGCTCTGGCGCAGGTAGGCCACCAGCACGCCCACGAAGAGCGCAACCATGAACAGACTCACTTCGACATCACCGAGGATCTGCACCACGGCGCGGCTGCCGGCATCGGGGTCAACGACCGCCTGCGTGGCCAGCGCCGAGCGCACGGCGTGGAAGATGCCCTGCAGCGCCAGCACCACCGCCGGAAAGCGCATTACCAGGCGCAGGCGCTCAGGTCCACGCCACAGGGTGGCCGCCGCGACCAGCGAGAGGCCACCCCAGAACACACCGTTCGAAACAGTTCGCCACCCGTTCAGGACGGGTACCGTGCGCACCAGCAGCAGGAGGGCGAGATGCGCGCCAACAAGCGCTGCCGCCCATTGCAGCGGCAGTTCACGTTCGGTGCTACGCACCGCGGCGACCAGCAGTGCCACGTGGCCGGCGGTCACCATGAGCGTGGGCAGCATGCGTGGCACGACATCCGGCGGCAGGCCCGCCCGCATGACGAACATGAGATCCGCAGCCGTCAGCACCCACGCGGCAACGATCCACGGCCGCAGCGACATGCCGGCCGCCTCGAGTCGCCAGTACTGGCTCATGACGCCGGCCAGGATGAGACCGATGATCAGGTTGACGAGATAGACGACTGTTTCCTGCGACATCGGGCTCACGAGGGCTGCCAGTCAAGACGTGGATGGGCGCGCGCCACCGGCCACAGCGGTGATGCAGAGAATCTACCGCGGTGGCATTCACTCAGCGGCGTTCGCTGAGCGCCCCACTGGCACGAATGCGCGTCCACATCGTGGCAAAGAACAGCAGCATGCCGAGTGCCTGCACCACCCCCGCAGCCACCAGCAACACGCGCCACGGCACGGATGGCAGTGGGGACAGCGTGAGCTCCAGCGCCACCCGACCAGCGGTCCCACCGGCAATGGCCCACCAGGCGAGCGCCGCGAGGCCAGGGCGAAACACCGTGTCCTCGGGACGAGGCCGGGGAAACATCCACAGAGCCACGCCGGTGATCATGAGCATCATGAAGCCCACCAGCAGGGCATGCGTGTGCGCGCTGCGCAATCGCATGGGCACGGCAACGCTGAATTCCCGGGCCACCAGCAGCCATACGCCAAGACCCAGCCCCAGCGCGAGAAAGCCGATTGCCGTGCGCAGGTAACGACGGACCAGCGGGTTCATGGTCCCAGCACCTGCCACAGGCTGCGGGCCAATGTCCGCCACCAGGGCTGGTCAAACGACAGCACCTCAGCGACCTGCCACAGGATGACCACGAGGCCACCCCATCGAAGCACGGGATGCACCGCCCCACGGCCTATTCGGTCATGAACCATGGCCACCACGATCCAGACGTCCGACAACACCAGTGCCAGCCAGATTTCCGGCCTCGGAATCCATGGCAGAAAGTGACGAAAGCGAAACCACGCCGGCCACAGCACGACAATGGTGGCCAGCAGCATCCAGCGTGCATGCGCTTCAGGGGTGCGGCGGGCGCGATAGCCCGCCGTAACGAGCCCCACGAACAGCACCCCCGACGTGAGCACACCGAGTATGGCGGAGATGGCCGTGTCACCGAGCCCCAGTGCCAACTCCCGCCGAACCTGCACCATGCCGGCGGGAATCATCGTCGCCGCCACTGCGAGTGCCAACGGCAAGGCCGATTGGCCAAGGCGTCGATGCCAGCGCAGCTGCCGCCGATGCACGAGAACCGGCTGCAGTGCAAACAGCAGAACCCAGCCTATCGCCAGCGCGCCGTGGACATGAAGCCACCATGGGCCGTCAAACTCGCCGCGGGCCACAGGCAGGAAGTACGTGCCACCGAAGCCCAGCACCATGGCCGCCACACCCAGGGCGCCCATGAACAGGAAGAGCCGACTGCGGGACTGGACCTTGGCGACGTTCACGTCACGCGACGCCGGAGACGGGGGCGGCGGTTGAGGCCCCGGACGGCGGCCCGATCACGAAGAGCGTGTTGCCGAAAGGATCGAGCAGATCAAAGGTTCGTGCGCCCCATGCTTCATCGTGCGGTGCGCGCAGCACGGGAACCTGCACGTGCCACTCGGCATACAGCGCATCCGCATCGTGCACCTCGAGTGCCACGCAGGCCTCACGCCCGTGCCCCGTCATCGGGCAGTCGAGCGTGAGACACAGGCCACCACGCTCCACGCCAAGCAGCCCGGTGGTTTCGTCTTCGCTGTGCGTGAAACGCACCGAAAAGCCCAGGGCCTCGACGTAGAACGCGTGGGCGAGACGGAGGTCGGTGACAGGCAGGATGGGGACGGCGCGCTCCATGGGACTCCCGAACCGGGGGAAATGCAGCCGGAAAGGTGGCGACCCCGCTCAAGCTCGGGCGTGGACCCGCGAGCGGCAAGCCGCGGACGCACCGCCGTCCATGTGCACTCAGTCGCGCTGCCAGAACGCCGGCGGTTCGATGCCCAGGGCGCGCAGATACACGTAGCCCTGCGCCCGATGGTGAATCTCGTTGTCGATGGCGTAGGCGAGGTGGCTCCACACCGGCCCGGTGAACTGCCCGAACACCGTGAGTGTCTCGCCGAACTTGTCGGACGGCACTTTCGCGAACCAGGCGTCGAGTTCGGACGTGGCGGCATCCCACGCCGCCAGCAGCTCGGCCTTGCTGGCCGGTACCGCCTCGTTGTAGGTGGCCGCCTCACCCGACACGATCTCGCGCAGCATGGGCACGGCGATGGCCAGCATCTCGCCGGCCAGCGCGGCAAAGGGACGCATGCCGCCCACGCTGAAGCTGTGCAGCGACTCCTCGGGAAAGGCCTCGATGACCCGGCGCGTGAGACGGCGGTGGCCCTGCCAGTGCGCCAGCAGGTCGGAGGGGGACAGGACGGCAACGGTGGACGACATGGCAGGACCTCGGTGATGGGGGAGTGAAACCGGGGACGCCGAAATTCGGTGTTTATTCGGGCCCTGTCAAGGGTGGCCGTCCGGACAGCCGAACCCTGCGGTGCACCCCGATGCCGTCCAGAAACCGCTCGTCGTGCGAGACCACCACCAGCGCGCCGTCGAACTGCAGCAGCACCGCTTCCAGGGCCTCGAGACTGTCGAGATCGAGGTGATTGCTGGGCTCGTCCAGCAACAGGAGGCGTGGTGCCGGCAGGCCCGGCACAGCCAACACACAGGCCAGGGCGGCCCGCATGCGTTCCCCGCCACTCAGCGCGTCGGCGGCGCGATACGCCATGTCGCGGCGAAACCCGAACCGCGCCAGTGCCCCGCGGAGGGCCGCCTCGTCCGGTGGCGGCGCGTCACCATCGCCACGCCGCGCCGCCATGTAC
>JACVCT010000207.1 GCA_016741895.1 Gemmatimonadaceae bacterium | reverse complement strand
CATGCCTGGTACCACCATGCTGCTCACTCTTGGCCAGATCGTGCTGGTCTGGCTCATCGCCGATTTTGTTACGGGGCTCGTACACTGGCTCGAGGATGCCTACGGCAATCCCGATCTGCCGGTCCTGGGCACGCACATGACGCGTCCCAACCTGCTGCACCACTACGCCCCGCGGGCCATCGTGGACAACAGCTGGTTTCGCAGCGCCCGCGGTTTGCTGGCCATTTGCGTGATACTTGGCCTTCTGGCTGCTGCTCTGGGTGTGTTCAACTGGATGGTTGCGCTGGGATTGTTCCTCTCGGCCAACGCCAATGAAGTGCACAAGTGGAGTCACCGCACGCGCCGTGAGAACGGCGCCCTCGTGCGCCTGCTGCAGCGCCTGCATCTCGTGCAGTCACCGTCGCATCATCATCGGCATCACGCCCACGAGAAGAACAGCAACTACTGCATTCTGACGGACTTCCTCAATCCGGTGCTCGAGCGTGTGCAGTTCTGGTCCCGGCTCGAGTGGGTGGTGCTGCGTGTGTTCGGTCTGCCGCGCCGCGACGAGGCGGCGGTGGCGGCCCGCCTCCTCGCCGTGGCGCCCGAAGCCTTCGGGCCCTATCGGCCCATCGTGGAGCGCCGACTGCTGCGCCGCCACGAGTAGGACGTGTGGGATCGTGTCGGCGACGCTCGACTAGCGCCTGCCGGCCTTGCCGCCCGGTGTGTACCACTCGCCGCGAATCCAGTCCACCACCATCTCGATTTCCTTCTGTGTGAGGCTCTTCTCGACGCCGTAGCTGGGCATGCGATCGTTGTCCCGCCCGAAGAAGCGCGGATGCGCCGGATCGTTCACGAAGGCAATCATCCAGTCACGCGACGCCCAGCCCGTGAGGTCGGGACTGTCGGTGCCCACATCCTCAAAAGTGTGACAGGAGGCGCAGCCGTAGTCGGTGTTGCGGATGAACGCGGTACCCAGCGCGATGCGCGCGCTGTCCCGCACATCCATCTCAGCCTGCGACGGCAACTTGGCCTGCGCCGAGAGGGCCAGCACCACATTCTGGCGCATGGTGACTTCGTCTTCGCCCTCGGGGATGTGATCGGCCAGCCACATGGCCATGTCCCCCTCGGCGTGATACGTGCCGCCCCAGTAGCGCGACGTGAGAATGGTGTCGGCGTGCAGGAAGCCGCTCACCCAGGCGCGCGAGCCGAAGCCCTTGAGATCGGACGCCGAGATGGAATCCTTGGGCAGCGCATTGCCGAGCCCATCGTGCCCGTCGAAGCGATGACACGAGGCGCAGTTGCGTGAGAAGATGCGCGGCCCCTGCGTGTACGCGTCCTCACGCATGAGCGTGAGCGCGCCGGTGATGGGCACACCGCCCGATGCGAGTACCACCGCACGCTCGGCGTCGCGGCGCGACACCGCCTTGGCCACCTGATACTCGGCATCGTTGCGATCGGCGGACACGGCCTGCCAGGTGAGCAGCGCCACACCGGCCAGCAGCACACCAAGGAAGCCGAGATTGAAGCGATGACCGAGGCGCCAGCGCCCGATGATGGGCATGGCGACAATGATCAGCAGCACCAGCGTGGGCAGGATGATGGCGCCGATGATTTCCGTCTTGCCCGGGAAGTACTTGAGGAACTGGAACAGGAAGAGGAAATACCACTCGGGCCGCGCCGCCGAGAACTGCTCGGCCGGGTCGGCGGGAGCGCCCAGCGGCGCACCGTGTTCGCGCACCACGAAGAACACCACGGCCGCGAGCACGGCGAGACAGGCGACGGCATCACGCAGCACCTGCTCGGGCCAGAAGCCCTCGTCGGGTCCCTTGGGCGGCAGCTTGGGCGTGATGCCATGCTTCCGGAAGAGATACACATGCCCGACGATGAGCAGGATGATGAGACCGGGAATGAGGCCGGCATGCAGCGCAAAGAAGCGCGTGAGCGTGTGATGGCCATAGGCCACGCCACCCACGACCACCGTTTGCATGGATTGCCCCACCACGGGGCTCATGCCCACGAGATTGGTGGAGACGGCGGTGGACCAGTAGCCGTTCTGATCCCAGGGCAGCAGATAGCCGGTGAGCGAAAGCGCGAGAATGAGCAGCAGCAGCGCGACGCCAAACCAGAAGTTCACTTCGCGTGGCGCCTTGTACGCGCCATCGATGACCACCTGCATGAGATGCAGCACCAGCAGCACGGTCATGGCCTGGGCCACGAAGTGATGCAGCCCACGCAGGAACCAGCCCCCCATCATCTGGTGCTGGATGAAGTACACGCTCTCCCAGGCCGTCTGCGAGCTGGGGCTGTAGGACATCCACAGGAAGGTGCCCGTGATGACCTGCACCACGAAGAAGAACGTGAGTGTGCTGCCCCACACGTAGCGCCAGCGCGCACCGCCCGGCACGTTCTCGAAGAGCACCTCGTGCAGCAGGCCCTTGTAGCCCGTGCGCGAGTCGAGCCACTGCCGCCAGTCGTTCAGTCGATTGGCCATCAGACGGGAATCTTGTCCGGTGAGCCCTTGCGGAAGTTCTGGAAGCGCACCCAGACCTCACCGTCACGCACTTCGGCTTCGAGCGCGTCCATGGCACGCGGACTCGGGCTCTTGGGGTCGGCGATGCTGCCGTCGAGCGCGAAGGCACTCTTGTGACAGGGGCAGAAATAGCCGGAGGACGCGGCGTTGTAGCCCACCGAGCAGCCCAGGTGCGGACAGACGGTGTTGAGCACCCGCACGGTGTTCTCACCCGTCTTCTGAATGTAGACCGACCCCACCGGCACATTTTCGGTGCGGTTCCAGGCGTCGACGAGGGTGTCGAGCACGGGGAACTTGCGCGGCTCGCCCGAGTCGGGCAGCGCGGACAGGGAGGTGATGCGCACCAGGCCCCGGGTGTCCGTCTTGCGCCGCAGCGGGTCGAAGACGGTAAAGAGGCCGGCGACGGGGGCCACGACAGAAATGAGGCCACCCACGACGATGGCGGCGGCCTTGGTGACGAAATTGCGCCGGTCGGGCGCCTGATCGGGCTCGGTCATGGGCGAGGGCAACGAGGCGGGAGGACCGGCGGGAAGGAAAGGCGGGATGTTCCGTGTCCACCGAACAGCCGGTCCCGGTGGGGGTAATACGCAATGTGCGGGTGGTTCGCTGGTTCGGCCACAGGGCGTCGAGAATCAGCGAACCGGGTGAGCCATCCGTAAGAACAAGTGCCGATCATCGTTTCATCCTGCCTACGGTCCGACTCAGCCCCTGCCTGCCATGCAACTGCGATTCCGGTCTCTCGGTACACTGTCGCTGCTCGCCCTCGCGCTCACATCGTCGGCTCTGCAGGCCCAAGGCGATGAAAAGACGCCTTTGGGCAAGAAGATGGCCGCCATCAACACGGCCTTCAAAGCCATCGGTCGGCAGATCGAGGACCCCTCGAAGAACGCCAGCACGCTTGAGCAGATCACGGTCATGGAGACCAACGCGAAGGCCGCGCTGACGCTCGAGCCCGAAAAGAAGGCGCAGGTGCCGGCGGCCCAGCAGGCCAAGTTCGTGGCAGACTACAAGGCGGGCATCCAGAAGTTCATCGATACCGCGGTCAAGCTGCGCACGGCCGTGAAGGCGGGCAAAAACGCCGAAGCGGTGGCCATCGTGGATGAGATGAAGGCCCAGCAGCGTGAGTCTCACAAGGAATTCCGCATCCGGAAGGCGGGGGCGCCACCGACGCAGTAATTTTCAGGGACGACCGTTAGTTGCCGTGCGCCCCGTTTCGGTCGGACCGGAACGGGGCGCGTGCATTGTGACCCTCATCTTCCCGCCCTGCCATGTTGCTGCGATTCCGCGCACTCGGTGCGCTGGCCGCTCTGGCCCTTGCGTTCACCACCTCGGCGCTTCGCGCGCAATCCACTGAAGACAAGACGCCGCTCGGCAAGAAGATGTCGGCCATGAACGCCGCATTCCGCACGATTGGTCAGCAGGTGGCCGATTCCAGCAAGAACGCGAGCACGCTGGAGCAGGTGACGATCTTCGAGACGAACGCCAAGGAGGCGCTGGCGTTCGAGCCGGAGAAGAAGGCGCAGATTGAGTCGGCCGGGCAGGAGAAGTTCGTGGCGGACTTCAGGGCGGGTCTGCAAAAACTCATTGATACCGCCGCGAAGCTGCACGAGGCCGTGGCGGCAGGCAAGAACGCGGACGCGGCGGCCATCGTGGAGCAGATGCGCACGATGCAGCGGGAATCTCATCAGGTGTTCCGCATCCGCCGCCCGCCGCCGCCGGGGATGTAGCATGCAAACGGTGTCCACGCGCCGCGACATGGTGACCGTGGCGTTGATGCTCCTTGGAATTGCTGGCGCGATCTGGCTGTACAACGTGCTGCCCTCAGAGCTCTCCGTTGCGGCCCGGCTCACCATTGCCGGATGGAGCGGAGTGGGTCTGGTCTATCTCAGTACGCTTGTGGAGACATGGCCGGATCGACGGACTTCGCGGAAGGCGTATGGGCATCTTGCCCTGGCAATCACCATGTGGCTATCGGCTGCGAGCAACTATTTGCGCGAAGCCGGTTCCCCGGCGGGCAGACCATGGTCCTGGACGCTCCTCGCTTTGCACATTCCCCTGTTGGCGTTCGCCTACTCATGCCTGTGGCGCGATAAGCGGAGCCACGCGGTGACGCCTCAGTCCTGAGGCCTTCACAAGGGGCGCATGACGTATTCGTGACACTGGAAACGGGGCAGGGCACCGTCTGGCGCCCTGCCCCGTTTTTATTGCCATGGGTCCAACGCCGGTCCTGCCGCCATTGTCCCGCGCCTGGAAGAATGCCGAGCGCGAACATGACGAAGTCGTATCGCGGTTTCGCGATACGCTGCGCTGTTTCTCGCAGACCAACTGGCATCGCGAACCCGCGCCTGGGCGATGGAGTGCGGCCGCCCTGGCTCTGCATGTGTGCCAGTCGTACGAACTCGGCGCCACTGCAGCACGTGGCGGACCGAGCATGGTACTGCGCAGTCCGCGATCGCTGGCGTTCGTTTCCCGGCACGTGTTGCTGCGACTGATGCTGGCCACGGGCACGTTCCCGCGCGAGGCACCGGCGCCGCGTGAGGTGCGGCCTGACTTGCAGGATGCCACCCTGCTTCGCGTTGAGGACGTCGTGGCACGCCTGCACCATGCCAGTGCGGATGCCCTGACGGCGCTGCGCGCGCCCAATGCCGCGCCGTTCACGCACGCCTATTTCGGCACGCTCTCGCCGTACCACACACTGCGATTGCTGAGCGCACACACGCGCCACCATACGCAGGGATTGGATGCGAGGCTGCTGCTGCGATCCTGACGTGTACGAGCGTCCGCGTCAGTGCGCGCGCGTCGTCGCCATACGCCGCCGTCCGCTCTCGAGGCTGCGGTCCGCGTCATCAATGGCACGCCGCAGCACCCAGGCCTTCTCCTCCTGATCGCGCTCACGGTCCGCGTCACGCAGGCCCCGCTCCAGTGCACGTCGTGCTGTTCCGTCGACGCGATTGCCAAGCGCCAGCACGCTGCGCGCGGCCACTTCGTAGATGGCCGCCGTGGCCTCGACGTTGCCGTCGTTGAAGAGCGGTGCCCCACGTCGCACGGCAAGGCTCAGCAGCTCACGCGCCGCACGTGCGTCGGACACCCGATCGGGTTCATCGGCCGACACACGGTCAGGCGGCAGCAGTACCTCGTCGATGACGTGAATGACGCCATTGGTGGCCGGCACATCGGCGCGCAGCACAGTGGCCGCGTTGATGCGTAGTGCACTGCCCTCGTTGCGGATGCGCACACTGCGACCTTCCACGGTGCTGGCGCTGTTCAGGCGACGCGCCTGCGAGGCCGTGACACGACCGGGCACCACATGATAGAGCAGAATGCTGCGCAGCTGCTCCACGTTCTCCGGCTTGAGCAGGTTCTCCACGGTGCCGGCAGGCAGCTTGCGAAAGGCTTCGTCCGTTGGGGCGAACACGGTGTACGGGCCGTTCCCTCGCAGCGTCGAGGTCAGCCCCGCGGCTTCGAGCGCTGTAATGAGGGTGGCGAACTGCCCCGCGCTGCGCGCCACCGAGGGAATGTCACCGCGCTGGGCCGCGACGGGGGAAACGGACAGACAGAGCAGGGAGGCGGCGGGCAGCAGCGCACGCCGCAGGCGCGTGGAACGACGAATGGGCAGCATGTGAACACCTCGCGAGGCATGAGGGACCTGGGAATGACCGCGCACGGTCCGGGTTGATCCGGCGTGCATGGCGGTATTCGCTGCCCAACCCGATCCCGGATGCACCGGCATCCCAGCCCCCGGTGGTGCATCCAAACCACCCATGCCCAACGAACTCCCTCACAGCCGGGGACTCACCTCCGGCCATCGTGCCCGCTCTGCGAACCACCTCGACATCCGTGTCGTTCATTTCCCGTGGCCACCACCTCCGTCACTTCGCGCACCATGTTCACGGCCGACCTCGCGCCAGGTGAAGAGGCCGCGCCACTGCTAGGCCGCATCGCCAGTGGCGACGAGCGGGCCGTGCGCGAGTGTGTGCTGCGCTACGGACCCATGGTGCTGGCGCTTGCACGCCGCTGGTCCACCGACCGCGCCGATGCCGAGGACGCGGTGCAGGAAATCTTCTTTGACCTGTGGAAGACGGCTGCACGTTTCGATGCCTCCCGCTCGAGCGAGCGCGGATTCGTGGCGCTGCTGGCACGGCGCCGTCTCATCGATCGGCATCGCAAGCGGCTCCGCATGGTGCGCACCGAGCCGGTGAATGCCGGCTTCGACCTGCCGGATGTGCCGTCGGACGAGGAGCTCGCCGTGACGGATGCGGTGTCGGCACAGGAAGCGTTGGCGGCGCTGACGCCCATGCAGCGGCGCTGCATTGAGCGCCATCTGCTCGATGGCCGCACACACGAAGAGATTGCCAGAGAACAAGCCTTGCCGCTGGGTACCGTGAAGTCGCACATCCGCCGCGGCCTGCTGCGCGCACGTGCGCTGCTCACCGGTCAGCGCGTATCGCAGGAGGAGAAATGAGCCGTATCCCGCCGGAGCACGAACCGGCTCCCGTGGACTTGCATGCGCTGGAACCAACGGTGGCCGAGCTTACCGCCGTGCTGGCGCGGCAGGCCGCCGAGCGCGATGCCAGCGCGTCGGGTGCTGTCTTCACGTTTCCGCCGGATCTGGCGGAGCGGCTGATCGCGGACGGCGAAGTGATGGTGGGAGGCCAGCGCCGGTCGGTCGTGCCGCCCGCCCATTCGTCGGGCGCTACCGCGACGGCGTCGCTGCGCGCCAGCCGTCGTCGTTCGGTGCTGGTGTGGACACCGGCCGCTGCCGCCGGCCGCGCCGCGATGCTGCCGCGCCCTTCACCCCCGTGGCCCGCCCTTGCGCTGGGTCTCCCCCCGCCCCCGGGTCCTCCGCCCCCCGTCCCGCCGCCCCCCGCCCCGTCCGCCTGGGCACCGGCGAACCCAGGCACGCGCCGCCCAGATGCCCCACGCCGCGCTGGGCCGCAGCCCTGGACACCGGCCTCTCGAACTACCCCGCCACCGCCGGCGAACCCCGGCTGCGCGAGGCCTGCGCCGGCTGGATGCAGCGCCGCTATGGCCTGACGCTCGACGCCGCCACCCAGGTGCTGCCCGTGA
>JACVCT010000206.1 GCA_016741895.1 Gemmatimonadaceae bacterium | reverse complement strand
ACGCGCTGTCGGGGGCCGGTGCGCACGGCCGCCTGATCGATCACGCCTTCTTTCGCGTCGAGCGCCAGACCACCTTGCCGCTGCCGCAGCTCAAGGCCGGCGTGTTTTTCATCCGCGTGATGGTGGCCCGCCTCGCGGCGGGCGTGGGCGGGGGCCCACCGCTCCGGCACGGCGGTGTGGGGTTGAGGGGGGGGGGGGCACCCCCTGGGGGGCCGCCCCGCCGTATTAGTTTGCCGTACGACGATTCGACAGGCCCTGACGACCTTTCCCCGTTCGAACGACATGGCTTCACTCACTCCCGATCCTGGTGGCCTCCCGCTGCCGGTTGGCGGCCCGCCTGGCGAGGATGGCCAGGCGCCGGCGCGCCCCCGGTATCGACCGCCGATCGGATTGCCAATCGGGCGTCAGCGACGCGCGGCGAACTTTCTGCTCGCCGCGCTGCTGCACGCCCTGATCATCCTGCTGCTCATTGTGCCGTTCACCTCGCCCGAATTGATGGCCACGGTGCTTGGGGCAGGGGGGCCGGGCCCCGCCGGTGGCGGTGGCGGTGGCAATCGTGGCACCGGTGGACAGGTCAAGCAGGAGCGTCTGCAGTTCGTGCGGGTGGCGCCGGCGCCCACGCCGCCGCCCGTGCAGCGTCCGCCCGAGGTCAAGCCGGTCATCCCGCCGCTGGTGCCGCCGCCACAGCCCAAGCCGGAGCCGCAGCCCACGCCCCAGCCCCAGGTCACGCAGCCGGCGGCTGCCACCTCGGGTGAGGTGAAGAGCGAAACGGTGGGGACTGGCGGCGGCTCGGGCAGCGACGGCAGCGCGGGCTCCGGCCCCGGCAGTGGTGGTGGGGTCGGGTCGGGCATCGGGACGGGCCGTGGCAGTGCCGTGGGGCCTGGCACTGGAGGCGGCACGGGCTCCGTGTATCCGCCGGCGCCCACGGAGCTCTTCCTGCCACCCCTGCCCGTGCCAAACAAGGCCAAGGGCACCATTGTCGTCGTGTTCGATGTCGATTCCACGGGCAAGGTCATTGACCTCTCGTTCCCGCCCACCAAAGACGGTAATTACAATCGCAAGTTGCGCGAGGCGCTCGCCGCCATTCGCTTTCGCCCCGCGGTCAACGCGCAGGGCGTCCCCATTCGCGCCAAGACCGAGATTACCTACTCGCTGTGAGTGGTGCAGTCCGGGTGCACGAGTGTAGCTTCCGCTGCGCCTACCCCTCCTCCCACCCACAGTCGACAACATGGGGCTGTTCGCTCGAAAGCCGATTGCCGCCGTCTCCGACAGCGAACACGGCATGCGCCGCACGCTGGGCGCCGGTGACCTCATCATGCTGGCCATCGGTGCCGTCATCGGCGCCGGCATCTTTTCTTCGCTAGGCACGGCCGCCGCCGGCGAGACGCTCGCCGACGGCACCATCGTGCGCTACGGCGCCGGTCCCGCGCTCGTGCTCTCCTTCGTGCTGCTGGGCGCCGTGTGCGGCCTGGCCGCACTCTGTTATGCCGAACTGGCCTCCATGATTCCGCAGGCCGGCAGTGCCTACGCGTATTCCTATGCCACGCTCGGTGAAGTGGTGGCGTGGGTGGTGGGCTGGGCGCTCATTCTCGAATACGCCGTCGGCAATGTGGCCGTGGCCATCGGCTGGGCCGGCTACTTCAACTCTCTGCTGTCGGGATTCGGGCTCGACCTGCCGGGCTGGCTCACGCATGGCTACTGGAACGTCAAGGCCAGCGGTGACCCCGCCGTGCGGCAGCTGCTCGAGACGGCGCCGCGCATCGGCCCCATCCCCGTGCTGGTCAACCTGCCGGCCTTCGGCATCGTAGCCGCCATCACCGTGCTGCTCATGCAGGGCGCCAAGGAAAGCACGCGCGCCAACAACATCATGGTGGTGCTCAAGCTGCTGGTGCTGGCGCTCTTCGTGATCGTCGGGGCCATGCACATCGATCCGGCCAACTACAAGCCCTTCGCACCCAACGGCTTCCTCGGCATTCACCAGGGGGCGGCCATTGTCTTCTTCGCGTACATCGGCTTCGACGCCATTTCCACGGCCGCCGAAGAGACGCGCGATCCGCAGCGCAATCTGCCCATCGGCATTCTGGGTGGGTTGGCGGTCTGCACACTCATCTACGTGATCGTGGGACTCGTGGCCACCGGCCTCGTGCCCTACGATCAGCTTCGCAGCTCGGACCCGTTGGCCAAGGCGCTTTCGCTGGCTGGTCTCGACACCGCCAGCTGGATCGTGGCTGCAGGCGCGGTGGTCTCCATGTCCGCCGTCCTGCTGGTGTTCCAGTACGGCCAGCCGCGCATCTTCTACGCCATGGCGCGCGACGGGCTGCTGCCGCCCTTTGCGGCCAAGCTCGACCCCAAGACCCGCACACCCAAGGTCACCACGCTCATCACCGGTGTCTGTGTGGCGCTGGGCGCGCTGGTGGCCGACGATGCCGCCACCTACGACCTCACCAACATCGGCACACTCGCCGCGTTCTCGGTGGTGTGCATTGGTGTGCTCGTGCTGCGCATTCGTGAACCCGACCGGCCGCGGCCCTTCCGCGTGCCCTTCGTGTGGGGCGTGACGCTGCTCGGCGCCGGTGCCTGCGTGTTCGTCATGCGCGGGCTGCCGTCCTCCGCCTGGGTGGCCTTTGCCGTCTGGATGGCCATCGGCCTCGCCTTCTACTTCGCCTACGGCTACCGCCACTCGGTGCTGCGTCGCCCGCAGTCTGGCGCGTCGTCCTGAGTTTCTCCGCGACACCTCCTTCCTGACATGGCTCACCTCTCCGCCTCCACCGACACCACCGCGCCCGCCAAGAAGGGCTTCCTTGGCATTGGCTTCACGGGCTGGATCGTGATCTCGATGATCGTGGGCATCCTCATCGGATGGCTCGCGCCCGACTTCGCGCCAAACCTCAAGCCGCTCGCCAACATCTTCCTGCGCATGATCAAGTCGCTGATCGTGCCGCTGCTCTTCAGCACGCTGGTGGTGGGCATCGCGGGCCATGGCGACGACATGAAGAAGGTGGGCAAGCTGGCGCTGCGCTCCATCATCTACTTCGAGGTGGTGACCACGCTGGCGCTGGCCATCGGCCTCGTGGCCGTCAACCTGGTCAAGCCCGGTGTCGGCCTGCAGATCGCGCCCGATGCGAGCAGCGAGGAGTTCCAGGCGCTGGCCGGCAAGACCCCGACCTTTGCCTCGGTGCTCGAGCACACGGTGCCGCAGAGCTTCTTTGAAGCGGCGGCGCAGAACGAGGTGCTGCAGATCGTGTTCTTCGCCATTCTCTTCGCGGTGGCCCTGGCGCGCGTGGAAGGACCGTCCAAGACGGTCATGCTCGATTGGCTGCAGTCGCTCAGCGACATCATGTTCAAGTTTGTCGGCATCGTCATGGCCTACGCGCCCATCGGTATCGGCGCCGCCATCGGCGTGACCGTCGGCAAGAGCGGGCTCGACGTGATGCTCAATCTCGCCAAGCTGGTGGGCACGCTGTACGTCTCGCTCATCGTGTTCGTGCTGGTCGTGCTAGTGCCGACGGCGCTGCTCTTCCGCATCAACCTCCGGCGCTTCTGGGCGCTGGTGAAGGAGCCCTGGCTCATCGCCTTCTCCACGGCCTCTTCGGAAGCGGCGTTTCCGCAGGCCATGCAGGCCATGGAGAAGTTCGGCGTGCCGCGGCGCATCGTGTCCTTCGTGCTGCCCACCGGCTACTCGTTCAATCTCGACGGCAGCACGCTCTATCTGGCCATCGCCTCCGTGTTCGTGGCGCAGGCAGCCGGCATCGACATGCCGCTCAGCCAGCAGCTGCTCATGATGCTCACGCTCATGCTCACGTCGAAGGGCGTGGCGGCCGTGCCGCGCGCCTCGCTGGTCATTCTCTCCGGCGCGCTGGCCCAGTTTGGCCTGCCGCTCGAGGGCATCGCCGTCATTCTTGGCGTGGACGCCGTGATGGACATGGCCCGCACCTCGGTCAACCTGCTCGGCAACTGTCTCGCCACGGCCGTCATGGGCCGCTGGGAGGGCGAACTCAAGGAACCCGAGCCGGAGACGGCGGCCGCCTGATCGCAGTTGACGTTGAACGGCCTTGTCGCGGATGACGCGGATTGGGCGGAAACCACACGGATGGAAAAATGAATGAAGGGCGCGGGTTCGCGATTCCCCTCTGCGAACTCTGCGCCCTCCTTCACTCTGCGTGAGCGGTTACCGATCTCGCACTCGCAACGAGTGGCCGTGCAGCAGCCGGATCGTCAACCCCTCACGCAGCGTAGAACAGTTCGCAGCGTTCGGCGCTCTCACGCTCCCAGTTCGCGCAGACGCTTGTAGAGTGTGGTGCGTGTGATGCCCAGAATACGGGCTGCCTCGCTCACATTGCCGTCGCAGGCCCGCATGACCGCGGAAACGTGCTCGCGCTCCACCTCGGCCAGTGTGCGCATCACGCCCCCTGTTCCGGGCTGGCTCGGCCGAGTCGCTGGGGTCATTGGCGGCGGCTGCTCGCGCCAGACGGCGCGCAAGGCCTCGGCGGTGAGCGTGTCACCGTCGCCATTGTGCAGCGCCGCCATGCTCAGGAAGTCCTCGAGCTCCGGGAGGTTGCCGCGCCACGGCAGCGCCGCCAGCATGTCCGCCGCCTCGTCGGAAAGACGTTCGGGGCCGGCACCGGTACGGGCAAACTGCTGGCGCAAAAGCACGCGCGCCACGGCCGCCACGCCATCACGGCCGCGGGTACGCAGTGACGGCACCACCAGCGGCATTGGCGCGAACAGATGCATGAGATCGCGGTCGAGCTGCTGCGTGGCCTCTTCGAGCGTGAGCCGGCTGCTGACGACCAGACGGGCCCGTGACGGGAGTTCGCCGCCGCGGCCACTCTCGTGCGACGAGCCAAAATGCCGGGCGAGTCGCGCCTGCGCGGCAAGCGGCAGGGACTCCACGAGATGAATGAACATCGTGCCGCGCCGCGCCAGATGCACCAGACCGCGCTCGGAGTCTGCGCCCTCGCCACCGGGCTCGCCGAACAGGCGGCTCACGGCATCGGCCGGTGCCATTTGCGCCGCGTTGAGTCGCAGCAACGGCTCCCATGGACCATCCGCAAGTCGGTGCAGCATGGACGCGGCCAGCTGTTTGGCTGTCCCCGCCTCGCCGAGAATCAGCAGTGGGCTTCGCTTGCGCGCCAGAATCTGCAGCAGTCGCGCCACCGGTGGCGTGAGCAGGGCTTCCACCGACGGCGCATCGAGTTCCGACTGGGCGGCCGTGAGACGATGCTGGCGCACCAGCTGCACATGCGCCAACGCCTTGTCCACCGTCAGCCGCAGCGTCTCGCGATCGTAGGGCTTGGTGAGATAGTCCTCCGCGCCCTCGCGCATGGCTCGCACGGCCACGGTCACTTCGTCATGGCCCGTGAGCATGATGACGCAGGCATCCGGGTCGAGGCGCCGGAGCTGCGCCAGTACCGCGAAGCCGTCCAGCGGGCGCATGCTGACGTCGAGAATGACGACGTGCGGGTCATGCGCCTGATACAGCGCGGCGGCTTCCTCGGCGTGCGTGGTGGTGATGACCTGATACGCGGACGTGCGAAAGGACGCCACGATACCGGCCACGATGGCCGGATCGTCGTCAACGATCAGCAGACGCGCGTCGGTCACGCGTGACGCCTCACGCCTGCGCGCTCACGGGCGGTTGCTCACGCGACTTCCACGCCCAGCAGGCGCCGCGCGCGCCTTACGGCCCCACGCGCCGCGTCCACCTCGTCATTGCGAATCATAGCGCCGGGCACGGCACTCTTGAGACGCTGTTCGAGACGCTTGCGCACCAGAGAGCCGCGTGAGAGCAGCCCACCGGAGAAGGCCACGGGAATGGCGGCGCGCTCGTCCACGAAGCAGCGGCGCGCGAGGGTGCGCACATGCAGGGCCAACTCCTCCACGCAGAAGCTGATGAGCGCATTGGCCCGCAGGTCGCCACTGGCGGCCACCTGCAGCACCACGGGCGCCAATTGCGCGAAGGTACCGGGCGTGGCCGCGGCAGCCCAGGGAATCACATCCTCGATCTGCTCGAGTTCGAGCGCCGTGAGAATGGCGCCCGTCAGCGCGGTCTCGGGCTCACGCCCATCCTGTGCGGCCGTGATCACGCTCAGTGCCTTGCGACCCAGCCAGGCCGCACTGCCTTCGTCGCCCACGTTCGGGCCCCAGCCGCCGCAACGCTCGATGCGACCATCGGGGGCCTTGGAGAACGCCACACTGCCCGTGCCGGCAATGAGCAGCACGCCGGCGGAGTCGCCGAAGGCGTCGTCCATGGCGATGGTGGCATCGGCCTGCACCGACACATCATCGGCAACGCGCCGCTGCGCCAGCGCAGACCACAGGGCCTGCGCCGCCCGCTCCTGGCCCGCACCGGCCACCCCCACCACACACACGGCGGGCCGCGTGTCGGTGCGTTCGGCCGACGCCAGCGCCTCGCCGATCAGCGCCTTGATGATGTCCGCCGCCGCCTGTTCCTGACCGGGCCGCAGCGCGCTCGCGCCGCCTTCCACCCGCGCGAGCACTGCGCCGTTGGCATCACACAGCAGCACGCGCGTGCGGCTGCCGCCTCCATCGACACCAACAACCAGCGGTGTCGGATCCAGTGGTCCCGCACTCATCACGCGTTCCTCGAAACAGGAGAGCTTGCTCCGTCGCCTGACGACGGAATGAACGACATCAGCACACCCGTGGTGAAGGTCAGGGTGGTGCCGATCAGCACGTACCACGGCCAGGCAATGACCGCGAAGGGGGCCAGCGTGGGCGCGAGCGCCGGAAACCAGCCGCTCAAGGCCTTGGCGAAGACCACGAAGCTCATGGTGCCGATGCCCACCACCATGCCGGTGAGCGCGTCGCGCTGCTTTGCCCGCGGAACGAGCATGGCCAGAAAGAACGCGCCCAGCAGACCGCCGTAGGTGAACGAGGCAATCGACAGCGCGATCGTAACCACCGGTGTGCCCTCGTTCTTGTACAGCATCGCCCCGCCAAGCAGGATGGCCGCCCACACCAGCGTGAACAGCTTGCCCACCTTGAGCACGCCCGGATCATCGGCCCGCCGACCGGTGAGCGGCAGATAGAGATCGTGCAGCGACGCGGCCGCCAGCGAGTTGAGCGCCCCGCTCACCGTGCTCATGGCCGCCGCGAGAATGGCGGCGATGACAAGACCCGTGAGCCCCGCCGGCATGACTTCCACGATGAAGCGCGGGAAGATCGCGTCGGGGCGGGCAAAGGCCTCGCCCTGATAGAACGCGAACAGTCCGATGCCGATGAACAGAAACATGGTGAACTGCGCGAACACCACCAGGCCGCTGCCCATGAGTGCCTTGCGCGCGTCGGTCAGCGACCCCGACGCCATGAGACGCTGCACGATGAGCTGATCGGCGCCGTGCGAAGCCATGGAGAGAAAGCCGCCGCCGATGAGACCGGCCCACAGCGTGTGCGGGCGGTCGATGCCGGTGTAGGTGTCGAGCCACTGCAGCTTGCCCTGACCACGGGCACCATTGAGGATGGCCGTCCAGCCGCCTTCCACGCCCTCACCCAGCAACCACAGCGCTGCGGCACCACCGACGACATACACACCCGTCTGCACCACATCCGTCCACACCACCGCACGCATGCCGCCGTGATAGGTGTAGAGCCCCGTGAACGCCCGGCGATGGCCAATGGCAACCGGCAGCACACACCCGGCGGGTCC
>JACVCT010000205.1 GCA_016741895.1 Gemmatimonadaceae bacterium | reverse complement strand
CTCCCTTTTCGGGCTCCCCCCCCGGCCCCCCTTGCCGGGCCGCTCCCCGGGCCCCCAGCAGAGGACCCTCCGTGGCCCCGCTCGGCCCCTAATAAAGGAGCCCCACGACCCCCCCCGCAAAATGTCCGCTGGTGCCGCCACGCGACCCGGGCGCCCGCGTCTCGCGCTCGTCGGGACACTGCGCCGCCGCCTCACGCAGCGTGAGAGCGAGGCAGGGAGAGGACTGATAGCGATGCAGTTCCACCGCCGTCACCGCCACCGGGCGCGTGCGCAGCGCGGCCAGTACGCGCTCGCCCACCACGCTGCTGTCCGCCAGCGCGCCGCGCAGATCCACAATCCAGGCCCGCGCGGCACGGTGCCGCGCAATGGCATCATCCACCGTCTGATCGGTGAGGCGATTCACGTCGAGGTAGGCGATGCCGTTCGGCAGCGCCATGGCGGCGGCCTGCTGCGGGCGCTCGACCTGCGCCAGCAGCGCCGGATACGCGAGCGTGCGTGGCACGGCCAACTGTCGCTCACGGCCCGTCACCTCGCGAAGACGCACGAGGGAGTTGCCGGGAGGCCCGTAGGGCAACTGCGCCATCAGCAGACGCTGGCGCGTCCATTCATTGGGCGCGGACACGTCGCGCTGATGATCGATGAGCCAGGACGGCAGGGGATAGCCGTCCACCGCCGTGAGTTCCTGACCGGTCTCGAGCCCGAGCGCGCGCGTCACCGAATCACGCACCACGTCACGTATGATCGCGCGGCCTTCCACCCACTGCACACGAAACGGCAGGGCCGCCACACCGCGCGTGCTGTCCATGGTGGCACCCGTCACACGGACCTGCGCGTCGGCAAAGGCGCCCACCATGGCCCGCACCGTGGCGGCGTACTCCACCGCATACCGCGCCGATTCGAAGCGTGGCAGCGCGCGCTCGAACACGGCATCCGCATCGTCGTCGTACAGATCGCGGTGCGCATGCCGCGCCCGCATGCTGCTCCAGATCCGCGCCGCGGCCAGCACACGCGCCCCCATGAAGGGATACGGATCGCGGTCGTAGTAGCCCGGCAACTGCGCGGGGGCGCGCACCACCGGCAGACGGGACGCGCGCACATAGCGCTGCGTGCGCAGCATCTCGAGCGCGACGCGACGGGCCGGGTTGCTGTCCGTGGGCGTGGGCGCCGACACCACCGTGTCCGCGCGCAGGTCGCTGCTGCCATCGGCGTGCAGCAACTCGCCCGTGCGCAGCCGCAGCTGCAAACCGTCACGCAGTGGAATCACCACGCTCGGCACCAGCGCGTCGTCGCGCAGGCCGTCTTCTGCCACGAGGGTGGCCCGTCCGCTGGCCACCAGGCCCAGCACGGCGCGTGGCAGGACGGTTTCCGCGTTGGCCAGCACCACCACATGCCGCGTACCCGTGTCCTGCGGCAGAATCAGTCGGCCGTCACGCAGCACCCAGGCGTCGTCAAATCGCCACGATCCGGCAAGCTCACGCGCGCCGCCCACGCGCCGCACCCGCACGCTGCTTTCGGTAAAGGGCACCGAGGCCAGCCGCTCCACCAGCGCCGTGCGCGCAAAGAAAGCCTCGACGCTGTCCACCAGTGTGCGACCCGCCGTGGCGCGCAGGTCGAGGATCACACGCGAAGGCACGGCGCGCAGTGCCGTGCGTAGCCCCACGTCGGCGGCTTCGGCGTACACCGACGCCGTGGGCAGCTGCAGCACGAGAATGCTGTCGGCGGTTTGCTCGACGTTCACCACATCCACCCGTGTGAGCGGCCGCCGGTCGTCCGCATCATCGGCCGTCTCCACACGCGACAGCGGGTCCTGCAGCGCACCAAGAAACCGTCGGTACGCGAGGGCCAGCGCCTCCGGTGTGTCGGCACGCCGCACCAGCGTCACAGCCCGGATGAAGGCGGAGTCCAACGGCGCGCCACGCACCGCCACGGCCGGATGATGCAGCGACGCCAGATGCCACACCCACGCAAGGCGCATGAGCCGCGCGGTGCCGGCCGAATCGGAGGCGGCCGCATCGGGTTCGGGATCAGCCGGCGCCGGTGGCAGCGCCACCACCGGGCGGATGGCCGGCACTTCGCGCACCACCGGGCCGGCGCTGCCCACGTCCGCCGATCGCGCGGGGGGCAAGCAGGCCGAAACGGACAGCGCGGCGCTGCCCAACAGCCACCAGAAGGGTCGCCAGAAGGGTCGTCGGCAGCGGTCAGCTGCGACCGTGGACCATCGCGCGGGACTCGTCATCTTGCAAAGATACCGCAGGCCGCGCATTCGTCCGACAGCCGGCCTTTTTCTTTCCACGCGCTCTCGCCCATGACCGACCTGACCGGTACCCAGCGGCTCTACTACGACGATGCGATGCTGCTGCGCTTCAGCGCCTCCATCGTGGCACTCGCCGACGACGGGCGCCGCGTGTATCTCGACCGCAGCGCCTTCTACCCCACCTCGGGCGGCCAGCCGCACGACACCGGTGTGCTCGCGGACGTGACCGTCGTGGACGTGGTGGACGAGGACGACCGGGTGGCGCCCTGTCTCGCCGAACCGGTGGGCTTGCCGGTGGGCGCGATGGTCGTGGGCCAGGTGGACCGCGCGCGACGCCGCGACTTCATGCAGCAGCACACGGCCCAGCACCTGCTGTCCGCGCTGCTCGCCGACCGATACGGCTGGCCCACGGTCAGTGTGCATTTCGGCGACGTCACCAGCACCGTGGATGTGAGTGGCGTCGAAGGCCTCTCCGCCGCGCAGCTGACACGCATCGAGCATGAGGTGAACGAGGCCATCGTGGCCAACCACGCGGTGGCCGTGAGTTACGAGGACGCCGCCACCGCCACCGGTCTCCGCAAGGCAAGCGATCGGGACGGCATGCTGCGCATCGTTTCCATTGAGGGACTCGATCGCAGCGCCTGTGGCGGGACGCACGTCGCGCGCACCGGGGAGCTGGGCATGCTGCTGCTGCGTGGCGCCGAGAAGACCCGCGGACACACCCGCCTTGAGTACGTCTGCGGGGAACGGGCCGTGCGACGGGCGCGGGCCGATGCCGAGTTGCTGGAACGTACGGCCCGTCCGCTCTCCGCGGCGCCGGACGATCTGCCGGTGCTCGTGCCGCGGCAGCTCGAGCGCCTCAGTGAACAGGATGCTGAAATCCGCCGCCTCCGAAAGGCGCTTGCCGGATACGAGGCTGCGGCGCTGTGGCAGCAGGCGGCACCAGACGCGTCGGGCCTTCGTCGTCTGCGTCACGAGGTCGATGGGCCCGTGAAGGACGCCGAGGCGCTCGCGCAGGCCTGTGTGGCACTCGGTCACTGTGTCATGCTGGTGACAAGCCGCACAACCGGAGGGGTACTCATCGCCACTGCTGCCGACAGTGCCGTCGACGCCGGTGCGAGCCTCAAGGCCGCCCTGCAGGCGGTTGGTGGCCGCGGCGGTGGTTCGCCGCGCCTGGCGCAGGGCAGCGTGCCGGATATCGCACGCCTGCCCGAACTGTTGTCCGCCCTTGGCTTCTGATTCTCACGGGATCAGCCGGGGCGTTACTCCCGACTTGATCCCCGGAGGATCTGATGCTGATGTCGAATTCCCGCTCCACTCGCGCCACGGTCACGCCGCTGGCCGGCGCCGCGCTGCTGCTTGCTGCCACCATGCTGTCCTCGTCGGCGGCGGCACAGGGCTTTCCTCGGGCCGAGTCGCGCTACGGCGTGCTGGCCGGCGCGTCCATTACGTCCATCAGCGACCTCGATGGCGACCTTGCCGGCGAGTTGGGCACACAAATCTCCAGCAAGAGTCGCGCGGGAGCGCAGGCGGCGTTCTACGCGCGGCTCCCGCTCAAGGGCGCACTCTCGCTGCAGCCCGAGCTGCACTACATCCAGAAGGGTGGGAAGCTCGAAGTCACCTCCACCGAGCTGGGCAGCGAATCGGGCGAACTGGGCGTGCGCCTCGGCTACGTCGAAGTGCCGGTGCTGCGCCGCCTCGATATCGGATCGGGCGGTTGGCGGCCGTTTCTCACGGCCGGACCGACCTTTGCGCTCCGCACCAACTGCAAGATCTCTCTGGGAACCTCGGACGCCAACATCAGCACCGATTGCGACAGCGGTGACGTGGACGAAGAGGGGGGCAGCAGCAGCGAGGACCCGTTCAGCAAGACGGACGTCGGCGCGAGTGCCGGCGCAGGCCTCGCCGGTTCCCTCATGGGCCGCTCCGTCTTCGTGCAATTGCGCTACAATCAGGGACTCACCAGCGTGGCCAACGACGCGCCGTCCTCGATGAAGCCGAAGAATCGCGGATTCTCACTCATCGTCGGACTGGGCTTCTGAGGCTGCGGCCTCCGTCTGTCACGTCCAGCACGGTCACCATGCGTATCGATCGCCCTGCCGAAGGGGAGTGCGCTCCCTACTTCGAGAAGTACATCGCCGCTGCGGCCGCCAGCATCAGTGCTGGCGGTCATGCCGATGTCCACGCGCTGCTCGCCGCGCAACCGGCCGAATGGCATGCGTTGCTCGACGCCGCACCCGACTCGCTTGGCCAGTACGCCTATGCTCCCGGCAAGTGGACCCTCGCCGAATCGCTGGTGCATGTGAGCGACACCGAGCGGGTGTTTGCGTATCGCCTCCTGCGCATTGCGCGCGGTGATCGCACGCCCCTTCCGGGTTTTGAGCAGGATGACTGGGTGCCGGAAAGCCGCGCCAATCGGCGCAGCCTTCGTGACGTGCTGGCTGAGCTGGACGCCGTCAGGGCGGCCACGCTGACTCTGGTCGCGTCACTCGACGAAACCGCGGTGGCCCAGACCGGCACCGCGAGTGGCCGCGAGGTGACGGCCCGTGCGCTCGTGTGGATGATTGCCGGACATCAGGCGCATCATCTGGCGCTCACGAGTACGCACTATCTCGCGCGCTGAGGACCAGGATCGGCTAGATTCAAGGGCTGTGGCGCGCCGTTGACGGGCGCGCCCAACCACTGCCCGACCCCAACGGAGTGTTTCGTGTCCGCTGCGTCACCCTCTGCGGCTGCCACCGCAGGTTCGACTGCTGCTCTTCCCGAGACCGTGCGTCTCGCCATCGATACCGTGCGTACCCTCGCCATGGATGCGGTGCAGGCGGCCGAGTCAGGCCATCCTGGCACCCCCATGGCGCTGGCACCGCTGGCTTATGCCCTCTACGCCGCGCACCTGCGACACGATCCCGCCGCCCCTGATTGGGTCGATCGGGATCGTTTCGTTTTGTCGGTGGGCCACGCGTCCATGCTGCTCTATGGCACGCTGCATCTGGCCGGCTACCCGCTGCCGCTCGACGAGCTGCGCAACTTCCGCCAGTGGGAGAGCCTCACGCCCGGCCACCCCGAGGTGCACCACACCAAGGGCGTGGAAACCACCACGGGGCCGCTTGGACAGGGTGTGGCCAATGCCGTGGGCTTCGCCGTGGCCGAAGCGCACCTCGCGGCCACGTTCAACCGCCCGGGTCACCGCGTCGTCGATCACTACACGTACTTTGTCGCGGGCGATGGCTGCCTCATGGAAGGCATCTCGCACGAAGCGGCCAGCTATGCCGGGCATCTCAAGCTCGGCAAGCTGATCGGCTTCTTCGACGACAACGGCATCACCATCGACGGCAGCACGTCTCTCACCTGCAGTGACGATGCCGCGCAGCGCTTCGCGGCCTACGGCTGGCAGGTGCTGCACGTGGCCGACGTCAACGATCTGGCCGCCATCGACGCCGCCATTGCCGAGGCCAAGGCCGACACGCAGCGCCCCACGCTCATCATCACCAAGACGCACATCGGCTTTGGTTCGCCCAACAGGCAGGACACGGCCAAGGCACATGGTGAACCGCTGGGCAAGGACGAGATCGCGCTCACCAAGGCGGCCTACGGCTGGCCCAGCAGCGAACCGTTCTTCGTTCCTGACGTTGCGGCGGCTCACTGGCGTGAACGGGTGGCCGAGCGCGCAGCTTCCCACGCCGAATGGCAGAGGCGCTTTGCGGCATACCGCGCCGCGCACCCAGAGCTCGCGGCCGAGTTCGAGCGCCGCATGCGCGGTGAACTGCCGGCCACGCTCGACGCGTCCTTCCCCACGTTCGATGCCAAGAGCGGCAACGTGGCCAGCCGCGCCGCCAGTGGGGTGGTGCTCAACGCGATTGCACCGGTGCTGCCCGCACTCATCGGCGGCAGCGCCGACCTCACGGGCTCCAACCTCACCATGGTGAAGGGTGCGCCGGCGTTCGGCGCCGCCACGCCCGAAGGCCGCAATTTCCATTTCGGCATTCGTGAGCACGCCATGGGCGCCATCATGAACGGCATGGGACTGCACGGTGGCGTGGTGCCCTACGGTGGCACCTTCCTCGTCTTCAGCGACTACATGCGCCCCGCCATCCGTCTTGCGGGACTCATGGGCGTGCAGGCCATCTACGTGTTCACGCACGATTCCATCGGTCTCGGCGAGGACGGCCCCACTCACCAGCCGGTGGAGCACCTCACGGCCCTGCGCTGCATTCCCAATCTGCTCGTGCTGCGTCCGGCTGACGCCGATGAAGTCAGCGAAGCCTGGCGCACGGCGCTGCACCATCGCTCGGGGCCCAGTGCCATCGTGCTCACCCGGCAGAAGCTGTCGTATTTCGGTGAGCCGGCGCGCGCGCGCAGCGGCGTCAAGCAGGGCGCATACATCGTGGCCGATGCCGCGGGTCATGTGCCCAACGTGGTGCTGATGGCGAGTGGTTCCGAGGTGGAAATCGCACTGGCTGCACGCGAGAAGCTTTCGGGTCATGGTGTGCATGCCCGCGTGGTGAGCTGCACCAGCCTCGAGCTCTTTGCACAGCAGCCTGTCGAGTACCGCAATCATGTGCTGCCGGCCGGCGTGCCGCGTGTGGCGGTGGAAGCGGCGCATCCCATGAGCTGGTATCGCTGGGTGGGCGACACCGGCGCGGTGGTGGGCATTGAAACATTCGGCGCCAGCGCGCCCTATCAGGTGCTTTACGAGAAGTACGGTATCACGGCGGACAAGGTGGTGGAGACGGCACGGGGGTTGGTCCGCTAAGTCCGTTGAACAGAAGGTGTGAGGATCTGAGGATCTGAGGATAGGAGAGCGGGCCCGGCGGACACTTGATGTTGAAGTGTCCACCGGGCCCGCCCTCTTTTCCTCAGATCCTCAGATCCTCACACCTTCTGTTCAACGATCCCCAGGAACATCAGGGGCAGCGCGCCAACCCCGCCACCGGGCAGCGCTCCGGATCCCGCGCCGGCGCCGAGCTCTGACCACCCGGCCCGCCGAACGTGTAGAGCGGCAGCTGAAGCGTGGCCAGCTCACGGCCCGGGATGGGGAACTGCACCGGCGTGTTCTCCGGCAGCGTCTGCCAGCCACGCGCGTCGAGGAAGGCAATGACACCGTTCACGCCAACACCCTCGATGCCCTTCTCGTAGCGGAGCGCATCCCACAAGCTGCCGCAGGCGCCGCTTTCCTTGCGCGGCACGCAGCCCGGCTCGTTGGGCGGACCGTCAAGCGTGACCGGCGGCAGCTGGCCGTTGGCGACACGCGTCTTGTTGATGAGCGGCACCGCTTCCGCCGCACGCCCCAGACGAATGAGCGCTTCCGCCTTGAGCAGGTCCATCTCCGCCACCGTCATCGCCACCTGCGCGCCCGTCTGCCAGGTGAGATCGACACCGGCTCGCAGATAGTAGTAATGCGACCAGCGATACGTACCGCGG
>JACVCT010000204.1 GCA_016741895.1 Gemmatimonadaceae bacterium | reverse complement strand
GGCTTCGGCGGGCGCGAGCGTCGGCGGCGTGTTGGAGTCGGTCATGACGGAAGGGAGCGGCGGGCGGTAGCTTGCAGAGAGGCCGTGGCGCTGGCTGCGGCACGGGGCGGTGGGGGCACGTTTGGCTGAGCCCTGAACACTGCATCCGAACCGGCAACGAGACGGGGGGGCTATGGGACTGTTTGACGGCGCCTTGGGTGATGTGGCGGGCTCGCTGCTGGGGGGCAAGGGCGGCGACGCGCAGGAACTGGTGGGCGGTCTGCTCAAGCAGTTTGGCGGCCAGGGCGGGTCCAACAACGGCCTGCTGGCCGCGGCCATGGCTCTGGTACAACAGATGGGCGGGCTGGACGGCCTGATCGCCAAGTTCCAGGCGGGTGGTTTGGGCGACGTGGTGCAGAGTTGGGTGGGCACGGGCGCCAACGCGGCGCTGAGCGGTGCGCAGCTCGAGCAGGTGATTGGGCGCGACACTTTGGCGCAGGTGGCGTCGCAGGCGGGCATGGCGCCGGCCGAGGCGAGCAGCGGTCTGGCGAAGCTGCTGCCGGAGGTGGTGAATCAGCTCACGCCGGGTGGGTCGGTGCCGGCCAACAGCGGTGCGCTGCTGCAGTCGGTGCTGGGGATGTTGGGGCGGTAGGGGAGGCGGTGTGAGCGCGCGCGATAATCCCAAGCTGCCGGCCTCGTCTGGCTCGCCTGTTCAGGGATTGCCTGTGCAGGAGAAGCGTTCCGCCGAGGACGTGCTCGCCGCCTATCGCGCGCGTTACCCCGGTCACGCGCGTTTCCTGGACGATCCGAATGAGCCAACAATCGGCGAGTGGGATGATCCGACGGGTGAGAAGCCGCTTCGATGATGTGGTGATTCGGAGGCACCTCACTGCGCGTACGTCGCATCGGGTAACTGCCGTTGGCGAAAAGCATTGCGCTGCGTGCCGGGGATTCGTCGGCATTTTGAACGGGACGGACCGCATGGTGGCGAGTTTCTTCCAGTGCCGGTGACCAGTCGCTGCATGGTGTGACTGTGGAACGGGTAGCCCGATTGGTGTACTGCCTGGAAGGAACGCTGACTTCTGCGAGTTCGGCGCCCGTCGCGTACCAGTCCAGTTTCGCCACCTACTTGTCTCTCACCTACGATTTCTCGGTGACGCTGCCAAGTCTCACGGACGTCCGCGCGCTATGGCGCAAGAACTTCTACAATCTCTAGCAAGGAGAGTGGATTGTGCGTTATCTCATCCTCGGCCTGTTCGCACTGGTGGGCATGGCCTGCTCCGAGCAGGATCCTTCGCTCGTTGGCGGAAATTTTGTATGGCCACCAGCGGCTGCGGTTGAAGGGCGCGTTGTTTCACAATCTGGTGCCGGGATTGGGAGCGCCACGATCACAGTGACGGCGTTGCGCCCGCGGCCGATATTCAGTGTGGGCATCCCTTCCGTGAGTGACGCTGACGGGTACTTCAAGCTCACTGTTTCGTCAGAGACCGGCGTAGATTCAGCGAGTTTGCAGTTTGCGACACAGCGTCCTGGCGTAAGTCCGGCACAGATCGATACGGTGTTGCTACGGTTTGGCCCGACCAGCTTGAATATTCCTTCACCAATGGTGAACAGGCTCGACCTGAGGTGGCGAGGGCAGTAAGCCGCGATCCCAGTAGGTCACCGGTAGTTGTGCCCCTTCACATGCTGCTCACCACCACCCAGTTCGAGGGCCTTGAACTGCTTGGCGCGCACGTTGACCACATGCTGCTCCACCTGCAGCGTGCCGCGAATGAGCAGCAGGGGTGAGGTGGAGATGAGCAGCGCATGCTGCTCGAAGCGGTCGGGTGTGACAATCACGTTGATCATGCCGGTTTCGTCTTCGAGGGTGAGAAACACGAAGCCCTTGGCGGTGCCGGGCCGCTGCCGGCATATGACGAGACCGGCCACGGCCACGGGCTGACCATCCCGGCCGTCGGCCTGTGTCTGCTGCGCGGTGTACACGCCGTTGCGCGCGAGATGCGCGCGCACATGGACCATGGGATGACCGGCCAGCGACAGGCCGGTCATGCGATAGTCGGCTTCGGTGAGTTCAACCGGCGTGAAAGCCGGCACGGCCGCCGGGGCGGCGTGCTGCGTACGCGGGGCCAGGGGCAGCTCGGGCGCACGCGTGGCGGCCATGACATCCCAGAGCGCCACGCGGCGGCGACGCGCCGGCGGCTCGTGGGCGTAGAGACTGTCAAAGGCACCGGCCTCGGCGAGACGACGCCAAGCGGCGCGGTCGAGCGTGACGCGACGCACGGCGTCGGCGAGATCGACAAAGGGCCCGTCGCGCAATGCGGCTTCGAGGTTGCGGCGGGCCTTGGCGCCGAGGCCGCGGACGAGGCGGAGGCCGAGGCGGACGGCGACGGGTGCTGGAGCGGCATGTTGTGCGTCCGGCAACCGATCAGTTTTGAGTTCTGTGTTCGGGTTGATGGGTTGTGAGTGCTTCTCGGCGTTTTGGGGTCTGGTGCGCCAACGCACAATGCCGTCGTTGGGGACGAGGCTGCGGCCATCGGCGAGTTCGAGGCTGTGGTCCCATACGCTGCGCGTGAGATCGATGGGCAGGACCTGCACGCCGTGACGCTTGGCGTCTTCGATGAGCGTGCCAGGCGCGTAGAACCCCATGGGCTGCGCGTTGAGAATGGCGCAGAGATACTCGGGCGCGTAGTAGTGACGCAGCCAGGCGGTGGCGTACACGATGAGTGCAAAACTCGCTGCGTGGCTTTCGGGAAAACCATAGTCGGCAAAGGCGTTGATCTGATTGTAAATGCGCAGCCCCGTTTCTTCGGGAATCCCGTTGCGCGCCATGCCGGCAATGAGTTCTTCGCAGATAGCGGCCATGCGCTCACGCGAACGCTTGTGACCCATGGCGCGGCGCAGCTGATCGGCCTGCGTGGGCGTGAAGCCTGCCGCGGTAATGGCCACCTGCATGCCCTGCTCCTGAAACAGCGGCACGCCCAGCGTGCGCCGCAGCACCGGCTCGAGCGAGGGGTGCGGGTACACGATGGGCTCCTGTCCGGCGCGCCGGCGCAGATAGGGATGCACCATTTCGCCCTGAATGGGGCCGGGTCGAATGAGGGCCACTTCCACCACGAGGTCGTAGAAGCAACGTGGCCGGAGACGCGGCAGCGTGTTCATCTGCGCGCGGCTTTCGATCTGAAACAAGCCCACCGTATCGGCGCGGCACATGACGTCGTACACGGCCGGATCGCTCATGTCGAGTTGCCCGAGGTCCACGTTCACACCACGCGTGTGCCGGATGTAGAGCAGACAATCCTGCACCACGGTGAGCATGCCGAGTCCGAGCAGGTCGATTTTCACGAGGCCCACCGGGTCGAGATCGTCTTTCTCCCATTGCACGACGGTGCGGCCCGGCATGGACGCGGGCTCAAGGGGCACGATGGAGCCGAGGGGTTCCTCTGCGAGAATGAAGCCACCCACGTGGATGGAGCGGTGGCGTGGCAGTTCGTGCAGGCCGTCCACGACATGCGCGAGTTGCTGCACCCGCGGGTCGTTGGCGTCGAGACCGGCGCGCTCGAGCATCGCGCGCCCGGTGATGCCCTCGCGTGAGCCGGTGGTGCGGTTGCGACCGTGTGTGTGTTCAGATGCGTGCTCGGGGGCGTGTGCGGGGGCGTCTTTATGTTTGGCGGCGGGTTCCTCGCCTCCAGCCATCTGCTGATCAGCACCCTTGTCGGCTCCCTTGGCCAGCGGGCCAAGCGCCTCTCGCGCATCACCGGCCAGCTTGCGCTCCACGCGGGCGTCCATGAGTTGCTGCCAGGTGGCGTCGCGTGCGCTGATGGTACGCGGCGCGCGCTGTGCGTTGGGCGAGCCATGGGGTTCGTAACTCGCGCCGGGCACCGGACGATCGGCGGCTGTGAGCGGGCGACGGGGCGCGGGTGGTTTCGCGTCCGTTTCCTTGGCGGTCAGCTCATTGGCCGTGGTCGCATCGTCCACCACACGCAGTGCGTTGGCCGTGCTGCGCGCACTGAAGCGATCACTGAGTGCCGCGAGCACATCGGCCTGCTGCGTGGAGAAGCCCAGCACGCGGGCAGCGTCACGCACCGCGCTGCGCCCGCGCCAGGTGATCTGCTCACACACCATGGCCGCGTGCTCGCGCCCGTAGCGATTGTACACGTACTGCAGCACGCGCTCGCGATCGCGATGCGCAAAATCGATGTCGATGTCGGGCGGCTCCTGACGGTTCTCGCTGAGGAAGCGCTCGAACAGCAGCCCCATGCGCACGGGGTCGACGGCGGTGATGCCAAGACAGTAGCACACGGCGGAGTTGGCAGCCGAGCCCCGGCCCTGGCAGAGAATGCCTTCACGTCGCGCGAAGCGCACGATGTCCCACACGATGAGGAAGTAGCCCGCGAGGTCGAGCTTGCGGATCATGCCCAGTTCGTGCGCCAGTTGCCGCTCGTGCTTGGGCGTGCGCTCTGTGCCCCAGCGTTCGTGCGCGCCGTGCTCCACGAGACGCGTGAGATACTCCTGCGCCGTGACGCCCGGTGGCAGCGGAAAGGCCGGCATGCTGGGCCTCAGCTGCTCGAGACGAAACGCACAGCGCTCGGCAATGCTCAGCGTGGCGCGCACGCCCTCTTCGGCACCACGCCAGCGTCGGTACACCAACGCGGGGGCCTTGAGCGCCCATTCGGCGTTGGGACGCAGACGCGTGCCCATGCTGTCGAGCGTGCGACCATGGCGCAGAGCCCCCAGTACGTCGTGCACGATGCGTGCGTCGGGGGTGGCGTAGTGCACGTTGTTGGTGACCACCCAGGGCACACCGAGTCGCGCGGCGAGTGGCCGCAGCTGCTGTACGAGCGCACGTTCCTCGGGCAGTCGGTGATCCCAGCACTCGATGGCGAGATGCTCACCGAACACATCACGCAATTCGGTGGCGGCCGTCCAGGCATCCTGCTCGCGTCCCTCGGCCAGCAGTTGTGGAATCCATCCGTTGGGGCAGCCGCTGAGTGCCGTGACTCCCTGCGTGTGGCGTGTGACCAGCGCCCAGGGCACCGAGGGCCGCCCACGTTCGCTGTCCATGCGCGCGCGGGTGATGAGCGAGGCAATGTTGCGATAGCCCTCGCGTGTTTCGGCCAGCAGCACGAGATGCGTGCGGCGCTCGCCCACACTGCGCCCCTGCGTGCGGGCCGCGCCCAGTTCGGGCATGCGCACGGTGAGTTCGGCGCCCAGGATGCCGCCAATGCCGGCCGCCGCGCAGGCGGTGCCGAAGCGCACCACGCCACCCAGATCGTCGTGGTCCGTGAGGGCGAGGGCCGGGTAGCCCAGTTCGGCCGCCCGCTCGGCCAGCGCTTCCGGCAGGGAAGCCCCGTCGAGCAGGGAGAGCGCCGAATGGCAGTGCAGTTCGGCATACTGGCGGACAGGCCGCGCCGGAGTCGAGCGGGAGGCGGGGCGCATAGCAGACATTCAAAGGTACCGAAGAAAGACCGAAAATTCAAGCTGCCCTGACAACTCCGACGGGGGCCGGCCGACGCCAATCGGCGTCGCTCAGCGCGTCAGCAGCCACACCCCCACGCCATACAGCAGCAGCAAGGCCGCACCGCCGCCGCGCGAGACGGCCGCTGGGCGTTGGGGGCCAAGTACGGTGAGCACCACCCCCACGGCCATGAGCGCCACCGCCATCAGCGCGGTAAGCAGATGCGACGCATCCGCCACACTCAGCAGCGCGCCGGGCGGATGCAGCGGGTCGAGTGCGGCAAATACCAGCATGTTCACGGCGTTGCTGCCGAACAGATTGCCGATGGCCAGGTCATAGGCCTTGAGCCGCACCGCCGCCAGCGATGTCACGAGCTCCGGCAGCGAGGTGCTGAGCCCCACCAGCACGGTGCCCACCACGGTGGTACCCAGACCGGACTGCTCCGCCAGCACATGGGCCAGGTGGGCAAAGCGCGGCGCCACGAGCACGATGAGCACCGCGCTGGCGAGCAATCCCCCCACCGCGCGCGACATGGACATGGCCCCCACGAGATCGCGATGGGCTTCCGGCAGCGGGCGATCCTGATTGATGCGGTACGCCACACCGGACACCAGCACGTAGACCAGCACCATGAGCAGCGAACCGATACCCACGCCCAGCACGCGAGCCGATGGGCGCACGATGAGCGTCACTGCGGCCATGATGGTGAGCAGGATACCCAGTGCTGCGTTGAGGCTATGCGTGCGCGAGGCTCCACCAAACAGCGCCCGCCCGCCGGGCGACAGAGCCACGATGCCGAGCAGGAGCATGTTGGCCATGCTGCTGCCCAGCAGATCGCCCACGGCAAGGTCGACGACGCCAAGACGTACCGCCGCCACATCGGTGACGATTTCCGGCAGCGACGTGGCGAGCGCCAGCAACACCGAACCCACCCACACCCCACTCAACTTCGTGCGGTCGGCAATGGTGTCGCCCGTGCGCGCCAGGACCACGCCGCAGGCCACAATGACCAATGCGGTCGCCATGAACTGCAGCACGACTGTGCCGGTCGACACGGTGGGGGGCGCTCAGCGTGCGAGTCGGTACAGCAGGACGGGAACGGTCGCGCTGCGCAGCACCTTGTCGGCCACGCTGCCAAGCAGGGCGCGGCCGAGCGGCCCGCGCGCATGCGTGGCCAGCGCAATGAGACCGACGCCGCACTGCGTCGCGTGTTCGATGATCAGCGTGGCGGTGTCCATGCCCACCGGCACCCGCAGTTCGCAGGCGACTCCGGCAGCGCGCAGCGTCGTGGCCTGTTCCGCGAGATAGGTGGCGGCGCGATGTTCCTGCTCGGCGAGGTCGCGTTCGTATTCACTGGCCGTGGCGATGCGCCGCAACATGGGATGCAGGGGACTGGCCACGCGCGTCAGCACATAGTGCGTGGTGTCGCCCAGCAATGTCCGCACCGGTGCCATGACCGCGTCCGCCGCGCAGGTCCCGTCGAAGGTGACCATGACGCGCGAGAGTGCGGGGCGATGGGTCTGCAGCGACGTGGCGACGGACTGCGCCACGGGCGCCGGTGTATCGAGTCCTCCCTGCTCACGGTCTGGAGAGCGCACAACGAACACCGGGACCTCCGCCTGCCGCACGAGCGCGTCGGCCACCGAGCCAAGCCACAGACGGGATGCACCGCCCCGACCGTGCGTGGTGAGGATCAGGGCCGCGGCCGACACGTCGCGGGCATGCGCGGCCAGCGTGGGTGCGGGTGCGCCATCGAGCACGGCGGTCGACACGGACAGCGTCGCATGATGCGCGAGCACCGCGCGACGCACCTCTGCCAGGTACTCGCGCGCAGCTGCGCGCAGAGGCACCTGCTGCTCGGCGCGCCATGAGGCATCCGGCACCGGGGCGCCGCTCACCGTGCGCAGATCGACGGCCGGTGGCACGACGGTAACCAGTTCGAGTGTGAACCCTCGCGCGCTGGCGAGTTCCACGGCGGATGGAACGGCCGCTTCGGCTTCAAGCGAGCCATCAAGAGCGAGGAGCAAGGTCGGCATACCACCCTCGGGTGCGGATGAAAACTTTCTCGACTTCAACGGCGACATACACAACGGACGCGACGGCCACGCACAGGCCCCACTCCGCGAGGCTCAGGGGCGCGATGCGGAAGAGCTGCGCCAGGGCCGGCGTGTGGGTGATGGCCACCTGCAGCGCGAAGGTCAGCAGCACGGCCCCAAGCAGCAGCGGATTGCTGAACACCCCGATGCGCCAGAGCGGATGGCGCTCGGAGCGCACGGCCAGCACGTGCGCCAACTGCGAGAGGGTGAGCACGGTGAAGGTGAGTGTCTGCCAATGCGCGTGGCCCTGGCGCAGCGCCCAGGCCTGCGTGCCCAGCGCGAGGCCGGCCATGAGCAGTCCCACCCACACCGCGTGTTGCCAGAGCC
>JACVCT010000007.1 GCA_016741895.1 Gemmatimonadaceae bacterium | reverse complement strand
GATCGCGCGGATCGTAGGTGACGCGAATGGGTCCCGTGGTGATGAACGGTTTGCCGTCGGCGGTGCGCAGGTCGAGCGAGTCAACGGCCAGCTCGGTGAACAGCGTGCCGTGCAGCCCACTCACATGCAGTCGGCCGGGAATGGCCGCGCGCGCAATGGGCAGCGCCGTGCGCAGAATCAGCGCGCGTCCCGCATCGGTTTGCGTGAGGCCCACCACGCCGCCCACCGCTGCCACCAGCAGCAGCAACAGCACCGCGGCGGTGCCCAGGACGACCGTGCGACGACGCGGTGCCATTAGAAGGCCTGCCCGATCCAGATGCTCGGATTCAGTCGTCCGAGCAGACCCGTGCGCCGCGTGGGCCGGAAGGTGGAGGGACAGGAGCCCGAGGCCTGCACCGGCGGCGCGCCCGGCTGGATGCTTTCGTTGATGGCCAGCTGATTTCCGGGGCTCACGCAGTACAATGGCGCCACACCCGCCTGCAGCGGGGCGTTGAAGTACGCCGCCCCCGCCGGCAGGGCGTAGGGGTTGTAGCCGAAATCCACACGGATGGCGCCAAAGGGCGAGGCCACACGCACGCCCAGGCCGGGCGTGACCTTGATGATGGGCCCATCGCTGGCCAGCGACGCACCACGCGCCACATCACCGCGATTCCACAATCGTCCCGCGTCGGCAAAGGCCGCCAGTTGCAGAAGACGCGGCAGCACAGGACTCGGCCACTGCGCCTCGAGATTGGCCACGAACAGCGTGTTGCCGCCGGTGGGCACCACACGTTCGGTGACGGTGGTGGAATCGACGCGGAAGAACTGCCGCCCGTTCTCCTGCACCGCCTGATAGCCGCTCACGATGTACACGGCCGGCCCCAGCTCATTCTGCCGGAAGCCGCGCACGGTGGTGGGGCCACCGGCGTAGAGACGCTCCTGCGGCGGAATGAAGCTGCCCACACCCGCGCCGCTGCCCTGCCCCTGCACCAACCCGCCGCGCACATGCGCCGTGACGGTTGCGCTGCCCAATTGGTGATACCACGACATGTCGGCCGTGGCGCGGTTGAACTGCTGCGTGCGGTCGCTGCCAATGAGTGTGCTCGCATGGCGCAGCGAAAAACGCGCCAGCGTGCCACCCGTGGGGCGCAGCGGATCGTTGAGCCGTTCGCGTGAGATGCTGAACTCAAGCGCGGCCAGGCGGTTGTTGCGCTGCAGAAAGCCGCGCAGCTCTGCATCACAGGCGTTGAACACCGCGCAGAAGAAGGCCGGTTCGGCCTCGGTGCGCCCCAGCTCCAGTTGATACGACAGCGTGCTGGGTGTGCGCGTGGCGGCGCGGCGCGCGAACGGATCGGTCACCGAGAACACGCCACCAATGGGCGTGCGGCGCAGGAAGGCGCGGTACTCACTGAGCGTGGAACTGAACAACGTGAGCGACGGCACCCGCGCCTGCTCGGCGCGCACGGGCTGCCGCAGCGTCATGGACGTGTAGTAGTTCAGCGTGCGCGAGTACGGATCGGAGCGCGCCTGCCCCTGACAGAGCTCGGGGAAACCATCCACCGGCGCCCCGAGGCCGATCTTGCTCACGCGCGCCGTGAGTTCGAGGCGCTGCGCGTAAGGCAGGAAATCGCGATCGGTGAGCGAAGCCTGCGTGCGAAAGCAGTCGAGTGTGGCCCAGCCCATGCCGCCGCGTGCCGCGAAGCGATCGCCCGCCACCAGCCGCGCGGTGAGATTCACCAGCGTATCGCCCGGCGGCTGCACGCTGTCGGGCTGAATCTCCACCCGCTGAAAGGCGTCGGTCTGATAGAGATTGCGCTGCGCATCGATGATGGCGCGCGCACTGTACCAGTCGCCGGACGAGACATTGAGGGCGCGGCGGATCATGGCGTCGGACACCTGACGACTGCCGTCGGGTGACTCGACCTGCAGTGCAATACGGCCAATGCGCGCACGGGCGCCGGGCACCACGGCCACCTCCACATCGGCCGTGCGCGCCCGGGTGTTGGTGGTGTAGGCCAGCAGCGCCTCGGCCTGCGGCCAGCCCCGATTGCGCAGACGACGCACCAGCGTGTCGCGCCCGGCCTCGAGCGCCGAGCGATCAAAGAGGCCGCCCACCTCCAGGGGGAAGTCACGTGCGGCCCGGGCCAGCTCGGGGTGTTCGCTGGTGCCGCGCAACACCAGCGCGCTCACGCGCATGGGCTCCCCCTCGCGGATGACGAAGGTGATGTCGATCACCTGCCGCCTCACATTCTGCACCACCGTATCCACCTGCACGTCAGGATAGCCGCGGCGGCGATAGAGGGAGGTGAGTCGCTGCACATCACGCGCGAATTCCACCGGATCGAGGCAGCGCCGCTGCCCGACGAGGGGCACACCGGGCAAGGTGGAGGGCAGCGTGGCGACGGTGGCAGCGAGCGCGGAAGCCGGATATTCGCGGTTGCCCTCGAATCGCAGGGTGCGCACCTCGCGATCGCCGCGCTCGCAGGAGAGGTCCTGAGCGGCGAGGGGACCGGCGATGGCGAGGAGGAGAATCGGGAGAAGAGAGCGCACGTCGCAGGGCAAGTTAACAGCAAACAGCGACTGCCGAACAGCGGAACGGCAAACTGCGAAACAGCCAACCGCGATAGCCGGGGGCTCGGAAGCCTGTACACCAGAAGCCGCAGGGCAGAAGCCTTGACCGCAGCCCTGCAGTCGGGGCTTCTGCGGTAGCGCTTCCGGCGCACAGGCTTCCGAGCCCCCGGCTATCGCGGTTGGCTGTTGCCCATGCGTTCCCATGTCCCAACTCTCGTCATTCTGATGTCACATCATGTCATTTCTCAGCGCATGCTGGGGCATGAGCGACTCCCGCAATCTCCGCGTGCTCTCTGCCGCCGAGGACCTCGCCGTGGCCGTGCTGTCCGTCGTGCCGCTGGTCAATGCCCGTCGCGCCCCCGGAGTGCGCGGCCAGCTGGCCCGCTCCGTGACGGCCATCTCCGCCAACGTCGCGGAAGCGGCCAATCTGGGCAGCGACCCGAACTTCAAGCGGCAGCTGCGGCTCGCCCTGGCGTCGGCGAATGAAGCGGGCAGCCACCTGCGGGTACTCGAGCGCACCGGCGCCATACAGCGGCAGCACATCTGGCACTGCGAAAACAAGCGGGTGGCAGTGTGCAAGATGCTCGTGAGCCTCATTCGCGCGATCGAGGAGCGAGAGGCGAACGAGGAGGAGGAACGGCGGAACAGCAAGGACCGAAACAGCAAACTGCGACAGCCAACGGCGGAATAGCCAATCGCGAAACGGCCAACCGCGATAGCGGAATGCCCGGAAGCCATGACTCCAGAAGCCATAAACCAGAAGCCCCAACCGCAGCCCGGCAGTTGAGGCTCCTGCGCTGAGGCTTCCGGCGCAAAGGCTTCCGACGCACGGCTATCGCCGTTGGCCGTTCCGTGGTTGGCTGTCGCAGTTTGCCGTTCCGCAGTTTGCCGTTCCGCGGTTGGCCGTTCCCCCCCCAGTTACGTTCCATGGCATGAAGATCTATACCCGGACTGGAGACGAGGGCGGTACCGCCCTCTTCGGCGGCGGCCGCGTGGGCAAGGATCACCCGCGGGTGGAAGCCTATGGCGATGTCGACGAGCTCAATGCCTCTCTCGGCCTCGCCCGCAGCATCGACATGATGCCGCGCATCGACGAAGTCCTCGTGCCCATCCAGCGCGACCTTTTTGCCATCGGCGCCCTGCTGGCCACGCCCGATCACGAGAAAATGCGCGAGCAGCTGTTCAAGGCGCGCATCGATGAGGCGCGCATTGCGGAGCTCGAGCGCGCCATTGACGCCTGCGAAGCCGAGCTCGAGCCGCTGCGCAGCTTCATCATTCCGGGCGGCACGCCCAAGGCCGCCGCGCTGCATGTCGCCCGCACGGTCTGCCGCCGTGCCGAACGGCGCGTGGTGCATCTGGCCAGCACGGTGGAGCTGCCGCATCTCGTCATCATCTATCTCAATCGCCTCTCCGACCTGCTCTTCATGCTGGCCCGCGTCGCCAACAAGCGGGCCGGTGCCGGCGAGGTGACCTGGTAACGGACGTGCCGGACGTGCCGGACACGCCGGTGCAGGTCGAGCCGCTCGCGCCCCTGCCACTCACCTACCCCGTGTACTGCGCCCCGGGCGCACTCGGGGCGCTGGGCCACATCGTGCAGCAGCACGCGCCGGCCCATCGCTACGTGGTCATCAGCGATGAGGTCGTGGCACCGCTGCACGCGGCGCGCGTCATGGCGGCGCTGCAGCAGATCGCGCCGGCTGAGCGCAGCACGCTGTTCACTCTGCCCGCCGGCGAGGAGCACAAGACCCGCGCCGAGTGGGCCCGTCTCAGCGACGCCCTGCTGGCCTGGGGAGCGGGGCGGGACACCAGCATTCTCGCGCTGGGTGGTGGCGTGGTGGGGGATCTGGCGGGCTTTGTCGCCGCCACGTTCATGCGTGGGGTTCCGGTGGTGCAGCTGCCCACCACCTTGCTGGCCATGGTCGACGCGGCAGTTGGTGGCAAGACTGCCGTCGACACGCCCGCAGGCAAGAATCTCGTGGGTGCCTTTCATGATCCGGCCGCCGTGGTCATGGACACCGCGCTGCTGAACACCCTGCCGCCCGCGGTGCTGCGCACAGGCCTGGCCGAAATGCTCAAGCACGGCGTGCTGGCCGACGCCGCCTATTTTGCGCAGGTGGAGGAGACCGGTCGCCGTCTCGCGCTGCTCGATGACCGTGCGCGCGCCGCGGCCCTCACGCCGCTGGTGGCGGACAGTGTGCGCATCAAGGCCGCCGTGGTGGCGGATGACGCCCGTGAGGGTGGCAAGCGGCAGGTGCTCAACTTTGGCCACACCATTGCCCACGCCATCGAAAAGCTGCTCGACTATCGCCTGCCCCATGGCGACGCGGTGGCCCTGGGCATGATCGTCGAGGCGCAGCTCGCCGAACTCTCGGGTGTGGCGCGCGAACCGCTGGCCCGGCGCATCCGCGAGGCCCTGACTGCCGTGGGTCTGCCCACCACCCTGCCCGCCGGCGTGGACCGGGACGCCGTGCTGCGCGAAACGCTCGGCGACAAAAAGGCCCGCGCCGGTGCCGCCCGCTACGCCCTGCCCCTCGCCCTTGGCGAGATGGACCCGGCCGAGGGCCGCTGGTCGCGCCCGGTGGCCGACGCCCTTGTCCGTCAGGCGCTCGACGCGATCTGAAGGCGTTCCTCACCAACCGATTACCACGGATTCCGCGGACAACAAGAGAAACCACAGGAAAGGCATTTCGAGATTTCCCTTCCTGCTTTTTCGTTGTTGTCCGCGTCATCCGTGGTAGTCAGTTGGAGCTGAACATGCCTCACTGCTAAGTTAAAATGACCGGAAATGTCACAAAGGTGGCGCCGGACTGTCCCATTTGCGCCGTCGCGAAAATTTTCATTGACCGTCCGGAAACCGTGTCGTATAGTGGCGCTCCCACCTCCCACCGGGCCCCCTGAGCCCGGACCTCTGGACACGTTCGGCGAGGACGTATGCAGGCAGCAGCTGCGACCAGGACACCCGAAGCTCGCTCCAAGGGCTTCTTCCGTTCCGCTCCTTCCACCGCCTTCGATCAGTACCTCCACGACATCCAAAAGCTGCCGCTGATCACCGACGCCGCCGAAGAGCGGCGTCTGGCCCGCCTGGCCCAGAAGGGTGACGAAGCCGCCGCCGAACGGCTCGTGACGGCCAACCTGCGCTTCGTCATCAGCTACGTGAAGAAGTATCAGGGACACGGCCTCGACCTGTCCGAGCTCGTCGCCATCGGCAACGAGGGACTGCTCAAGGCGGTGCGCAAGTTCGATCCGGATCAGGGCGTCAAGTTCATCTCCTATGCCGTGTGGTGGGTGCGGCAGGCGGTGCTCAAGGCCCTCGCCGAACAGACGCGCAGCGTGCGCATCCCGCTCAATCAGAACTCGCAGCTCATTCGTCTCGCGCGCGGCGAGATGGTGCTCTCGCAGGTGCTCAACCGCGAGCCCACCGACGAGGAGATGGCCAAGCTGCTGGGTGAGCCACTCGAACAGGTGCGGCAGGCTCGGCAGATCACCAGCACCGAAGTCTCCCTCGACGCGCCCATCGACCGTCAGGACCGCGAGGCCTCCACGCTGGGCGAGCGCTTTGCCGGTGAGACCCACGCCGACATCGAAGAGGGCACCGACTTCCGCCTCATGCGGGAGTTCATCGACCGGGTGTTCCGCAAGTATCTCACGCCGCGTGAGCGCAAGATTCTCTACCTGTACTACGGACTCGACGAGGGGGCGGAAGCCATGACCCTCGAGCGCATCGGCGCCCTCATGGGCGTGACACGCGAGCGCATCCGGCAGATCCGCGAACGGGCCTTCGAAAAGCTGCGCGAATCCCCCGATGGCCGTGCCTTGGCTGGCTTCTGGGGCGCTGCCTGAACGAGCTCATCTATTCGAGCGCGACGGTTAAAGCGAGCTCATCCTAAGTCATTGCGTTGTGCGGATTTCCGCATTCGCCTAACTTTCAGGAACGGCGGCACCCGGACGAACGGGCAGTCGCCGTTTCCTGTTTCTAGCGGAGTAGTTGAGTGCCTCGTGCGTTGATCGTGGACGATGAAGCGGGAATTCGCTTCGCCCTCAAGCGGTGGTTCGAACGCCAGCAGTATCAGGTGGACGAGGCCGACGACGGAGAGGTGGCGCTGCGCATGCTGCGTGAAAGTCCCGACAGTGATGACCAGCGCTATGAAGTGGTCGTCTGCGACCTTCACCTGCCGCATCTGAGCGGCGAGGCCATCCTGGGGCTGCTGCGCAGCGAGCGCCCGGCACTGGCCCAGCGCATCATCCTGACCAGTGGCGACGCGGTGTCGGATGCGCCGGCAGGGTCGGTGATGGCGGAACACGCCTTTGTGCTGCAGAAGCCGTTTGACCTGGCAACGCTGAAGGAGATGGTGGGGCGGGTCCGGGGGACCTGAACAGCAAACAGCGACAGCAACAGCAACAGCAAACGGCGGCACAGCAAACTGCGACACGGCCAAAGGCGATAGCCTTTGCGCCGGAAGCCTGTACCTCAGAAGCCACACCCCGGAAGCCCCGATTGCAGGTCCTGCAGTTGGGGCTTCTGCATTACGGCTTCCGGCGCACAGGCTTCCGTGCCACGGCTATCGCAGTTGGCCGTGTCGCCGTTGGCTTTCGCAGTTTGCTGTGCCGCCGTTGGCTGTCGCTGTTTGCCGTTCACCCGTCCACCTAGATTACGGCAATGTCCGACCGTCTGTCCGCCATCGTCGGGGAACGCTGGGTCAAGTCCCGCCCCTCCGCTCTCGCCCCCTACGATGCCGATGGTCTGCCCGGCTACCATGCCACTCCCTCGCTGGCCGTCTTCCCGGACACCCGCGAAGAACTGATCGCCGTCGTGCGTGAACTCGCCCGCACCGGTACGCCCTTCGTGCCACGTGGCGCCGGCACGGGACTCTCCGGTGGTGCCCTCGCCGACGGCGTCGTGCTCATCGGCCTCAATCGCCTCACACGCATCCTCGACGTCGATCCCGTCAACCGTCTCGCACGCGTGGAGCCGGGTGTCGTCAACGCGCGGCTTTCGCGCGAGACCGTCAAGTACGGCCTGCACTACGCGCCCGACCCCAGCAGCCAGAGTGTGTGCACCATTGGCGGCAACGTCGCGGAAAACGCCGGCGGGCCGCACTGCCTCAAGTACGGCGTTACGCTCAATCACGTGCTCGAGTGCGAGGTGCTGCTGCCCGACGGCTCGCTGGTGCGACTTGGCGACGCCCACGGCGAAAGCGAGGGCTACGACCTGTTGGGCCCTTTCGTGGGCAGTGAGGGCTGCTTCGGCATTGCCACACAGATCACCGTGCGTCTCGTGCCCCTGCCGGACGCCGTGCACACCCTGCTGGCCGATTTTTCACAGGTCACCGACGCCGCGCGCGCGGTCTCGCGCATCATCGCCAGCGGCATCGTGCCCGCCGCGCTGGAAATGATGGACAACGCCACCATCCAGGCCGTTGAAGCCAGCATCTACGCCGCCGGTTATCCCGTCGACGCCGCGGCCATTCTGCTCTGTGAAGTGGACGGCCCCGCCGAGGGTCTGGACGAAGACGTGGCCATCATCCGTGAGGCCTGCATGGCCAATGGCGCACGCGCGGTGCGCGTGGCCACCGAAGCCGCCGACCGACTGCGACTCTGGCAGGGCCGCAAGAAGGCCTTTGGCGCCATGGGCCGCATTGCGCCCTCGCTGGTCGTGCAGGACGCCGTCGTGCCACGCACCCGACTGCCCGAGGTGCTCGCGCGTATCGACGCCATTGGCACCGCGCATGGTGTGCGCGTGTGCAATGTGTTTCACGCCGGCGACGGCAACCTGCACCCCAACATTCCCTACGACGCGCGCGACCAGGAACAGGACGCACGCGTGCATGCCGCCATGAAGGACATCATGCAGACCTGCATCGATGCCGGCGGCACCATTACGGGTGAACACGGCGTGGGCCTCGACAAGATCGGCTACATGGACCGGCTCTTCGACGCGCCCACCCTCGACGCCATGTGCCGGTTGCGCAGCGTCTTCGACCCGGAGCGCCGCGCCAATCCGGGCAAGGTGGTGCCCGTGCACAGCTGCCGCGAATGGGCGGGCGTGGTGCGATGAGCAACGCGATGAGCAACGCAGTGAGCGGTGCGATGAGCGGTGCGATCAGCGCCACGACGAGCGGAATGCCCAACGCAACAACTCCCGTCGCACACCTCGTGCGTGAACACCTCGCCGCGCGGCGCAGCTTCCGCCCCGTGGGCAGCGGGACCTGGCTGCACGGCGGCGGGCCCTTTGCCGACGCGGAGCCCATCGCAGTGCGCAGCCACCACGCCGGGGTCGTGGAATACGAACCCGGTGATCTGGTCATCACGGTGGGCGCCGGCATGACCTGGCGCGAGCTGTCGCAGATCACGGCCGCGCACGGGCAGATGTTTGCACTGGCTCCCTACGGAAGCGACGACAGCACACTGGGCGCCATGGTCTCCACCGCTGCTGCGGCGCCCCTGGCCCTCGGAGATCTGCTCATGCGCGATCTCGTGCTGGGCCTCGAGGTGGTGGACGGTACCGGCGAAGTGCTGCGCGCCGGTGGCCGCGTGGTGAAGAACGTGGCCGGCTTTGATCTCGTGCGCCTCTTCACGGGCGCGCACGGCACCTTGGGCATCATCACGCAGCTCAGTCTGCGACTGCATGCCCGGCCGCCGCTGGACCGGCTCATGCGCGTGACCATGCCGCGGCCCGTGGCGGACGCACTCGCCGGCAGTCTGCCGGCACTCATCGCGCAGCGCGCGCCGCTGCCCCTGCTGCTCAGTCACACGCCGGGTCAGCCGCTCACCCTCTGGGCGCGCGTGAGCGGCAATGCGGCCCGCGTGGCGGCGCTGCGTGCGCAGCTCGCCGCCCTCGCGGGAACAGGCGCGCACGAAGTGGACGACCTGGGTGACATCGACACGCCTTTCGAATCACCCGTCGAATCACCCGTCGAATCACCCGTCGAATCGGCCAGTGCAACGATGGGCGAATCGTCAGGCCACGCAGGCAGCGCTGCGGCCGTGCCCTCGCCGCTTGATGCATTGCGCCACACGCCCGTCAACGCCGCCGTGCTGCGACTTCGCACGCCGCGCAGCGACGCGCTGCCCTTTGTGCAGGCCGTGCATCGCACCTTCCCCGATGCCAGCTGGCAGTATCACGTGGAACGCGGCAGCCTGCGTCTGGTCGTACCACATCACGTACCGCACCACGTGCCGCATGACGTACCGCATCACGCACCGAGTCACGATGCCATGAACGAGCTGGACACCCAACTCGATCTGCTGTATCACCACGCGGCCGCCCAGGGCGCACTGCATCGCATCGCGGTGGCATGGGATCAGGGTCGTGCTGTCCCCGCACCGCGTTCCGCGCTCGATCAGCAGGTGAAGGCCCGCTTCGATCCCGCAGGCCTCTGCAGCCCCTGGCGCGTGGCGCCCGAGTTGTTGAACGACACCGTGGTGCACACGCCATGAGGGCCACACCGTGAAGGCCACGCCGTGAAGGCCAATCCATGAGCACCGAGTCCGCCAACCTCGTGTCCAGGCCCTGCGCCCTGCCGCACACACCGCTGGCCGAGGCCGCAGCGGGCCTCGACGCCTGCGTGCACTGCGGCTTCTGCCTGCAGGCCTGCCCCACCTATGTGAATCTCGAGGACGAGAACGATTCGCCGCGCGGTCGTCTCGTGCTCATGCGTCGTCTGCTTGATGGCGACATCGCACCCACCGACCCCGAGGTGGGCGCGCACTTCGATCGCTGCCTCGGCTGCCGCGCCTGCGAAACCGCCTGCCCCTCCGGTGTGCCGTATGGCGAGCTCATTGAAGCCACCCGCGCCACCCTCGCGCCGCTGCGCGGCCTGCCACTGGTGGCGCGCGTCATTCTGCGCGTGTTCCGCATGCATGCACTGTTGCACAGCGTGCTTTTTGCCGCACGCCTGTTTCGCGACACTCGCATCCCGGCCTTCCTCGCGCCCAAACTGCCGCGCCGTCTTGGCTTTCCCCTCGCGATGTTGGCCAGCACACGCCCGACACCCATCACCCGCTCCCACAGCTCCCGCCCTTCTGTTTCCGCAGTGCCGTCCTCGAGCGGCTCCCACTCTACGGCTTCCGGTGTTGCTGCAAGCAACGGCTTCCGTGACACGGCTATCGCTGTTTCCTCCGCCAACGGCTCCCGCGCCACGGCTGTCGCTGTTGCGCAGTTGGACGGCTGCGTGATGCACGGCCTTCTCCGCCACGTCAACGAGGCCACCCGGACTGCCGTTGAAGCCAACGGTGCCAGGTGCATCGACACCAAAGGCCAGCGCTGCTGCGGCGCCCTGCATGCCCACGCCGGCGACATGGACGGCGCCCGTGCGCTCGCCCGCGCCAATATCGCCGCCTTCGAGCGCAGCAACCCCGACGTCATCGTGGTGAACGCCGCCGGTTGCGGCGCCATGCTCAAGCAGTATGGCCATCTGCTGCACGACGATCCCGCTTGGGCCGAGCGCGCCTCACGCGTGGCCGCCAAGACCCGCGACGTGAGCGAGTGGCTGGCCTCGGTGGGGCCGAAGCCCGGCACCGCCACCCTGCCGCTGCGTGTCACCCACGATCCGCCCTGTCATCAGATGCACGCGCAGCGTGTGGTGCGTCAGCCGCTTGCCGTGCTCGAGCAGATTCCCGGCCTCGAGCTTGTGCCGCTCGAAGACGCCGACCAGTGCTGCGGCAGTGCGGGCATCTACAATCTCGTCGAGCCCGATACGTCAGACGCGGTGCTTGCGCCCAAGCTGCAGCGCATTGCGGAAACACACGCCGAGGTGCTGGCCACCGGCAATCCCGGCTGTCTCATGCAGCTGGGCGCGGGGCTGCACCTCGCGGGGGCCAACGTGGTGGTCAAACATCCCGTGGAATTGCTGGCGGCCTCGTACAACCAGTCAGCGGCAACGCGGTGAACGCCTTATCACCCCTGCAGCACGCCCTCATTCTCGCCTTTGACGGGGTGCTCTTCGACACCCTGCCCGCGCGCACAGCGGCACTGCGTGAAGCGCTTGTCGCAGAGGGCTTCAATTTCAGCGAGGACCTCGTGCGCGCCGAGCTGCCCGGCCGTGCCATGGCCGAGGCGCTGCAACAGCTCGATCCCGCGCCGCAGGACCCCACGCGGCACGACCTGGTGCTGCTGCGCGCGCAGCGCCTCTACGCCGGCATCATTGCGCACGGCGTGCCGCTGTTGCCCGAGGGACTCGCGGCGCTGCGCGACGCCGTCGCGTCGGGGCATCGGGTCGTGCTGCGCAGCGACAGCGAGCGCCGTCATGTGGAACCCCTGCTGGCGCTGAGTGGACTCGAGACGCAGGTCGGTCTGCTGCGCTGCGCCGACGATCCGCCCCGCGGAGCCGGCAGCAGTTTCGCGCGGAGTTGGCAGCACATCGACGAGCGGTTGGAACGACTTGGTGTTGCCAGTACGCAGCGTCAAGTACGCGAGCTTACCGTTCGTCACCCTCTACAGGCGGTCGATCCTTGACCTTCTTAAGCACGCGATGAAACGAAGCCTTCGAGCCTCGTTCCGCGCGGGCCTCGAGGTATTCGCTGGTCAGCAGGGCCGACATTTTTTCCGCCAACGATGTCGTGATCAACTGGTTGATCGAGATGCCTTCCTGCTCTGCCAGGAGTCGCGCCTGTGCATGCAAGGACTCAGGGAGTCGGAGACTGATCGTGCTCATGTATCCTCCTGTAGCAGGGCGAGAAACTCACCCGGAGTCAACGTTTGAATTCCAAACTGTTCGACGCCGGCAAAGTCCCGAGTGTTGAAGGTGACGATATATCGGCACTGAGCTTCGACAGCGACCTCCAGCACCATGTCGTCAGTCGGATCTCTGAGAAATGGCCGCCAGAGGTAGAAGATCTTGCTGTGATGAGCCTGCTGACACAGAAAATCCACGACCGCATCGATGTCTGAGTGTGTCAGTCCCAGTTCGCGCGCCTGTCTCTTCGCGACGGCCTCGTACTCCAGGACGAGTGGCACGGAAACACTTATCTCATACGCTCCATCTGCCAACAGCTCGAGCAGCGCAAACGCGGCCCCGCGCCGAGAGCGAAGGCCCGCGATCACAACGTTGGTGTCGAGGATGACGTGTGGCTTCATGCGATTTCACGTGGTATCATATACGATACCATAATCTGATCTACCTGCAAGGTTCGCGTGTCGCGAGCAGTTCAAGATCACGCCGCGGCCAGTATGGCGTGGGGAAGATTGCGGGCAGACGGTGGTCCCATGTCGATAGATTTCCAGCCATGCCCATCGACTCGACCGACCTGCTCTATCCGGCGCCGCTCGGCCCCGACGACGTGGAGGCCTATCACGACCTCCGTCGCCGCGCCGTGTGGTTCGAGGCGCAGAATCACTGGAGCACCATTGCCGGCCCCAAGGCCGCCGAGGCGCTGAACGGGCTGGTCACCAACGACGTGGCCGCGCTCGAGGTGGGCCGCGGGCTGCACGCCGTGGCGCTCACGCCCAAGGGCAAGGTGGTCTGCGACATGTACGTCGCGCGCCTCGACGAGGAAACCTTCCTCTGCACGGTCATCCGCGACTGCGCCGAGGCCTGGCTGAGCATGGCGCGCAAGTACATCAATCCGCGCCTCGCCAAGGTGCACGACGATCACGAGTCCTGGGCCACCTGGCTGGTGTACGGCAACCAGGCGGCCGACGCCGTGGCGCGCCTGGGCCGCGATGCGGCAGCGGGCCCGATGTCAGACACGGAACCGGATGCCCCCGGCGGCGCGTTGCAGGAGCGTATCGCGAAGCTGGACGCGTGGCCCGTGTGGGGGCACGCGCCGTGGAGCGTGGATGGCATCACGGTGCGGCTCATTCGCGCGCCGGTCATGGGGGCACTGCCCGGGTTCGTCATGCTCGCCCGGGCGGAGGATCGTGAGACGCTGACACGTTTTGTGCAGGCCTCCAGCTACCGTCGCGGCAGTCGGGCGGTGTGGAACGTGGCGCGCATTGAGGGTGGCAGACCGGCCTACGGGGTGGACATGGACGAGAACACCATCCCGCAGGAAGCCAATCTCGATACGCTCGGCGCCATCTCCTTCACCAAGGGCTGCTACACCGGGCAGGAAACCGTGGCGCGTGTGCACTTCCGTGGGCACGTCAATCGCCATCTGCGCGGGCTCACCGCGCAGGAGGTGTTGCCGCAGCACGCCCGCGTGCTGGATGCCACGGGCAAGGACGTGGGTGATGTGCGCAGCACGGTGGTCTCACCGCGTCTCGGACCCATTGCCATGGCCATGATTCGCCGCGAGGTGGCGCCTGGCGACCGTGTGCAGGTGGTGGGAAGTGACGGCAGCATCGAAGCCAGCGTGGTGGCGCTGCCGTTCGACGAGAGCGCGCCGATCACGGCCGGATAGCCGGCGAGACCTGTCGGGACTTTGCGGGACAGAAAAAAGTGCGGGCGGAAGCCAGAAGCTCCCGCCCGCACCACAAGACCCCGAGGGGTCTCGAATTACATCTTCTTGGTCGTGTCAGCCGTGGAGTCAGCCATCGAGTCGGCCGGCGGAGCCATCATGGCCGAATCCGTGGCCGGGGCAGCGGCAGCCGGAGCAGCCATCGCCGAGTCAGCGGCGGGGGCCTCTTCCTTGGCGGAGCAGGCGGCGAGCACGAGGGCAGCAGCGACGAGGGCGATGCGCTTCATGGAGTAACCTCAACGGGGCGGTGTTTGCGCCGTGCGGCCTGAAAAGCGCACGGCCCCCTCGGCGGATGTGCCGACGGGGATCTTGCACCTCCAAACTACGGGCAGGTCACACCCTGTCAAGGGAAAGGTGGTGCTAAGAATCACCTCAGCCTGCGATCCGCAAACCGTTACACCCCAAGCATTTTCTCAGCTTCGGAAGGCGTCGGTCCCATGCCCGGCGCTCCACTTCTCACCGTTTTGGACCTGTGACGCGACTTCCTGACACCCTCGGCGCCCTGAAACGTTCCGGCTACGCTGCCAACCGGCCCGGATCCGTCAAGGAAGAGATCCGCCGCAACCTCATCGCGCGCCTGCAGGATGGCGGGCCCCTGTTCCGCGGGGTGCTTGGATATGAAGACACGGTCATGCCGCAGATCGTCAATGCGCTGCTGGCACGGCACAACTTCATCCTGCTCGGCCTGCGTGGTCAGGCGAAATCGCGCATCCTGCGGGCGCTCATGACCCTCCTCGACGAGGCCATGCCGGTGGTGGCGGGCAGTGAGATCAACGACGATCCGTTCCGCCCCATCAGCCGCTATGCGCGCCTGCTCATCGACGAACATGGCGACGACACCCCCATTGCCTGGGTGGCACGCGAGCAGCGCTACGTGGAGAAGCTCGCCACGCCTGACGTGACGGTGGCCGACATCATCGGCGACGTGGACCCCATCAAGGCCGCGCGTGGTGGGCACCTGCTGAGCGACGAGCTCACGATTCACTACGGCATGCTGCCGCGCGCCAACCGCGGCATCTTCGCGCTCAATGAGCTGCCCGATCTTGCCGGCAAGGTGCAGGTGGGTCTGTTCAACATCATGCAGGAAGGTGATGTGCAGATCAAAGGCTATCCGGTGCGCCTCGCCCTCGATGTGCTGCTCTGCTTCACCGCCAATCCCGAAGACTACACGGCGCGCGGCAAGATCATCACGCCGCTCAAGGATCGCATCGGCAGCGAGATCATCACGCACTATCCGGAAGTCGTCGATCTCGGCGTGGCCATCACGCAGCAGGAAGCGTGGACGGCGCGCACCGGCAGCGTGGAAATCCGCGTGCCCGATCTCGTGTCGGAAGTGGTGGAGCGCGTGGCCTTCGAGGCGCGCGAGGACAAGCGCATCGACAGGCGCAGCGGCGTGTCGCAGCGCATGCCCATCACCACGCTCGAGAACGTGGTGTCCAACGCCGAGTCCCGCGCGCTGCGTCAGGGCGACCGTGAGGCCGTGCCGCGTCTGGGCGACGTGTATGCCGCACTGCCGGCCATCACCGGCAAGATGGAGCTCGAGTACGAGGGTGAACTCGTCGGTGCGGCGGCCATCGCGCGCGAACTCATTCGCCGCGCCTGTCACGCCACACTCGAAGCGCGCGCGGGGGATCTCGACACCGACAGCATCGTGATCTGGTTCGAGCAGGGCAACCTGCTGCAGATCGCCGACGACATGGCGGTGGATCTGGTGCGCAAGGGTTTCGATCTCGTGCCCGGCCTTGTCGATCTCGTCACCGCCGTGGGTCTCGCGCCGCGTGACGACGATGCACTGGTGGTGGTGGCCTGCGAACTGGTGCTCGAGGCACTCGTGGCGCGTCGGCGCATCTCGCGCTCCGACGTGGGCATGTACACGCGGCCCGAGCGCGAATCGCGGCGCAAGCGCGACGAGTACTGACGCGCTCGGCGGGCATCGCTTGGACTGATTACCACGGATTCCGCGGACAACAAAGGAAACCACAGGAGAACTGCGCAGTTGACGACCCGGCTGCTGCACCGACACTTGTTGCTAAAGCGAGATTGTTAACAGCTCAAGCAGAGAATGGGAGGGAGAGAGGGCGCAGAGAGAAGCCGTTTGGGTCGAACTGCCTTGTTGCGGATGACGCGGATTGGGCGGAAACCACACGGATTAAACATGAAAGTCAATCCGTAGACGATCGACTCCTCTGCGCTCTCTGCGGTTCTCCTGCAGTTCTCTGCGTGAGCTGTTGACGATCCGGCTTCTGCACCGACACTCATTAATGCAGGGTCAGGACTCGGGAGCTGCGGTCCTGCTTTTTCCGTGGGCTGTCCGCGAAATCCGTGATAGTCAGTTGAAGATCCAGAGGAACGAGCAGAATCATTAATCGGGCGTTTAGGTGCGCGCACTAGGCTTGGAGGCAGCACACTCCCAGCCCCGCCGCATGCGCAGACCTCTGGTTTCTTTCCCCACCCTGCTGGCTCTGCTCGTCCCCGCTGCGCTTGTCGCGCAGCAGCGTAGTCCGCAGCCCCGCAGCACGCCCGACACCTCCGCCCGCCGTATTGAACCCATGGCCGTGCGTGGCTCGCGCGCACCATCGGTGACGGGTGGTGCCACGGCCGTGGTCATCCGTCCGGATTCGCTGCCTGTGCCGCTGCAGCCCGCGCCGGCGCTGGCCGACGTGCTGCGTCAGACGGCCTTTGTGCTGGTCAGGCAGAACTCGCGCGGCGAAACGGAAATCAGTGTGCGCGGCAGCGACTCGCGTCAGGCGGCCGGGCTGCTCGACGGCCTGCCGCTCTCGGTGGGTTGGGATTCGCGCATGGACCCGTCCATTCTGCCCACCACCGGCATCGAGCAGATCACCGTGGTGCGCGGCCTCGCCACGCTGCTGGGCGGCGCCAATACGCTGGGCGGTGTCATCCGACTCGACCTCAACGCCCCGCTGCCCAGACGCGCGGGAGGCATGGCGCCACTCTCCCGCAGCGCCACACTCGGCACCGGCATCGACCAGTACGGCAGCCGCGTGCTCTCGGCCGCTGTGGCGCAGCCCTTCACGCTGGGCGGCGGTACGCTGCGTGTGCGCGGTGGGGTGTCGTCGCGCGCGCGTGACGGGTTTGCGCGTTCGGGCGGCAATCCGGGCAATGGCCTCACCGGTGGCGCGGCCGATCCGGGTGATCTCCGCAACACGCGGCTGCGCACCAACACCGATCAGTCACAGCTCGACGGCTTTGCCGCGCTGCGCTGGGACAATCCATCCGGCGCCTATGTGGGCTTCACGGCCACCGGCTACACCGCCGAGCGTGGCGTGGCACCGGAGCAGCACATCGCGTCGCCGCGTTACTGGCGCTACCCCGCGCAGTCGCGCGCGCTGGGACTGCTCACGGCCGGCAGCGGCGTGCGTCAGACGCCGCTGGGGTATGGCACGCTGTCAGCAAGTGCGGGCCGCACCACGCAGGATCTCGAAATCGAGACCTATGCCAATCGTGACTACGCCAGGGTGACGACGCGTGAGCTGGGCGCGGAAACCACCGACATCGCGCGCATAGAAGGCACACACTCGCTGCCCGGCAACATGCAACTGCGTGTGGCCGCCACCGACAGTCGGGTGCGTTACGACGAGACCATGGCCGCAGAGAATCCCGCGTCAGTGGCCACGCGCTACGAGCAGCGTCTCACGAGTGTCGGCACGGAGATCGATGTGCCGGTGCACGAGCGCGTGCTGTTCAGTGGTGGTGTGGTACACGACCGCGCGAGCACGCCACGCAGCGGCGGGCGTGAGTCACTGGGCACCCTCACACAGACCGGTTGGCGTCTGGGCACCACGCTGCGTATCAACGACGGCATTCGCCTCCACGCCTCGGCCAGCGAGCGCGCGCGTTTTGCCGCGCTTCGTGAACTCTACAGCGGCGCACTCAACCGCTTCGACCCCAATCCCACCCTGCGCCCCGAGACCCTGCTGGGCTTTGAGGGCGGCGTGACGCTCGACGGTGGGGCCTTTGCGGCGCGCGGTCTGCAACTGCAGCTGGTGGGCTTTGCTCACCGCCTTGATGACGCGGTGGTGCGCGTGACCCTGCCCAACCGTCTGTTCCGTCGCATCAACCGCGACGAGATCCGTAGTCACGGCGCCGAGGCGCTGCTGAGCTACAGTCCGGCGGCGCTGCGCGGCGCAACCATCACGGGCGACGTGACGCTGCAGCGCATTCGGGTGCAGGACCGCAGCATCACCAACGCCAGCGACCGCTACGCGGAACGCAATCCCGAGCAGCGCGCGTCGCTGGCGTTCATTTCGCCGCTCATGAAAGGCTTCCGCGCGAGCGCGATGACCCGCCATACGGGCGCGCAGTACTGCCAGCATCCCGACCTCGGGCGCCAGGTGAAGCTGGACGCGCAGACGGTGGGCGACGCGGCCATCACGCGCACATTCACGCTGCGTGGACGCGGGCTGCTGCAGCGCCTCACGGCGCTGGTGGCGATGGACAATGTGAGCAACGCGACGGTGTACGATCAGTGCGGGCTGCCGCAGCCGGGAAGGACGCTGCGGTTTGGGCTCACGCTGGGCTGAACGACAGCAAACAGCGACAGCCAACAGCGGAGCAGCCAACAGCGAAACAGCCAACTGCGACAGCCGCAGCACGACACGGCCAACGGCGATAGCCGTCGCGCCGGGAGCCTTTACATCAGAAGCCTCAACTCAGAAGCCTCAACCGCAGGTCCTGCAGTTGGGGCTTCTGCCATTGAGGCTGCCGAGCATGCAGGCTGCCGGATAGGGCTGCCGCAGTTGGCCGTTTCGCTGTTGGCTGTGCCGCCGTTTGCTGTTCAGCTGTCGCCGTTTGCTTTTCTCAGACCTGCCGCCAGAACATGCCCCTCCTCCACGCCGCCCCCGACGCCACCGCCAGCACCAGCGCACACAGCGCAATGGCCGGTCCTCCGCCCAGCATGCGCGCCAGCGCGCCCAGGGCCAGTGCACCCACCGCCTGCGACAGGCCCACGAACACCAGCGAGTAGAACGCCATGAGGCGGCCGCGGTAGCGTTCGTCCACCAGCAACTGCAGCACACCGTTGCTGAGCGAGTTGAACATGATCATGGCCATGCCCGTGAGCAGCAGCAGCGCATAGGCCAGCCATGGCGTGCGCGTGAGGGCAAAGGCAAGCAGAAGCAGCGGAAAGGCCAGCGCCGCCCCGATGAGCACGCGGCCCTTGTGGGGCTTGTGCGACACCGGGCCGGCCACGAGCAGGGCGCCGATCAGTCCCCCGATACCCACCATGGCCAGCAGGGCACCGTAGCCCTCTGCCCCGAGCCCCAACTGCTCCCGCGCAACCACGGGCATGAGGGCAATGAAGGGACCACCGAGTATGGCGCCGATGGTGACGAGCAGCAGCAGCTCGCGCACGGGACCGGGGAGGGAGAGGTACCGAAGACCGTCCCATGCGTCTGCCGATGTCTGCCGCAGGATGGTTTGGAAACTGCGATAGCCATCTGCCGACAGCGCATTGCGAAACGGCAAACCGCGAGAGCCCTCACGCCGGATGCCTTCATGCTCGGAAGCCTCAACCCCAGAAGCCCCAACCGCCGCCCCAACCGCAGTCCCTGCCGTTGAGGCTTCTGCCCCAATGGCTTCCGGCGCAAAGGCTTCCGGCGCCGCGCTATCGCCGTTGGCCGTTTCGAACCCCGCGGCTGCCGACCCACCGCTGTCGCGGTTTGCTGTTTCACCGTTTGCCGTTCCAATCCGCGCCAGCCCCCACAACACCCAACCGAAGCTCAAAGCATTGAACCCAAAACACCATGCGATGCCGAGCTTCCCAATGACCGCCCCCCCCACCGCCGGCCCCACCACCCGGGCCAGATTGAACCCGCTGGAGTTGAGCGCAATGGCCGGCTGCAGGTCCTCCCGTCCCACCAGCTGAATGATCAGGCTCTGCCGCGCCGGGATCTCCACCGCGCTCAATACGCCCTGCACCAGCGACAGCGCCAGCAGCAGCCCCACCGTCACATGGCCGCTGAGCGTCACAGCAAACAGCACCAGGGCCTGCAGCAGAAACAGCGTCTGCGTGATGCGCACGATGCGCAGCTTGTTGCCCCGGTCCACCAGCGCGCCGGCGTGCATGCTGAAGAGCACGATGGGGAGCGCCCCCATGCTTGCCACCAGTCCCACCACGAAGGCCGAGTTGGAGAGCTCGAGCGACAGCCAGCCCACGGCCATGGTCTGCATCCAGGTGCCGATGAGCGAGGCCGTCTGCCCTGTCCAGAACAGGCGGAAGTTCCGGTGGGTCCGCAGCACCCGGAACGGGTCCGAGCGCCGCGCCTGCGGTTTGGTGGGATCGCTTTCGACGGGCCGAGCGTACAGACTCATGGGAGAAGGTTAACCGGAGAGCATATGCGGTCTCACACGTACACGAAGTTCAATCCGCAGTGGGCGGACGCGGTGGACCTGCAGGCGCTGCTCGACCAGCTGGCGGATTTCCTGCTGCAGTCGGGTTTTGCCGGTGGCCAGGGCGCGTACTGGGGCGAACCCGACGAGGAGCCCGACAAGTCACTCGACGCGCTCAAGGAGGCCATCCTGCGGGCGCTGATCGAGAGCGGGCAGCTGACGCCCGAAATGCTCGAGGCCCTGCGCGGCGAAGGGGACTCCGTCAGCGAGGAGCAATTGGCCCAGCTGCTTGACGGCCTCGTGCAGCGTCTCCTGCAGGACGGCTACCTCAAGCTCTCCGGTGACGCCAACGGCGAGGGTGGCGACCGCCCGCTCACCGGCAAGGGATCCATTGGCCAGGCGGCCGCGCGCGACGTGCAGTTCTCGCTCACGGCCAAGGGCATGGACTTCCTGGGCTACAAGACCCTGCGCCACCTGCTGGGCAGCTTCGGCAAGGGCAGCGTGGGCAGTCACGACACGCCGCAGCTGGCCACGGGCGTGGAGAGCGACGCGTGGAGCAAGCCCTACGAGTTTGGCGACACCCTGAACCTCGACGTTCCGGCCACGCTGGCCAATGCGCTGGGGCGCACGGGCTCACTCGACGTGCCCATCGATCTCGACTACAAGGACCTGATGGTGCGGCAGAGCGAGTATCGCTCCAGCTGCGCCACGGTGCTCATGCTGGACTGCTCGCACAGCATGATTCTGTACGGCGAAGATCGCTTCACGCCGGCCAAGAAGGTGGCGCTCGCGCTTACGCATCTCATTCGCACGCAGTTTCCGGGTGACACCATTCGTGTGGTGCTGTTTCACGACAGCGCCGAGGAAATTCCGCTGGCCACGCTGGCGGGCAGTCAGGTTGGCCCGTATCACACCAACACGGCCGAGGGTCTCAAGCTCGCGCGTCGGCTGCTGATGGCGCAGAAGAAGGACATGCGGCAGATCATCATGATCACCGATGGCAAGCCGAGCGCGCTGACCATGCCCGACGGGCAGATCTACAAGAACTCCATGGGGCTCGATGGCTATGTGATTGCCGAGACCCTGCGTGAGGTGGCCGCGTGCCGCAAGAGCGGCATCATGATCAACACCTTCATGCTGGCACGCGATCGCGCGCTGGTGGAGTTCGTGCGGCGCGTGAGTGAAATCAGCCGTGGCAAGGCTTACTTCACCAACACCATGAGCCTCGGCCAGTTCGTGCTCATGGACTTCCTCAAGAAGAAGACGAAGCGTGTGAGCTGAATCACCAACGTCTCGCATGAGCTGGTCATCGGTGGAATTCGCGCGTACTTTCGCGACGTTCGCATTCCGTTTTCCACTTTCATGACGAGGTGTTGACATGCGTCGTTTGACGATGATGGCAACGATGCTCGCCGCCGTGATGTCAGCGGCATCGGCCACGGCAATGGCACAGAGCAATCTCGGTCCGCAATTCTCCGTTCTGCAGATTCAATCATTCGAACCGCTGGGGCAGAGCTTTACCGCCGAGTATGCGTCGCTGCTGGAAATCGGCTTCGCCTTCGGCACGTTGAATGCACAGTTTGCTGCGGTGCCGGTGACCATCGATCTGTATCTCGGTGCGGGTGCCGGCGGAACATTCATCGCGCAGCGCAGCATCAACCCGACGCCCACCGCGTCCGGTTTGGAAGCCGAATTTGCCTACGCGGACTTTTCGGGCATCACGCTGGATGTGGGCGAGGTGTACACGGCGTGGCTGTCCACCACCAATTCATACTGGGGCGTGGGCGGAACACAGGACCTGTATGCCGGCGGACAAGTGTACCTGGGCGTGCCGAGCGGTTCCGGTACCGAGGACCTGATGTTCGATGTGCGGAGCAAGGTGGAGTTGTCGGAGCCACACCCTCTGCTTCTGCTCGCACCGGGCGTCCTGCTGCTGGCGGCTGCGCGGCGCCGCGCGGCCAGCTCGCCATTGCACTGACACGTCGGCGAATCGGCGACGGAAACGAAACGGGTGGGCTGGCCACTGAGGCCCGCCCACCCGCTCGTTATGTCGTCGTGCCGCCCTTGAGGCGGCGAAATCAAGTCTGCCTTACCAGCCGCCGATGCGCAGCAGCATGACCGGCACGGTGCGCGCCATGATGCGAATGTCCTCGGCCAGCGACTGCCGCCGCATGTAGGCGATGTCGAACTCCACCTTGCGACGCACGTCGTCGATGGTCTGGTCGTAGGGGTTGGACACCTGGGCGAGACCGGTGATGCCGGGGCGCACGCGCTGGCGCACGGGATACTCGTCAATCTGCTCGCGCAGGCGGACGAAGATGGACGGGCGCTCGGGGCGCGGGCCCACGATGTTCATGTCGCCGCGCAGCACGTTGAAGAGCTGGGGCAGTTCGTCGATGCGCGTGGCGCGCAGGACCTTGCCCACGGCCGTGACGCGGTCGTCGTTCTTCTTGGCCCACACCGCCTGGCCATTGGCCTCGGCGTCCACCCGCATGGAGCGGAACTTGAAAATGGTGAAGGGGGCTCCGCCCAGATCCTCGCGGCGGCGCTCGTTGAGTGCGCGCGTACGGTTCCAGCGGCGGTCGAGGCCCACCCGCTCCTGCATGTAGAGAATGGGGCCGCGGGAGGTGAGGCGAATGGCGAGGGCCGCCAGCAGCATGACCGGCGAGGCCAGAATGAGCATCAGCCCGGCGACGATGACATTGAAGACCCGGGTGGCCAGCTCGGACCGCGGCCGGGGTTCGAAGTCATCGTAGGGTCCCGGCGTCGGGACCACGGCCAGCGGGCGCACGGCGTCCCGTGACCTGGGGGTCACGCGGCGCGGGCCGGGGCGCGGGCCGCCTGCGATCGAGGAGATGGAATGGATACCGGACATTGTAGGGAGAACCGGAGAGTGGCGTATTCCGGGGTTACCGTCAAGACGCGGCGGTGGGGTTCGGTGTCACAGTAGAAGCAAGAAGCCGGCCAAACCCGCTCGCCGGAAAAATCGCTCGCCTTGAATGAAGATTCCGTCAGCAAGCTCGGGGATGGTGATCTGGGATCACCGAACTAGGACCAGCCAGTCCGACGAGTTAATGCGACGACTGCCGCAGGCGACCCACAGACCAGTCAACAGCCTGCCTTCGCGTGACCGTCCGGCAACCGGGCCCTCAGCCAAACGGGTACCAACGTGCAGCCACCAGCAGAACCACGGCAAGTACAGCCAGTCCACGACTCACCCGATTGGTCGCGGCCCAGATAACCGGATCTCCGACAATTTCGCGGCGCTGCGCATTCAGCCAGAACTTGCTAACCCAATAGAGCAGGACCAGGCAGATGAGCCAGAGCAATTCCGGAAAGCGATATTGTCCCGGTTCGAGCCCACTATGGATGTAGAGCGCCATGACCACCACCGCCGCGCAGCCGGTGGCATTGCCCTGAGCGAGCAGCGTCTGGAGATCCTCGGGACGATACTCCCGGCCCGGAATGGCGGACGGGCTGCCCGTTCCCTCCAGCTCCACGAGTTCCGCGAAGCGCTTGCCAAGCGCGAGACTCATGAAGAAGAACACCGAGAAAGCCAGCAACCAGAAGGATGGCACAACCGCAATGGCGGCGGCTCCACCGATGATGCGCAGTGTGTACAACGACGCGAGAACAATGGAATCAAGAATGGGGACACGCTTGAGCCGCAGCATGTAGGCCAAGGTGACCAGCACGTAGACGCAGAGCGCGGCACCGAACATCGCGGAGATCGCCCAGGCGATTACAAGGCCCGTCCCGAACAATCCCGTGGAGGCCAGCACTGCCAGCGGCAGTGGGAGATGGCCCGCCGCGAGAGGTCGCCTGCGTTTTCGCGGATGGCGCCGATCGGCCTCGAGATCCAGCAGATCGTTCGCCAGATACACGCCCGACGCCACGAGGGAGAAGGCCAGAAAGGCCATCAGCGCGGTCAGTGCTCCCGTCACATGATCGATGTCCGTCGCCGTCAACAGCGGCACGAACACCAGCACATTCTTGAGCCACTGATGGGGACGCATGGCCCGCCACAGGGCGCGAGCCACCGACTCCGTGGCCGCGTGCATTTCCCCCGCGTTGCTCACTTCGGCGATGCGTCGCTTCAGTGCCGAACTGGGGTTCACAATCCATGCACGGCGGGCTCTCGGAAACACGTGCAGGTCCACCACATCGTTGCCGACGTAGTCGAACCCGGCTTCTCCAAATCGAGCCACCAGGGCTGTTGCCTTGTCTGCCCCCGTGAGATTCTGCTGTCCGTCAGAGGCCATGACGTCGCTGAACACCCCGAGATGGTCGGCCACGGCCCGGGCCACCTGTTCGTCGGCTCCCGTGCAGAGAACCACGGGGCGATTGGCCGCCTCCAACCGCAGGCGCTCGAGCAGGGGCTCGTGGTAGGGCAACGTGGCTGCATCAAGCGAGGCGTGCTTCGCCACGGCGGCCTTGAACGTGGCCTTGCCCGAGAGCAGGAGCCCCGGCAATTGCCACAGCAGCACCGGGCGCAGACGGACGGCCCGCCAGAGCGACTCGTGCAAGGTGTCAGCAAGCACCAGTGTGCCATCGAGATCCACGACAAGCGGCACGTCTCCCGACGCTGGCGGGTTGGGCACGGGCTCACCCAGCGGGTGATTCATGCGGAATGCACCGCGAGTCGCCGAGACATGTCTGACCGTAGACGATGCTCCGGATCAAGCTCGCCCAGCACGTTCGCAAACGACCGTGCCTCGGCAAACATGGCGCGATACTGCTCGGCCTTGAGGCAGGCGTCCTTGGCGAGATACACCGTTCCGTTCTCCTCGAGCACGATGTCGTACAGTCGGACAATAAGCGATTCGGCCTCCGCCGTACCGGGGAAGTCGAGCGCCAGAGAAAGACCGGGACGCGTGAAGGAGAGATACCCGGGACCGGTCTTCCCCACCCACTTCATGACCGCCAAAGTGGAACCGATGGCGGCACGACGCAACTCGCTGCGGATGCGCTCAAAGACCGGGACGGCCACCGCGGTGGGCATGCAACATTGAAACTGGAACAGGCCACGCCGTCCGTACGCGCGATGCCACTCCCCCAGCGCATCAAGCGGGAACAGAGCGCGTCTCCTGTGCAGCACACGAGCGCGTCCCAATCTGGGAATGCGGTTGAAGTACAGCGCATTGAACGCCGACATGCTCCAGCGGTTGATGGCAAAGTCGGGGAACACATCGGGAAGCATGGCCTCACGCCGCGGAGGCGCAGCCTCGAGCGGGCCAGGCACCGGCTGCGCCAGTTCCACCACCCCGCGTCCGGCAGATCGGGTCATGAGGTCCACCCAGGCCACCATGCTGGGCACTGTGGCCGCGTGCGTCTCCAGCATGTGCGCCGTTGCCTCGAGATCGCGAGTGCGATACTCACGAACTTCGAGCGAGGTCCCGACCAGAGCGGGGACCCGCAATCGCGCCGCCACTATGATGCCCGTAAGCCCCAGCCCACCAACCGTGGCGCGAAAGAACGCGGGATGCTGGGCTGACGAAACCCGCTGCAGTTGACCGTTGGCCGTAACGAGATCGACCCATTCCACGTGATGCCCGAAGGTACCGGCCACATGCTGTTCCTTGCCGTGCACATCGTTGGCAATGGCGCCACCCACAGTGACAAAGCCCGTGCCGGGATAAACGGGCAGCGCCATGCCAAGCGGCTCAAGTGCCGCGGACAACTGCCGCAAGGAGACCCCGGCCTCGCAGGTCACCGCGCGGGCCTCCACGTCGACATCAAGGATGCGCGAAAGACGCGTCATATCCAGCACACGTCCTCCGTCGATCAGGCAGCAATCGCCGTAGCTGCGTGCAAGACCGCGAGCGACGAGCCCCCCCTGATGTTGTGCTGTGACGACGGCGCGGATTGCTTCCACATTGTCTGCTGCGTGCACGACCGACATGGCGTGTCGCGTACGCCCCCACGAGGTCAGCGACATGGGCGACGCGGAGGTGTTTGGACGCTGCGCAGACGCTGCCATGGACGGTCAGGCGGGGGTGACCGCTGCACGCCGCTCGCAGCGATACAGGACGTGTGTGCCCCGCGCCAACTCGGTACAGACGAGTCCCAGTTTCTGCTCTGCCTGCACTTTGATGGACATGGTTTCCCGCAACTGCTGCAACGCGGCATCACTGCGCAGCAGGCGATTGATGGGGGAGGGCGACCAGGGATCCAGCAGATAGATGGTCACACCATCGAGACTGGGGCGGATCTTCTCGTCGTCGGTGAAATCGTACATCTGTCGATAGACGGGATCCTCCTCCGGAATACTCGTAATGGAGTCACTTCCAAAATGCGCCATGGCTATGCCGACATCCCAATCGGAGATCAGGACCGCCGGCTTGCCCTTGATGTACTGTTCGGCGATCCCCCGCATCTCGGTGGCGTACCCCTTGTTGTACTCGCCGGAGAACAGCATGCCGGACTTTACGTACAGCAGCAAATGGGCTGCCAGTGGCAGGGGTGCCAGCCAACGCCACGACTTCCTGTCGAAGAGCACGCCCAGCCCAACGGCCATCCAGAGCACAATGAATGGGTCCACGTTGAGGAGAAAGGTGTGATCCTCCGTGGTGAGCTTGGCCACGATGTAGGCATGTGGCAATGCCACAGCCAGCGTCAGCCACGCCACGCGCCGGTATCGCGCTACCTGTAACAGGGCCGGCAGCAGCAACACCCACAGCAGTGTGTAGTGCTTGAACTGGTACTTGAAGATGTTGACGGCCAGGAGCGGCAGATCGAGCTTGGCCGCCTCCCGCACCACCAGCAGTCCCCGGCGGCCCCAGAACAGCTCGCGCCAGCAGGTGACGAGGTAGGGCAGGTAGACTACCGTCCCCGCCGCCACGAACAGCGCGAAGGCCTTCCAGCGGATTTTTTCGCCTCGTGTGGCCTCCCACACCGGAAAGAACAGGAACGCAAAGGCACTGAGCGGAGAAACGAGCAGCGAACACCCGGCGGCCACTCCGGCCAGCACAAAGCGATTCTTCACATACGCCAGCATGGAGGCCAACACGCACACCGTCTGCAGCATGTAGATCTCGCTGCTGGTGGCATTCATGAGCACACGACCCGACAACACAAAGAGCAGAGCGGCCAGCACGCCAAGTCGCCGATCGCCAACCAGCGCCTCGGTGAACAGCAGGACCAGCACGGTGGCCGCCGCACCGCACAGCACATTCAGCCAGGCCATGGTTTCGTGCACCGGAACGCCGAGCGGACCGGCCAGCCAGTGCTGCAGGGCATACACGACGAAGTAGTAGCCGTTGTGCAGCGTGATGTCGTCGAACTTTCCCAGCAGGGCGTAGTTGGCATACGTGGTGGCATCACCACGCATGAGAAAATCCACGTTGAGTGCGAACCACAGCAGGCTGGTCACACCGAGTACTGCCGCAGTGCTGCGCAATGACAATCGGGCACCCATCAAATCGGCACCCATCAGCCAAACACCTGCAGCGCCAACTCCGCCTTGCCAAACGGCGCACTCACCTGCACGCCCTGCACCACCCCGCGCACCCGCTCCAGAGCCTCGCGCGCAATGGCAATGCCTTCAGCCACTGCATGTTCCTTGCTCTTCTCGTTTGCCCGTCGCATACGGTCCAATACCTCCTGCGGCACCGTGACTCCCGGCACCTCGTTGGCCAGGAACTCCGCGTTGCGTGCACTCACCAGCGGCCAGATGCCGGCAATGATGGGAATACGCACATCGTCTATACTCGCAACAAACGCCTCCAGCTGCGCCGGGTCGAATACGGGCTGTGTAATGGCATACTCGGCCCCGGCCTCTACCTTCCAGTGGAATCGCCGCAGCTCGTGCTCGGGGTCGATGGCCACCGGATTCACCCCCACGCCAATCACGAAGCGCGTGGGCTCGCCAATGGGGTTGCGACCCGGGTCGAGTCCACGATTGAGCTTGGCCACCAGGTTGGTGAGACCAATGGCATCGATGTCGAACACCGCCGTCGCATCGGGATAGGGGCCCATCTTGGGTGGATCACCCGTAATGAGCAGCATGTTGCGCAAGCCAAGCGCCCCCGCACCCAGCAGGTCGCTCAGCATGCCCAGCAGGTTGCGGTCACGACAGGCGTAGTGCGTCACGGCTTCAATGCCGTGCCGCTCGATGATGAGACTGGTGGCTATGGCCCCCATGCGGCTCTGCGCGCGCGGCCCGTCGGGCACGTTGATGGCATCCACGCCGGCCGCCGCCAGCATGGCCGCGTCCTGTTCCAGCTTGACCGTGTCAATGCCGCGTGGCGGCACAATTTCCACACTGGTCACGAAAGCCCCCGCGGCCAGCTTGGCACCCAGTCGTGAGCGCTCGGCCAGGGGAACGGGCTCACGACCTTGCGCCGACTGACCGGCCGCCAGCATCTCTCGCGTGGCGCCCACACTCACACGGCTGCGCGGAGCGAGGGGGCGTATGCCCTCCACCATGGCCTTGATGTGCTCGGGCGTGGTGCCGCAGCAGCCCCCCACCACCTTGGCCCCCGCCTGAACCAGGTGCCGGGCATAGGTGGCCATGTACTCAGGGCTGGCCATGTACATGCTGCGCCCACCCACGTCACGTGGCATGCCGGCGTTGGGTTGAGCCGACAGCTTGCAGTCTGTCACGGCCGCCATGCGCTCGATGGCCTCGAGAATGGTCTGCGGCCCCACCGAGCAATTGAGTCCGATGATGTCCACGCCCCAGCGCTCCAGCACTCGGGCCACATCCTCGGGCGTCGCGCCATAGGCGGTGCGCAGGTCCGGACCAATGGTGGCCTGGGCGATGATCGGCACCGTGGCCTGCACCTCACGGGCCGCCAGCACGGCCTGCTGCAGTTCTTCCAGATCACCAAAGGTTTCCAGCACAAAGCAGTCGGCGCCCCCCTCCAGCAGGGCGCGCATCTGCTCGGCGAAGATTCCGCGCGCCTCCTCGCGGCTGGTGGGCCCATAGGGCTCAAGCCGCACCCCCAATGGCCCAACGGCTCCGGCCACGAGGCGATGCTCCCCGGCCGCCTCGCGCGCCAGCTCGGCCGCCTTGCGGTTGATCTGCGTGACCTGCGTGTCCAGCCCGTATTGGGCCAGCTTGAGACGGTTGGCCCCGAAGGTATTGGTCTCCACCACCTCCGCACCCGCCTTCACGTACTCCGCATGCACGGCGCGCACAAGATCCGGGCTGCGCAGCACGAGTTCATCGTAGCACTGATTGATGAACACCCCGCGGTTGTAGAGCATGGTGCCCATGGCGCCGTCGAATACCACGACCTGTTCGGGATCGAGGAGGCGTGACAGCTGCTCGGTACGTGGCGAGGGGCTCGGAACGGAAGGCGAGACGGGGTGCTGCTCGGCGGCTGTGGTCATAGGTAGTTTGAAGATATGCGCGAAACCCTTGTTGCCGAGCGGGCCGTGAATATCGAGGCCCGATCCCGCCGTCTGGCGGCCCTGCCCCATGCCCTGGCTTCACGCATCCTCGTGATCGACGGCGCCATGGGCACCATGCTCCAGCGTCATCGCCTCACCGAGGCCGACTACCGGGGCACGGGCCGCTTTGCCGACTGGCCAACGGACCTCAAGGGCAACAACGATCTGCTCGTGCTCACGCAACCGGCGCTGGTGGCCGACGTGCACCGGCAGTATCTGGCTGCCGGGGCTGACATCCTCGAAACCAACACCTTCAATGCCAATGCGGTGTCCATGGCCGACTATGGCATGGAGACCCTTGCCTACGAGCTGAACGTGGCCGGCGCCGCCCTGGCGCGTCAGGTGGCCGACGAGTTCGACACCCCGGAGCGCCCCCGCTTTGTGGCCGGAGTGCTGGGCCCCACCAATCGCACGGCGTCCATCTCTCCCGAGGTGGAGAACCCCGGCGCGCGCAACGTGACCTGGACAGCCCTGGTTGAGGCCTATACCGAGGCCATTCGTGGCCTGGTGGACGGCGGCGCCGACCTGCTGATGGTGGAGACCATCTTCGACACGCTGAACGCCAAGGCGGCACTGTTCGCCATTGCGCAGTACACCGAGCGTACGGGCCTGTCGCTGCCGGTCATGATTTCCGGCACCATCACCGATGCCTCGGGGCGCACGCTGTCCGGCCAGACCGCCGAGGCCTTCTGGTACTCGGTGTCGCACGTCAAGCCGCTTAGCATTGGTCTCAATTGCGCGCTGGGTGCCGATCAGCTGCGCCAGTATGTGCAGGAACTCGCGCGCATTGCCGACTGCCACGTGAGCGCGCACCCCAACGCGGGGCTGCCCAACGCGCTGGGTGGCTATGACGAGTCGCCTGAGCGCATGGCCGAGCAGATTGGCGAGTGGGCGCGGAGCGGCCTCGTGAACATGGTGGGCGGCTGTTGCGGCACCACCCCCGAGCACATTGCCGCCATTGCCGCGGCCGTGCAGGGCGTCGCGCCACGCGCCGTCGTCACGCCCGAGCCGCGGCTCAGGCTGAGCGGCCTCGAGCCCTTCGTGGTGGGCCCCACCACGAACTTCGTGAACGTGGGTGAGCGCACCAACGTGACCGGCTCGGCGCGCTTTGCCAAGCTCATTCTCGAGGGCAACTACGCCGAAGCCCTCGCGGTGGCGCGACAGCAGGTGGAGAGCGGCGCGCAGGTCATTGACGTGAACATGGACGAGGGTCTGCTGGATGCCCAGCATGCCATGGTCACCTTCTTGAACCTGGTGGCCAGCGAGCCTGATATTGCCCGTGTGCCCATCATGGTGGACTCCAGCAAGTGGAGTGTGATTGAGGCGGGGCTGCAGTGCCTGCAGGGCAAGGGCATTGTGAACTCCATCTCGCTCAAGGAGGGCGAGGCGGAGTTTCTGCGGCAGGCGCGTCTTGTGCGGCAGTACGGCGCGGCGGTCATCGTCATGGCCTTCGACGAAGAAGGCCAGGCCGACACGGTGGAGCGCAAGGTGGCCATCTGCACACGCGCCTACCACCTGCTTACCGAGCAGGCCGGGATGCCGGCGCAGGACATCATCTTCGACCCCAACATCTTTGCCATCGGTACAGGCATCGAGGAGCACGCCGACTACGCGGTGGCGTACTTCGAGGCCACGCGGCGCATCAAGGCCACGCTGCCTGGCGCGCGGGTGAGCGGCGGCGTAAGCAACGTGAGCTTCGCCTTCCGCGGCAACAATCCGCTGCGCGAGGCCATTCATGCCGTGTTTCTCTACCATGCCATTGCTGCCGGCATGGACATGGGCATCGTGAATGCCGGACAGCTCGTGCCCTACGAAGACATCCCGGCCGATCTGCGCGAGCGGGTCGAAGACCTGGTGCTCAACCGCCGGCCCGACGCCACCGAGCGCCTCATGGAGGTGGCCGAGCAGGTCAAGGGCCGTACGGCCAAGGTGGTGGAAGACGCCGCCTGGCGCGCGCTGCCTGTGAGTGAGCGGCTGGCCCACGCTCTGGTGCACGGCATCGATGCCTGGGTGGTGGAAGACACCGAAGAGGCTCGGCAGCAGGTGGACCACCCCATTGAGGTCATTGAAGGCCCACTCATGCAGGGCATGAACGTGGTGGGGGACCTGTTTGGAGCGGGCAAGCTGTTCCTGCCGCAGGTGGTCAAGAGCGCACGTGTCATGAAGAAGGCCGTGGCGCATCTCATTCCGTACATTGAGGCGCGCAAGACGGCCACCAGCAAGCCCGCCGGTCGTGTGCTCATGGCCACGGTCAAGGGCGATGTGCACGACATCGGCAAGAACATCGTGGGCGTGGTGCTGCAGTGCAACGGCTACGAGGTCATCGACCTGGGTGTGATGCAAAGCTGCGCCACCATTCTGGACAAGGCGCGCGAGCACAACGTGGACGCCATTGGTCTTTCGGGGCTCATCACACCCAGTCTCGAGGAGATGACCTTTGTGGCCAGCGAGATGCAGCGTCAGGGCTTTGAGCTGCCGCTGCTCATTGGCGGCGCCACCACCAGCAAGGTGCACACCGCGCTCAAGATCGAGCCGGTGTACAGCGGCCCGGTGGTTCATGTGCTCGATGCCTCGCGCGCGGTGGGTGTGACCAGTCAGTTGCTGAGCGACGAGCGACGCGATGGTTTTGTGGCCGACCTGCGCCGGGAATACGCCGGCATTCGTGAAGCCCGTGAAGCGCGCGGAAGCAGCGAGCGTCTCATCTCCATTGAGGCAGCGCGGGCCAACCCGGTACGCATTGACCTGAGCGTACCCGTGCCCGTGCCCACGTTCACGGGTGCACGCACGCTGGCGCCCTATCCGCTGGAAGACCTGGTGCCGTACATCGACTGGACGCCGTTCTTCCAGACCTGGGAGCTGGCGGGCCACTATCCCGCCATTCTGCAGGATCCGGTGGTGGGTGAGGCGGCGCGCACGCTCTATGCCGATGCCCAGGCCATGCTGCACAAGCTGGTGAGCGAGGGCCGCATTGAAGCGCGGGCCGCCTTTGGCTTCTGGCCGGCCAATGCCAGTGGCGATGACATCGTGCTCTGGACCGACCCCTCGGCCACGGAGCGCGTGGCCACGCTGCACATGCTGCGGCAGCAGTTGGACAAGAAGGGCGACGGCCGCCCCAACTCCTGTCTGGCCGACTATGTGGCCCCCGTGGGCAGTGGGGTGATGGACTACATGGGGGCCTTTGCCGTGACCACGGGCCACGGCGTGGAAGCGCTGGCGGCCGAGTACCGTGCGGCGCACGACGACTACAGTGCCATTCTCGTGCAAGCTCTCGCCGACCGCTTGGCCGAGGCCTTTGCCGAGCGGCTGCACCAGCGGGTGCGCACGGAGTTCTGGGGCTATGCGGCGGGTGAGTCGCTGGACAACGAGGGGCTGATCAAGGAGCGCTACCAGGGCATCCGGCCGGCGCCCGGCTATCCGGCCTGTCCGGACCATAGCGAAAAGGCCACGCTGTTCCGCCTGCTGGATGTGCCGGAACGCGCCGGCATTCGTCTAACGGAGAGCTTTGCCATGACCCCGGCAGCCGCAGTGAGCGGCTGGTACTTCTGGCGGCCCGAAAGTCGGTATTTCGGCGTTGGGACGGTGGGGGAGGATCAGCAACGCGACTATCAGAGCCGGCGCGCACAGTCGCTCGCCATTCAACAATCATGACCAGTCATTTGGCGTTCCTCTTCCAACGCACATGTGTGGCATAGCGGGCTTCTGGCGAGCGGGCGGCATGACGGCGGACGAGGCGCAGGAAACCTTGCACGCCATGACCTCATGCATCGCCCACCGCGGCCCGGACGACGACGGCGCGTTCATCGATCACGAAGCCGGCGTGGGCCTGGGTTTCCGGCGTTTGGCGATTATCGATCTCACGCCGCTGGGGCATCAGCCCATGCAGAGCCCGGCCGGCCGGTACTGGCTGACATTCAACGGTGAGATCTACAATCACCATGCATTGCGCCGTGAGCTGCAGGCGGCAGGTGTGCAGTTCCGGGGCCGCTCGGACACCGAGGTGCTCTGCGCCGGTCTCGAAGTGTGGGGTATTCGCGAAACGTTCGCGCGCGCTGCCGGCATGTTCGGTGTTGCCATCTGGGACACGCAAGACCGCAGCCTGACGCTGGTGCGTGATCGCATCGGCATCAAGCCGGTACATGTTGCGCAGCAGAATGGGCTGGTTGCCTATGGGTCGGAGCTCAAGAGCATCATGGCGGCACCGGGGTTCCGCGGCACGATGAACGAAGCCGCCATCGCCTCCTATTCCGCACTGCTCTACGTGCCGGGCCCAGCCACCGTGTTCAATGAGGCGCGCAAACTGCCGCCGGGCAGCCTGCTCACCATACGCAATCCCAACGCGCCGCTGCCCGAGCCTGAGTACTACTGGTCGCTGCGCGGTGTGGCGCAGGCGGGGCGCCTTGGCGGACACGTGGTGCCGGACGCCGAGGCGCAAGACGCACTCGAGTCATTGCTGCTGCGCGTGACGGAGGAGCATCTCGAATCGGATGTGCCGCTTGGCGCCTTCCTGTCGGGAGGCATCGACTCGTCGCTGGTGGTGGGGCTCATGACGCGCGTGAGCCGTAATCCCGTGCGCACCTTCACCATTGCCTTCGACAGCGACGAGCACGACGAGTCTGCTCATGCCGAGGCAGTGGCCCGTCACCTCAAAACCGATCACCAGACCATTCCGCTGCGAGGCACCACGGCACTCGACGAGGTGAAGGGTCTGGTGGAGTCCTACGACGAGCCCTTCGCCGACTCCTCGCAGTTGCCCTCACTGCTGGTATGTCGCGCGGCGCGACGTCATGTGACGGTGGTGCTGACCGGCGACGGGGGTGATGAACTCTTTGCGGGTTACAATCGCTACCGCTACGGTGCGCAGCTCTTCCCGCGTCTGGACCGTGTCCCGTCGGCATTGCGCGCGAGTGGCGGAGCGCTGCTCCGCGGACTGCCCGCCGGCATGCTGAATGCGGCCTACCGTGCGGCGTCGGCCCTGCCGCTCGGCGTGCCCAGGGAGCGCCTGGTGGCGGACAAGCTGCGCAAGCTTGGGCGACTGATGTCCGCCGTAAACGATGACGCCCGCTATCGACTGCTCGTGGAAACCGAACGGGTGGCAGGCGTGGGTGACACGTCCATGCCCGAGGCCATCGCCCAGGCGTTCTCGCAGTCCGGTAACGCTACATTGCTGGATCGCATGCTCCTGGCGGATCAGTTGTCGTACCTGCCCGACAATCAGATGACCAAGGTGGACCGCGCCAGCATGGCCGCCAGTCTCGAGGCGCGTGTTCCGCTGCTGGACCACCGGGTGATTGAGCATTCCTGGCGGTTCCCGGTGGCCAGCCTGCTGGCCGACGGACAGTCCAAGGCCCCGCTGCGTCGCCTGTTGTACACCATGGTGCCGCGCAACCTGATTGAACGCCCGAAGACGGGCTTTTCGGTGCCGCTGGTGGCGTGGCTGCGTGGGCCCCTGCGGCCGTGGGCCGAGGAGCTGTTTCAGCCGAGTGCCATGGAGGGCTCGCCGTTGAACGGGGCCGCAGTGCGCGAGACCTGGACGCAGTTTCAGCGAGGCCACGATGGCTACGCGGCCTCGGTGTGGACGTCGCTGATGTTCGAGAGCTGGCGCGCGCGCTGGATGCCCTGACCTTTCATTTCACGCTGCGTGTCCAAACCCCGTCTGCTGTTTCTGTGTCAGTGCCTGCCCTACCCGGGTGATGAAGGCGTGAAGATCCGCACGTTCAACATCCTCAAGCGTCTGGCGCAGGATTTTGAGGTGCGGGCACTGTGCTTCTTTCGCAGGGCTGCGCATCACAGCCCCGAGCAGGTTGAGGCCGCGGTGCAGGCCCTCAGCCAGTATGCCACAGTCTCCGCCCATGCCATCCCGCAGGAGACGTCGCGCCTTCGGCTTCTCATCGATCACACGCGCAGCGTGCTGCAGCAGCGCGTGTTCACCGTCTTTGCCTACGAATCGGCCAGCTTTCGCCGCGATCTGCAACAGGCTCTCGATACGTTCCGGCCGGACATCGTGCACATGGACAGTCTCGATCTGTCGGGCTACCTGCCGGCCATCCCGCGCGGACTGCCGGTGGTCTGTGTGCACCACAACGTGGAATCGGCATTGTTGGCACGGCGCGCACAATCGGCCAGGGGTTTCAAGCGCTGGTACTTTGGCCTGCAGGCTCGCCTCACCATGAAGGAGGAGCGGCGTTACCTGCCACAGGTGGCGCTCAACGTGGCTGTGTCCGACCCGGACCAGCAACTATTGAGACAGCTCGTTGCCACGGCGGCGTATCTCACGATCCCCAATGGGGTGGACACCACGGAGATCTCGCCGCTGCCGGATGCCGACGCCGGCATCGTGTTTGTGGGCGGGGCCAGCTGGTTTCCCAATCGCGATGCGCTGGAGTACTTCGCAGCAGAGATCCTGCCGCGTATCCGTTCGCGCCTGCCGGATGTTCCGGTAACCTGGGTTGGCCAGGCATCAGCCGCCGACCGTGCACACTATGCCACGACGCATGGCATCACGCTGACGGGGTACGTGGACCGCATCGAACCCTGGGTGCAGCAGGCCGGGTGCTTTGTGGTGCCCCTACGCGTGGGAGGTGGCACACGCCTCAAGATTCTGTACGCCTGGTCGATGCAGCGTGCCATTGTGTCCACATCCATTGGCTGCGAAGGGCTCGATGGGCACGATGGCCAGGATATCCTCATTCGAGATACGCCGGAGGCGTTTGCCGACGCCGTGGTGGACGTGCTCACGCGACCCGATCGGCGGCAGCAGTTGGCTGCCGCCGGACGGCGGCTTGCGCAATCGCGCTACGACTGGGATGTGATCACCGCCGACATGAACCGACACTATCTCGCCCTGCTGCCGAAGGCGTCACGATAGATCTGCTCATGCCTGTCGAGCCAGGCTCCCAGTGAAAACTCACGCTGCACACGTGCAGCAGCCCGTTCCGCCCTCTCCATGGCCTCCTCCGGGCGCGATGCCACCTGCTGCATGCCCTCGGCCATGGCGCGCAGGTCACCGGGCGGGCAGCACCATGCTTCACTGGCACTCAGCACATCGGGCACACCGCCGACCATCGCGGACACGATCGGGACCTGACTGATCATGGCCTCAAGCAAGATCATGGGTGTGCCCTCAGTACGTGAGCTGAGTGCGAGCGCGTCGAAGGCTGTCAGGTAGCGATTGGCACCTGGCACTCCACCACAGAAATGCACCCGGCCGGACAGGGGACCGGAGCGCACGCGTTCGCGCAGGCTTTCGGCCATCGGCCCCTCACCCAGAATTGCCGCTTGCAACTCTGGCGCGGTCTGCTCCAGGGCATCGAGGAAGAGGTCGGGGCCCTTCTCGTGACTCAGTCGGCCTACCCATCCAACCAGCGGCCCATTGATCGGCAGGCCCAACGAGGCGCGGGCCTCCGTTCGTGACAGCGGCGCGAGCGGCGCGGCAATGGCGTTGCGCAGCAGGTGCACACCACGCCGCAGGCCAGCTGCGTGCAGGCGCTCGGCGATGGGAGCCGACACCGCCACCACCGCATTGGCACCGCCGGCGGCGCGCAACTGCAACCATTCGTAGAGCCGATCACGCCAGTTGCCGGATACGAAGCCATGCAAAGTCATGACATGTGCCCGGCCTGCGGCCTGCGCCGGGCCGCCGTGCAGGATGTCCGCACGATAGCCGTGTGTGTGCACGATATGGGCCTGCATGACCGCTGCGCACTGTGCCACCGCTTCCCGCTCGGCCAGATACTGCCGTGCACCAATCGTGAGGACGTGCACCGGCACTCCCGCCTGCTGAAGCACGGCAACCAGGGGGTGTCCCCCTTCGGCGCCGGGAGTGAGCACCAGCGCGACCTGCACCTCGTGGTCTCGCGAACGTAGCCCACAAGACAACTGCGCCAGTACGGTTTCAAGACCGCCTGATCGCGCCGGTGCTGCCACCTGCAGCACACGGAGTGCGCTGTGGCTCATCCCGCCGAGGGCATGTCAGACACCGGCCGCTGCGTGGGCTCCCACACCGCCGCCTTTTCGTTGCGCAGCAGATGCAACCAGGCGCGCCATCCCGCCACGATGCTGATGAAGATGTAGCCCGGGAATGCCACCAGCTTTGGCAGACGCTTGTTGTCAGGCCAGACAATCACCAGACGCGCCAGGGCGAGGCCCACCAGCATGCCCAGGGTGAGCACGAGCGTGTAGGGCGCCGAGCGCCACAGGAACAGCGGGCCGAACACCCAGCCCAGCAGCGAGGGGAAGAGCATCCAGCGCACAAGCTTGTGCGAGAACATCATCCACGCATAGCTGCCGTACTTGAACGGGTTCATCATGTCGCGCAGATACAGCAGGGTGGCCAGACCACGCCCCATGGTGCGGCTCTTGCGCCGCAGTTCCGCCTTGAGGGTTGGTGTGCGCGGCACGAGACAGGTGGCCGCATCGACACTCACCGCTCGATAGCCATGCGCCCGCGCCACACTGGCCGCGGCAAAGTCACGCGCCAGTTCGGGCGGCAACTGCACCATCTGCAGGTGACGCCGATTGGCGTAGAAACAGCCACTCGCGCCCACGATGCTGTGCACCTGCGTCTCCCACGAGCGCAGGGTCATTTCTATGCCCACGTAGCTTGACTCGGCCTTGTTGCCCTCACGGGCCTCGTCACCGATGGAGATGTCACGACCTGAGGCCAGCCCAACACTGGGATCGAGCAGGGCCCGCACCAGCGGCTTGAGTGAGTCGCGCGGAATGAGAATGGACGCGTCGATGGACACCACGATGTCGCCCTTGAGATGCGGGCCGGCCGCGTTCTCGCCGGCCGGCTTGCCACTGCGCTCGGGCATACGGAAGAGGCGCACCCGCGAATCGCCGTAGTTCCGCACGAGGTCATCGGTGCCATCACTGGAGCAGTCACTCACCACCAGCACGTTGAGCTTCTGCGCCGGATAGTCGGTGGCCAGCGCGTGGTCCAGCGTTTTGCGCAGTCGCTTCTCCTCATTGTAGGCCACAATGAGAATGGAAAGCTCCGGCCAGTCCTCGTCGCGCGCAGGCTCCGGCGGCATGGCAAAGGGCCTGCGCACGCGGGCCAGCGCCCATACCAGCGCCGGGTACAGCACAAAGGCATAGCCACCCAGCAGCAGCGGCAAGGCCACCAGGGTCCAGCCAATCCACTCGGCGGCACCGAAAGAAGCCGTCAGAGACGCCGTCACTGTCGTCGTATCCATCGCAGAAGTTCTACCGCAAAAGGCATGGGGTCAGACCAGCGGAACACCTCGGGGCGATCACCCCAGCGTCTGTCGATCAGCGCGCGCAGTGCAGCCCGCGCGCCAAGCTGCAGATCGGGTGGCGCGGCCAGCTGCTCGGCGGACTTTCGCCAGATGGCCAGAGCATGGTCCAGTTCCCCCAGCTCCCAGTACGTCCGTGTCCCAAGACGCACCACCGGGGCCTCAGGTATCGGCTGACCCAAGGTGGCGGCTACCAAGGCGGCAGGGAAATCCACCCCGGCATCGATGGCCAGTTGCACCGATCCCCAAAGCCGCGCGTTGATCTCCATGAGGACCGGCTGGCCGGTGGCGGCGTCCTCCTTGAACTCGATCATGGCCGGCCCCTCGTAGCCCAGACTGTCCAGCAGCGCTTCACATCGCTGCAGCAGGTCGATGGGAGGGGCCACGGCCTCACGATAGGTGCTGACACCACCGGCCGGCGGTTTTTCGCGCAGACGGCGGTGACCAAAACTCAGCAGGGTCTGGCCAGCGCGTCGCAGCAAGAACACGCCGAGCCCCTGACCGAACACCCGCTCCTGAATCATGAGCGGATAGGCGGCGAGCGGATATGCTGCGGCAGCCTGCACCACGCCGGCCCAGTCAGCGGCAAAGCGCACGCTCAGTGACAGGCTCTGGCCATCGTGTTCCACCACGGAGCGCGCGGGCTTGATGACCCAGACCCCGGTCCGTGGCGATACCGCGGTGAGATCGGATGGCTGCTCCAGCACAACCTGCCCCGGCACGCGAATGCCGAGCTCGGGCGCCCGCTGCATGAGCAGGGCCTTGTCACTGGCCACCTCGTAGGCCGCCACCGTGGGGCCGGCCACGAGAGCACCGTGGAATGCCTCTCCAAGCAGAGCCCGTGAGGCCCGGTCGGTGACTGGCAGGACCACCTGCACTCGATGTGCGGCCACGGCTGCGTGCACGGCCTCTCGCATCAGGTGGGGCGATTGCCAGGCCGCAGGATTCAGC
>JACVCT010000203.1 GCA_016741895.1 Gemmatimonadaceae bacterium | reverse complement strand
ACCAAGGAAATAGCAGGATAGTTCTAATGTGAACAAAAAACTCCCACGCTGTTCATCCGTGCTGTTTCCGCCTCATCCGCGCAATCCGCGACAAGGTTGTTCAGCCCGAACTGCAGTCAAGGTTCAACTGCCTTGACGCGCATTGCGCGGATGAGGCGGAAACTACAAGGATCAAACATCTTCACTGTTTCAGTATCCTGCTGTTTCCTTGGTTGTCCGCGGAATCCGCGATAATTAGTTCAGGCCAAGCGACTCCGGTACCGCGCCAGCCACTCGGCACACCAGGACACATACGTGCCCTGCGCCAGCTGGAAGCGCGCCTCGCGCATGAGGTCGAGCAGGAACGTCAGATTGTGCAGCGCGAGTAGCCGAGGCCCGAGCGGTTCCTCGGTGACCATGAGGTGGCGCAGATAGGCACGGTCGTACTGCGTGCAGGCCGGACAGGTGCAGCTCTCAACGAGCGGACGCCGGTCGGTGCGATAGCTGCTTTTCTGCACCTGCACCTTGCCCGTGGGTGTGAACACCGTGCCGTGTCGACCCATGCGCGTGGGCGCTACGCAGTCAAACAGGTCCATGCCGCGCGAGACCGCCTCGAGCAAGTCATCGGGGAAGCCCACGCCCATGAGATAGCGAGGTTTGTCCCACGGCAGCAGCGGGCTGCAGGTGTCGAAGGTGTCGTACATGGCCGACTTGGCCTCGCCCACTGACAGCCCGCCTACGGCCACGCCGTGCCAGTCGCCAGACTGCAGAATGCCGGCAATGCTGGCCTTTCTGAGGTCGGCGTACGTGCCACCCTGCACGATGGGAAAGAGTGCCTGCACGGGCGGAATGAGATCGCGGGCCGGGTCGTGCGTGGCCAGCGGCGGCGCACCATCGGGCACCACGAACTCGCGCGCCGGCGCCCGGCCCTCGCGCGAAATGCGATCGAACTCCGCGCGACAGCGATCGAGCCAGCGCAGACTGCGTTCCATGGCCGCGCGCGACGCGTCATGATCGGCGCCACCGGCGATGAGCTCATCGAGCTGCATGATGACATCGGCGCCGATGTTGCGCTCGATCTGCATCACACGTTCCGGCGTGTAGTGATGCATCGAGCCGTCGAGCTTGTTCTTGAACGTGACGCCGGTTTCGTCGACCTGCCGATAGCGTGACAGGGAGAACACCTGGTAGCCACCGCTGTCGGTGAGCAGGGGCCCATCCCAGCGCGCGAAGGCATGCACACCCCCCAGGGCGCGCACCATCTCGTCGCCCGGACGCAGATAGAGGTGATAGGCATTGGCGAGCACCATGCGCGCGCCCGCCGCCACGAGCTCCGGCATGGCGAGCCCACGCACCGAGGCATGGGTGCCCACCGGCATGAAGGCCGGCGTCTCCACCACACCGTGGGGTGTGAAGAATCGTCCGCTGCGCGCACCAAGATGCGAACTGCCGAGTGGCGACGCGCTCACTTCAAAGCGAAAACCGTCGGGCGTAGCCGTCTCGCTCACGTCGTTCCGCCCGACACATCATCTGATGCCACCGCCCGCGCCTCGGTCTCGGCATCCAGCACGGCGCGCAGGGCCTGCAGCACCGGATCGTGCTGCGTGTATTGTGCGCCGTACTGCAAGTTGAAGCGGAAGTCGAAGCCCGGTGGCATGGCGCCCTGGTTGTGCTGCAGGATGGTCTCGAGCTTGTCGAGTCCCTTGGCCATGCGGGCCTCCGGTGTGGCGGCCTGCTCGTACTCATCCCAGAGTGCCAGGAACTCCGCGCGCAGCGACACCGGCAGTGGAGCCGTCAACTGTTCGAGATCGGCACGCTCCTGCTCAGCCTTGCTCGGCGCACCCACCTGCAGGACGGCCGAGATATCGCCGCTGATGGCTTCGCCCAGATCATGCACGAGACAGATGCGCAGCAGCCGGCCAAGATCGATGCCGGGCAGGTAGGGTGCGAGCACCAGAGCCATGAGACAGAGCCGCCAGGTGTGCGCGGCCACCGTTTCATGCACACCGGCGCTGGTCCACGAGGTGCGGGTGGTGTGCTTGAGCGACTCGGCGGCGCGGAGAAACGCCAGCAGGCCGGGCAGGTCCTGCATCAGCGCGTCAACGCGATGGCGCTCGTGGTCAGACATGGACATCGGTTACGGGGCAGGCGGTGTTCGCGACGCATCTGCAGTGTGCGTGTGCGTTTCGAGGTGACGCCGCGCCATCCAGCGGTTGACGAGATGCGCGCCGCCATTGCGCACCAGCCAGGCGAGCACGAAGGTGCGCAGCAGGCGCCCCGCCAGCAGTGCGCCCACAAAACTCACGAAGGACACGCCCACCGCGCCCGAGGCAATGCTCGTCAGCTTGGTGGACACCGGGCTCATGGTGCTCGCAAAAATCAGCCAGGCGCCGTAGGTGGCGAGCTGCGCGCGGGCGGCGTCGAGCGCGGCCGGTGTCATGCCCACCACACGCGCGAGTGGCCCCTGCAGCAGGGTGAGCGCCTCCGCGCCCAGCCAGTACAGCAGCACGCTGCCAATCAGGGTGCCGGCCGTGGCCACGAGCGCGAGGCGATAGGCACGCTCCGGCCGTGACAGCGCCAGTGGCAGAAAGAACAGGTCCGCGAGACCGGGAAACACGCAGCCCTGCAACAGGCCCCAGCCAAACACCACGGTCGCGCCACGTCCGCTGTCGGCCAGATGCTGCAGGCGCGCGTGCACACGCGTGACGACGGAGCCGGAGTACATTTGCTCAAGATAATCACTCCCCTCTGTGCCCCCCATGCCTGCTGCAACCCCGTCAGTCACCCGGTGCCATGGGCACCACATGCCGTCCGAGGCGCAGCGCCTGCGTGCTCTCCTGATCCTGTTGGCTGGCACCACGCTGCTGGCGGCCTGCGCGGGGCGACGCGCCCGCACGTCCGCCGGGACGGCCACGCTACCAGCCCATATCGACGCGCTGCCTGCGAGCGGGCTGGTGGACAGCGTGGTGGCGCCGCTGCAGGTCGCGGAGGGCGCGCTGGCGTACACGCTGGTGCAGAACGCCGGGCCATGGCGGAGCAGTGTGCTGGAGCTTGACCTGCGTTGCACGGGGCTCGTGGCCAGCAAGGGCGCAGAAACGGCCGTTGGCCGTCGTACCACCTCCGCCCTGCTGGCGGCGCAACTGGCGGCGGCGCGTGCCATTGCCGCCATCAACGCCGACTTCTTTCTCTTTGCGCCAGCTGGCGTGCCCACCAATGCGCACATCGAACATGGGCGGGTGCTGGCCGGACCGGACAGCAAGCCGGTGCTGTGGGTGGATGGCCAGGGAGCGGTGCACATGGACACGCTGCGCACACGTGGCCTGCTGCGCACGCCCAGTGGCAGTCTGGCGCTCAATGCGTGGAACAGGCCGGCGCTGCGCAGCATGGGCATCGTGGACGCGCGCTGGGGCGTGCCGCTCGACACGGCTGTGCGCCGACGTGTCTATCGACTCAATCCCGTTGGTACACCGGACGACGGTCCGGCCACGCGACGCGGCCGCTATGTGCTGGCCCGCGGCACGGCGCGCGACACCCTCGTGTTCGGCGATACCCTGCTGCTGCATGTCGCGCCGCAAACCACCTGGGCGGTGCAGGTGGGCGATACGCTGAGTCTCGACATCGGGCTGCAGCGGCTGCGCGACTCCGTGCCGGCTGGCGTGATGCATGCCGTGGCCGGTCGCCCCATTCTGCTGCGCGACAGCACGCTCACGGCCGATGTCCACAGTGAAGGCAACGCCGGCTTCCGCGGCCCCAATCCGCGCTCGGCGTTTGGTCTCAGTCGCGATGGGCGCCGCGCCTGGCTCGTGGTGATCGACGGGCGTCAACCCACACGCAGCGTGGGCACGTCGCTCGAGCAGACTGGTACGCTGCTGCGCCTGCTGGGCGCGAGCACGGCCATCAATCTCGACGGCGGCGGCTCGAGTGCTCTGGTGGTGCGCGACCCCGAGACCGGCGCCGGTCAGCTGCGCAACCGGCCGTCCGATCCCTCGGAGCGGCCGGTGGGCAATGCGCTCGTGGTGACCTCGCGCTGCGGCCGCTGAGGTCGCAGCGCGGCCACTGAGGGCCTAGAGTCGGTCGAGGTCGTCCTTGCCGATGACCGGAGCCCAGGGTAGCAGCTCGTACTGCGCCAGCGAGAGCTTGCTGAATGGGTCGCCGTCGCGGATGCGATCGAGCGTGCCGATCACATCGTCGTCGGGTACTCGAAGCAACAGCCCGCCGCCGGCGCGCGGATCAAAGGGCCCCGAGGCGATGAGCAGACCCTGAGCCTTGAGCTCGCGAAGATAGGCCCGGTGCGCGTCCACGTGCGGCGCGACTTCTTCGAACGGGCGACGATAGCGGAGGATGGCGAGTGCGTACATGCCAGAAATGAGTCATGCCGCACGCGCCTTGGCAACCGCGGCGCGCGTTACCGAACCATGGAGTCGCGGCAGTCAGCGCTTCGTCCAGAGCACGATGGCGCCGCAGGAATAGTCCGACAGCCGATTGAACTCGGCGGGGAGCTGCGCTGTGGAGTACACCTCGGCCGCGACGATGGGCGGGCCATCGTAGGTGGTCAAATCGAACAGGGTTTCGCCCACATTGGTGTTGTAGCGGATCTGGCCGTCGATAATCACACGCAGGTAGCACGCTTTTTGTGCGCCCCGCCTTTGGTCCGCGGTGTCTCCAGCGGGCATGGGTTGCGAGAGGCTCGTTGGTCCACGACCGCCCCGCGCGAGCGCCAGACTGCTGCCATAAACCATGGCACGCATGCCCGGGACTTCCGCCGTAATGGCTCGGTACCAGGCCTGCGGCCCACCGTAGGCCCACAGGCTGGTGGAGTCGAGAAACTTGCCGATGCCAAATTTGCGCCGTATCTCGAAGTCAATGAGATGACGCGCCGTCGGTGTGAGACTGGCGCGAATGCGCACCCGTTCAAGCTCCTGCGCCACCGGCCGCAGCAGCGCTTCAATACCTTCGAGGCCTTCCGCCGTGAGTTGCACGTCCAGTACCAGCGGCGCGTATCCCACCGCACGCAGTTGCAGACGATAGGCGCCCACCGGCACGCTTCGAAGACTGAATGCGCCGGCCGAGTCGGATCGTGTGCGATATGTGGTGCCGACCAGCTCCACCTCGGCTCCGGCAATGGGCCGCTCGAGCGAATCCACCAGCACGATGCCGGATACCGTGACGCCATCGGTCGCGCGCTGAGCCAAGGCCTGAGTGCTCAGCATTGCCGTGACTGAGCAAATCACCGCGACATGGCGGAGTATGGGGGGAAGCCGGGACATTGGGCCAGCCTTCCTGAAGGATTGGGGAGGGGAGATACCACACAACATTCCAACCGGGCTGCTTCCCCAAACTACGAGTCGGGTTTCCAGCCGGCGAGCTCGGCAGTCAGCACCAATCCCCCCTCTGCGACCTCTGCTTCCTCTGCGCCTCTGCGTGAGCTGGTCAGGGATCTGGCCTCGACACCAACACTCAGGGATTCGACAAGATCGTCAACAGCTCACGCAAAGGCGCGGAGGAGAAAGAGGGCGCAGAGGAGAAACAGCATGCCTTCAATGAATCTTGATCCGTGCAGTTTCCGCCCCATCCGTGCTATCCGCGACAAGGCAGTTCAACCCAGACCACCTTCCGCAGTCCTCCTGTTGTTTCCCTGGTTGTCCGCGAAGTCCGTGGTAATCAGTTCAACCTCCAGTCAGTCGCGAGCCGGCAAGCGCCTCACGCAGTCCCGTCCACGGCAATCGCGCACAGCCATGCCGACCAGCAAACGGCGCCACGCTGCGCAGCGGCGCCAGTGACTCAGGCAATACGGCCTCGGGGTCGCCGGACAGCATGGCGTCGAGATTGTCGGCCATGGCCAGCGCCTCGCGCACAGGCAGCCCTTGCACGGCCTCGGTCATGAGACTGGCGGACGCCGTGCCCACGGAGCAGGACTGCCCACCAAAGCTCACGTCCGCAAGACGCCCGTCCTCCACGCGCACCATCACGCGAATCTCGTCGCCGCACACGGGGTTCTTGTGCACCGCCACGCCGGTCGGCGCCGCCAGCTCGCGCTTGTTGCGCGGCGCGCGATGATGCGCGAGCAGCGCCTCCTGATACATGGCCGCGAGTGAGGACACGCTGCTCACGTTCGAAAGGCTCAGGTCGGGCTGTCGGCGGTGGCGAACAGGGCCTGCGCCGCCTGCAGTGCATGCACCAGTGCCTCGACGTCCGATGCATCGCTATAGACGTAGAACGATGCGCGCGCCGTGGCGCTCACACCAAGCCGGCGCATGAGCGGCTGCGCGCAGTGATGCCCGGCCCGCACACAGACGCCATGCTGGTCGAGAATGGTGGCCAGGTCATGCGGATGCACGTCGGCCAGCGAGAAACTCACCACGCCACTGCGTTCGGCCGGTGGCGGGCCGTACACCGTCACACCGGGCAGCTCACGCACGCGGGCATCCGCGAGCTCCAGCAGGGCCAACTCGTGCGCACGCACATTGTCCATGCCCAGTGACTCCAGATACCGCACGGCTGCAGCAAGCGCCACGGCATCTGCCGCGTTGGGCGTACCGGCTTCGAACTTGTGCGGGATGACGTTCCAGGTGCTATGGGTGTCGTGAACCCATTCGATCATGTCGCCACCAAACTGGTAGGGTGACATGGACTCGAGCAGCGCGCGCCGGCCAATGAGACAGCCGATGCCCATGGGCCCGAGCAGCTTGTGGCCGCTGAAGGCATAGAAGTCGACGTCGAGCGTATCGAAGTGCACCGGCAGATGCGGCACGGCCTGCGCGCCGTCCACCACAATGATCGCGGCGCTGCGCGAGCGGATGAGCCGCACGGCCTCGGCGAGCGGTGTGATGGCACCCACCGCGTTGGAGACGTGCGTGAGCGCCACCACGCGGGTGCGTGGCGAGAGCAGGTCACGCAGGTGGTCGAGATCGATGGTCTGGCGGTCGGTGAGCTCCACGATGCGCAGCGTGGCGCCGGTGGCCAGGGCCAGCTGCTGCCAGGGCACGAAGTTGGCATGGTGCTCAAGCGCCGTGATGATGATCTCGTCACCGGCCTGCACGTTACTTGGGCCCCAGGCCGAGGCCACGAAATTCATGCTCTCGGTGGTGCCGCGCGTGAAGATGAGGCAGTCGCTGTCGGCCAGTCCAACAAAGCGGGCAATGGTGTGCCGCGCGTCGTGGTAGCGCTCGGTGGCCAGCGCCGACAGGGCGTAGGCGCCGCGATGCGGATTGGCGTTGGCCGTTTCGTAGAAGTCGCGCAGCGCATCAAGCACCACGCGCGGTTTCTGCGAGGTGGCAGCCGAGTCCAGGTAGTGCAGGCCGGGGTTGGAGGCCAGCAGCGGAAAGTCGGAGCGGGGGGCGAGGGCAGCGGACATCGGGGGTGCCTGGTTTGAGTAAACGATTCTGCCAGCAACGACTAATCCACTTACAACTCATTACCTGAACTCAAAACCCGGAACTGATCAGTATCGAGTTGTGAGTTCAAGTTTCGGGTTCTGGGTCCTCCGTTAACCACCAACTCGTAACTCGAACTCAAAACCCGGAACTGATCAGTAGCCGGTCAACTCATGACTCCGAACTCGAACCCAAAACCCGGAACTGATCAGTTTCGAGTTGTGAGTTCAGGTTTCGAGTTTTGGGTTCAACCACCAGCTGCTGAACTCGCACCCCGCACCCACACCGCACCGGCTTCAACCCGGACCTCGTACACCCGAATCGCATCGGTGGCCGGCCCCTGCAGGACTTCCCCCGTCCGCACGTCGAAACGCGCGCCATGCCACGGACACTCGAGCACACAGGGTGCCACCACATCACCACCCGACAAGGCAAAATCGCGGTGCGGGCAGCGGTCCTCCACGGCATGCACCGCGCTGTCATCTCGCACCAGACACACGCGAGTGCCATCGGCCAGCGTCACACCCAACGGGAACGCCGCTTCGATCTGATCCACCGCGGCCACACGTTCCCAGGTCGTGGCGCGATCGGCCGGACCTGCCGTCATTCCGTGCTCACGGCGGGCACCGCCAC